>NZ_JBTXLW010000009.1:0-121778 GCF_054871795.1 Enterococcus sp. LJL51 | reverse complement strand
AGCAGATTGAACGATGAAAAGCGCCTTTGGCGTCCTGGTTTTAAAAACTGTTTAACAGAAACAGAGATTGTAGATCGCTTACTTCACGTTTCGCCTGAACTACAAACGGGTTACCAACTATACCAAGATTTGCTTTATGCAGTTAAGAAACGCGATCAAAAATACTTTGAAGAACTGCTTGCTTTTGATCCGACACTTCCAGAAAGTTATCGAACCACCTTGGAGACATTTAAAAAGTTTCTTCCACAAATCAAAAATGCTCTTCAACACACCTACTCCAATGGACCGCTGGAATGTTTAAACAACCATATCAAAGTTTTAAAAAGGAATGCGTATGGCTTCCGTAGCTTTTACAATTTCAAACTGCGAATTATGATTCGCCACGGCAACGCTTTAATTGTAAACTAAAAAAGACCAAGAGAAATGTTTCCTCTTGATCTTCAAAAATTCTAAGATTTCTCTTCACCAACATTAGTTGACAAAGAGCCGTTTAATTATGATTCGCCACGGCAACGCTTTAATTGTAAACTAAAAAAGACCAAGAGAAATGTTTCCTCTTGATCTTCAAAAATTCTAAGATTTCTCTTCACCAACATTAGTTGACAAAGAGCCGTTTTTTAGCTGTTTTATTCAGTTTCTTTTTTCCTTAACAACAAGAAACCAGCGTAAGCAGCCATTGAGGTTCCAACAATCAATGCCACAGCACTCGACTCTTCACCTGTTGCAGGTAGTTGGTTTTCTGTTTTAGTAGTTGTATTCGTTAGCGGCAGAATGACCTGCTCTGGAGCGAGATTATTATGAACAACAGGTTGAACTATAGTCGCAGGAGGAACAACATTATTTATACCAGGCAATTCTTCTATAGTAGACAATGTTTTATATCTAAATACAAGTGTTTCTCCCCCTATAATAAACGTATATAAATAAGGAAAATCATTCGCTGTAATAGGATTACCTTCTATATCCAACAAATCGTCAAAACCAATTAATTCTCTATCAGAGAAAATTTGGGGATTAATCCAAATATGATCATCCCATTTTTTTCTGTGTGTCTCAGAATAAAACTGATTACCATTTTCGTCCACACATACAATATTCAAATCGTATTCCAATCTAGTATATTTTACATGGAATAATTCTGTTCCAGAATTACCGAAGATACCAGTTATAGGTCCGCCCTCATAAATATATCCTCTAATTTCCGGTGGATTAAATGTATACTTTTCTCCAGGAGTTCCAGTAATATATGGTACCGGATAACCTCCAGTAATGATATAATTTTGATCATCAACATAATTAAAGACAACACTTGTATCAGTTGGAAGAGATAATTCTACAGTTAGTACAGTCAAATCTGATGACAAATAACCTTGTACCGAACCACTAACTGCAGAATTATTTGAAGTAATACGTATATCTGAAATTGACGAAACAACATATCCTTTTGGTGCAGACATATTCCAAGGCTCTCCATCAAAACCTACAATTTCTTCCACATGAATCAAACTTCCATTGTGGATAAAATTAATTTTCATTGTTACTGCTGCAACTTTTTGAGTTGCAACTTCTTCAGCTGCCAGCTCTTCAACAACTTCCGGCAATACAGCTTCTTCTGTCGTTTCAGTTTCAACTGGTACCTCTGCCTCTTCTGTTGTTTCTTCAGTTGTTGTCTCCGTTGTTTCTTCAGTCGTTGTTTCTGTTTCTTCTGAACTTTCATCTTCTGTAGAAGACTCTTCTGTTGTTTCTGTCCCCTCAGTCAACTCAGAGCTTTCGGTTGTTTCTGTTGTTCCTTCTGGGAGTTCAGTCAACGAGTTTTCAATCGCTTCTTGTACAGCTTCACGGGAAGCTGCATCATAAGCAGGTGTTCCTTCAGCAAAAACTTGTTGTGCACTCAATACCGTTGGGCAACATAACGCTGCCAACGCAACACAATACAATACTTTTTTCATTTTTTCTCTCCTTAATGTCAAAGATACATATATTTTAGCATAGACATTTCCGGAAAGAAACAGATTTTTTACAAAATCACATTATAAACCGCCAATTTAAGCAATTTGTAGACAAAAAAGACCAGAGACACTTCATTAAGAAGCATATCTGGTTATTCTTTTTATAACATTTTACTCATTTATCTAATGACTGTAGAAAATTCCCAACATGTTCTACAGCAAATGGCAGGGCTTCTTCTTTGGGCTCAAATCGTTCAGAATGAAGGCCATACAAGCTTTCCACTCCTAGCCAAAACATTGTTCCAGGCACTTTGGATAGCAGATAGCCGAAATCCTCACCAGTCATGGCAACCGGAGCTTTTTCAACTACAACCTCCTGCTCATTCTGCATAAACTGAACAAACGTTTCTGTTGTTTTCTGATTATTAATTACTGGTAAATAGCCTTTCTGATCAAGAATCACATCTATTTCACAATTGAAAGACTGACTGATGCCGACTGCCAATTCTCTAATTCTTTGCTGAGTCAAAGCATTGCTCTCATCAGTCAATGTGCGAATGGTTCCAGTGATTCTCGCTTCCCCTGCTATTACGTTATTCGTTGTTCCGGCGTTAAAGGTACCGAACGTCACAACTCCGCCTTCCACAGGGTTAACGTTTCTACTGATAATCGTCTGCGCCTGCTGCACAAAATTAGTCGCTGCGATAATCATATCATTCGCTACATTCGGAAATGCCGCATGGCCGCTTTTCCCCTTAAAATGAAGCCTAACTTCACAGGTCGCGGCAAAAAGCGTACCGCTTCTGGTTGCCACTGTTCCTACTGGTAAATCAGGATTCACATGTAAGGCATAGAATTCATCTGGAAGCCAGTCGCCAAAGACACCTGCTTCATACATCAGCATCCCTCCTGCTTCATTTTCTTCCGCTGGCTGAAATAGGAATAGATAGTTATTCTTCGGCTGTTCTCTAGACAGTTTTTCCATCAAGCCTAAACCAATGGTCATATGAAAATCATGACCACAGGCATGCATTTTCCCTTCATGTACTGAACGAAAATCGGATAGGACCTCTTCTGTGATAGGTAAGCCGTCAATATCCGCACGCCAGCCAATCGTTTTTTCAGGATTATAGCCCTGAACGAAAACTAGTGTACCTGTCTGCCAGGTTTTTATCTTCATATACGAGGTTTTAACAGCGTTAATCTCTTTCAATAGATAGTGCTGTGTCTCAAATTCTTCAAGACCAATTTCCGGAATTTGATGAAGTGCTCTTCTAATCTCACATAACCGTTCCTGTATCACGTTCTTTTCTCCATTCTAACCGACTATAATGTTATCCCTGATAGACAAATAGGACATTCTTATCCCCTTGTCTCCCTAAAATCAAATAAACAGTGTGCCAAAAGTTGTCTCCTCAGAAATAGGCGAACTACACTGAAAATAGGAGAAACACCAGCTAGCCATCAATCAACAGCTACTCGATTCCTTCACAGTGCTTCTTAACAATTTTCGATATAGTCCGCTTCATTTCTTGAGACAGAACACTTCGGTCACCCCCTCTAGCTTCAATGTCTATAATTTTCGCAGTTCATCCATCATATTCGTCTTGCCTTTTGTTTTTTCATCAATATCTTTAATCTTTCTCGCCGGCACACCAGCGACAACGGTATTTGGAGCAACGTCATCTACAACAATCGCTCCCGCAGCGACCACTGCTCCTGCTCCGACACGAATTCCTTCTAAAACGACTGCATTTGCGCCAATCAATACATTGTCCTCAATAACTACTGGCTCTGCACTAGGCGGTTCAATCACTCCAGCGAGTACCGTGCCTGCCCCAATATGACAGTTTTTACCAACGGTAGCCCGTCCGCCAAGAATAGCACCCATATCAATCATTGTTCCTTCACCAATCACAGCACCAATATTAATGATTGCCCCCATCATAACTACTGCATAATCGCCGATTTCTACTTGATCTCGAATGATAGCTCCCGGTTCAATTCGTGCATTGATTTCTTTCGTATCTAATAAAGGAATTGCGGAATTACGGCTGTCATTTTCAACAACATAATCTTCTATTACTTCTTTATGCGTTTCTAAAAACGGCTGAATAACCGACCAGTCTCCAAACAAGGTTCCTGTTTTGCAATTTGTAAAAGCTTTAACACCTGTTGGATATATCAGTTCCTTCAATCGCCCTTTTAGCGTTACTTTAACTGGTGTTTTCTTTTCTGCATTCCCGATGTAACTAATAATTTCATACGCATCCATCCCGTTAACTCCCTTCAGTTTCTAACAAACAGCATAACAAATAAGCAGCTAAAAGTGAATCAGCAGCAACTAGATTGCCTGACCTTCCTCGTCTTCATTCATTTTAGGCAAAACGATATTATGCTTTTCCAATTCATGTGCCATATGGTTGACAGCCTTCAGCAGTTCTTTTCTAGTAATGATTCCTTTAAAGCATTGATTGTCGTCAACAACCGGCAAGAAGGGAGAATCTACCAGTAAATGCAGGATATCTTCTAAATCCCAGTTCTCGCCAATTACAGCTACACCGACTTCCATAACATCTGCAACAGTAAATTCCTGTAGTTTTTCCAAATCGACAGAAGTTAAATCGAACATCTTATCCACTACATCAGCTAAACTAATCAATCCAACGAAACGATCTCCTTTGTCTAATACAGGAATCTTCGAATACCTTACCTGTGATAAGACAAGCAGCGCGTGGTTCAGCGGATTTAAGCACATCACATTTGCAACATTCTCTGCTGGTATCATAAATGTTTCTTTTTTTTCAAGTAATAATTCTTTAACAGCATTTCCAATCATTGGAGTGCCTCCATTTCGTTTTTTACCCTACAAGTTACATTGTACAAAAAAGAAAGTCGAATGTCTTCAAATTCGCAGTTTTTTCACATTCGTTTAAAAAATTTTACATTTCAGTTCCCCTTGACTTTTTTACGGGAAAACATCTGCATTCCTTATGGCTCTTCATTTGCTGTTCTGATGGAAAGACAATTACTCCACAATATAATAAAATCGTAGTAAAAAACTATTTTAAAGCGCTTTCTAGATAGCTGTAAAATACCAAACTATATTTTTGAGTGTCCTGTCGTTTAACTATAAAAAGGGGAAAACAATAAATTCCCGCCTCTTAGTACACCTAAATCCGAAGCAAAGACAAGCCCCAAAGCTGTTCATTCGGAAATAAGCCGTACTATACAAAAATAACTCCACATGGACATTTTCAATACAGTACAGCCTTTTTCTTGAAGCAAAACATTTTTGAACTAGCATTTCTCTTATTATTTGTTAAATTTAAAGTGAAGTTTTGAAACAGCTTCAAAATTGCGGTCATAATACTGAACCTCAAAGTTATCTGCTGTACTTTCAATCAGTGCGTAGGACTGTATCTGAATCGGTCCTCTTGGCAAACGGATACTACCGGGATTTAAAAACAAGCAGTTCTGTCTCATTTCACAGCCGATTTCATGTGTATGACCAAACAAAGCAATTGTTGCACCAGCTTCTTCCGCCTGTAAAGACAGCTGATTCAGACCAAAACGAACATTGGAAAGATGTCCGTGGGTCATGAAAATGATGTCTTGCCCTGTATTTTTTACAGCTGTATCAGGAAATCCAGGACCGTAATCACAGTTCCCTTTTACTACCACAGTAAAATAATCCCAGAGATGATCTGACGCTTCAAGTTCAGAATCACCACAGTGAAACATTTCATCAACTTCATCCTTATATCGGTTGACCAGCTGAACTAAGATATCCCGGTCACCATGATTATCACTTACTACTAAATACTTCATCTATTTCCTCCTGTCGGTTTAGTTCTTCAGCCAGCTTTCCCATTCATTTTTTAGTTTGGCAACAGCCTTCCCGCGATGACTGATTTCATTTTTCACTTCTGAAGGAAGCTCTGCAGCTGTTTTTCCTTGTTCAGGGACAAAAAACAGTGGATCATAGCCAAAACCATTTTTTCCTCTTGGAATCGTACCGATTTGCCCTTCCCAGTCCTCTTCCACCACAAGACTTTCTTTATCTGGAGCCGCAAAAACCAGTGTACAATGGAAACGGGCTGTTCGTTTGTCTTTAGGAATTTCTGTCATTTCATGCAATAGTTTGGCGTTGTTGGCGGCATCACTCTTAGGCTCCCCAGCAAAACGAGCAGAATAAACCCCAGGCATCCCATGCAGTGCATCTACAATTAATCCAGAATCATCGGCCAAAACTGGTTGTTGTAAAATTGAAGCAATTGTTTCTGCTTTTAGCCGGGCATTTTCTTCAAAGGTTGTGGCAGTCTCTTCCACATCAGGAAGCTCTGGATAATCCAGTAGTGTTTTTACAGCATAGCCTTTAGAAGCAAACAAACGTTCAAACTCTGCCGCTTTGCCTGGATTAGCAGTCGCTATGACAATTGTTTTTTCATCTGCAGTATTCTCTACTTGAGTAGATTGAAACAAAACATTTTTTTGCTCCCCTATTAGTTCACTGATTCCCGTTTTTCCATAAAAGAGCATGCTGTTCAGCTCTTCACCAGAAAAAGTTGCTTCTTCCCCTGTTCCCTGAATCTCCACAAATTCTCCTGATTCAGTCATTACTAAATTCATATCAACTTTTGCTGAAAAATCTTCTTCATAATCTAAATCAAGTACACAGTGACCATCTGGTAGAATTCCTACGCTGACAGCAGCTAAGTGCTCCTTGATTGGATCTTCCGCCAATACACCAGTATGGAGCAGCTTATCTACAGCTAAACGCATAGCCACAAACGCACCAGTAATACTTGCAGTACGCGTACCGCCGTCCGCCTGAACAACATCACAGTCAACAATAATACTACGTTCGCCTAACGCTTCCAAATGAATGACAGAGCGTAACGAACGGCCAATTAGCCGCTGAATTTCCATTGTTCTTCCAGAGAGCTTACCTTTCGCACTTTCTCGTATGTTTCTAGTATTTGTTGCTCTAGGAAGCATGCTGTATTCTGCAGTCACCCAGCCGGTTCCTTGTCCTCTCAAAAAGGGCGGAACTTTCTCCTCAACGGTTGCCGAGCAAATCACTTTTGTATCGCCAAATGAAATAAGTACAGAGCCTTCAGGATGTTTGAAGACATTTGTTTCAATCGTTATTTTCCGCAGCTGGCGTTCATTTCTTCCGTCATGTCTAATCATATTTCTATCTCTCCTCCAGTTTTACATGGTATGCATCAATCGTTTCCAGTTCAAGCCAGTCATTGGCAATCTTTTTAAACATGGCTGCTGAACCAGTTGTATAAAATTCATTTAGCGGCTGAACGGACTGAGGTGCAGCGGATAAGTTAAAGTAATCCAACAGCACGCTGACTTCACTTACTGTTTCTGCTCCAGAATCAATCAGCTTCATTTGACTGCCCATAAAATTTTGGATTAAGGGCCGCAGTAAGGGATAATGAGTACAGCCTAATATTAATGTATCCAACCCTTTATTTTTTAGTGGCCTTAGTGTTTCAGACACAACTTTTTTTGCTACAGAAGAGTGATATTCACTACTTTCTACAATCGGCACAAACTTTGGACAAGCCAAACTTGTAACTTGAACAGCAGGTACTTTTCCCTGCATGGTAAACTTATAGGAACCGCTCTTAATAGTACCTACAGTGCCTATTACACCAACCTTATTGATTTTAGTGGCTTTTAGTGCAGCTCTTGATCCTGGAAGTATCACACCTACAACAGGTATATCCAGCTTTTCTTTTATTTCTTCCAAGGCAACAGCTGTTGCTGTATTACAGGCAATAACCAGCATCTTAATATTTTTCTTCAATAGAAAAGAAGTCATTTCCCAAGTAAACTGAACCACCTGTTCTGCTGGACGAGGACCATAGGGACAACGTGCTGTATCACCTAAATAAATCAACCGTTCATTCGGCAGCTGTTTCATTGCCTCTTTCATAACCGTTAATCCGCCCACACCGGAATCAATAAATCCAATTGCTCCATTATTCATCTATATCAAACCTTTATCATTTTTTTCAATACCCTTATTCTCTACTTTTTCAAAGACTTTTTCAAGCATTAATCCTCTATTCTCATTTTATCCTACCATACTATAAGCAGATTTTTCTTCGTTCAGTTTTCACAAAAAAACTAGTATTCCTTAAAAACTTATGTTATAATTTCTAACATTAACAAAAGAAAAGAATTATGATAAAAGCATTAACTTTTAAGTATAAATGTTTTTACATTAGTGAAAACAATCTGTTTTTATTAAATTATCATTAAAATAGCCAGTATCCGACTAGTCAAAGCAACTATTCTGAATGAAATGCTCCTCTGATTTTTCCTTCCTTCTCTTTCTTTTCGTTATTTTTCATCACATTTCATACCTCAGAATAGATACTATTATACATAAAGGAGAACGTTTATGATTTCATTAGAACATGTTAACAAATACTTTGGGGACCATCATGTGCTAAAGGATATTTCCTTTTCAGTTGCAGAGGGTGAAAAAATTGTTATTATTGGTCCTTCCGGCTCTGGAAAAAGTACATTAATCCGCTGTATCAATCGTCTGGAAAAAGTAACTGATGGACATATCCTAATCAACGGTACAGACATAACTGAACCAAAAGCACCTATTCAAGAAATTCGGCAAAAGGTCGCTATGGTCTTTCAGAACTTCAATTTATATGCCCATAAAACAATTATTGACAATCTTACCTTAGCGCCAATCAAAGTTAAGGGCATCAGTAAAGAAGAAGCCACTAGAACAGGGATGGAATATTTAGAGCGTGTTGGTTTGGCGGATAAAGCAAAAGCCTTTCCTGCCCAGCTATCTGGGGGACAGCAGCAGCGTGTGGCAATTGCCCGCGTACTAAACATGCATCCTGAAGTTATCTTATTTGATGAACCAACTTCTGCCCTTGATCCGGAAATGATTCAGGAAGTTCTAGATGTAATGGTTGATCTTTCAAAACAGAATATTACGATGATTTGTGTTACACACGAAATGGGCTTTGCCCGTCAGGTGGCAGATAAAGTCATTTTTATGGATGACGGACAAATTGTTGAAACCGGCACTCCAGAACACTTCTTTACAAACACCCAGAATGAGCGGGCAAAAGAATTTTTGAGTAAAATTATTCATAATTCCTAAAGGCTGCTCTTTTCAATGTAATTGGAGTAATTTACAGAAATTAGTTTTTAATCACTTTACATTAGTTTATTGTTAAAAAATTAGGAGGTAGTTTATTATGAAAAAAACTAAAAAAATACTGGGCGGCTTATCACTTCTTCTTTTACTGGGATTAGTTACAGCCTGCGGCGGCGGTGAAGATGCTGCGTCAAACTCAGGTGCTTCAGCGCTAGATAAAATTAAGGATGCCGGCGTAATAAAAGTTGGAATTAAAGAAGATGTACCTAACTTTGGCTATATGAACCCAGATACAAACAAAAATGAAGGAATGGAACCTGACATTGCACGCAAAATTGCGAAAGAACTAACTGGTAGTGAAGATAATGTCGAATTTGTCGGAGTAACCGCAAAAACGAGAGGTCCGTTATTGGATAATGGCGAAATTGATATGGTTATTGCAACTTTTACGATTACAGATGAACGGAAAGAAACCTACAATTTCACTACACCTTACTATCAGGACGAGGTTGGCTTTTTAGTCAGAAAAGCGGATGGATTAACTGATACAGCGAGCCTTGACGGTAAAACAATTGGTGTAGCACAATCTGCAACAACTAAAGAAGCGATTATTGCAGAAGGTGAAAAGCTGGGTGTCTCTTTTAACTTCCAAGAGCTAGGTTCTTATCCCGAACTGAAAACAGCATTAACTTCTAAACGCATTGATGCTTTCTCTGTTGATAAATCTATTCTGTCTGGTTATGTTGATGACAGTACAGAAATTTTAGCAGATGGTTTTTCTCCGCAGGAATACGGTATCGCAACGAAAAAATCCAACACTGAACTAAATGATAAATTAAATGATTTGATTACAAAATGGCAGGATGACGGATCATTAGAAGAAATCTACAAGGCATGGAACCTGAAGTAAGCTTCTACTTCACCAGCGTTTTGTATGGATGTAGGAGGGAAATTATATGCCATCTTTTATAGCTACCGCCTCATGGATGACTGAAGGGCCATTTGCTCTTCATCGCTGGCAGGCTGTTTTAACAGATTGGCGTTTGTTTGCAGACGCCTTCCTGTATACTATTTTAATTTCATTAGGCGCCCTCGCTTTGGCTTTGTTTTTAGGGATTTTCTTCGGAAGCCTATCAGCAACTAACAGCCGAGTGTTGAAAGGAATCACCCGCGTCTATGTTGAGTTCTTTCAAAACACACCACTGCTGATTCAATTTGTGGTGGTATACTATGGTTTGCCAATGATTATGATTAACGGTAATCCTGTCTTCACCTTTTCAGCCACAACTACGGCTATTCTCTGTGTGGGACTTTATCACGGCGCCTACATTTCAGAAGTTGTTCGTTCTGGTATCGGAGCCGTTCCAAAAGGACAGTTCGAAGCAGCCTATTCGCAGGGCTTTTCATATAGCGAAGCGATGCGGTATGTTATCTTACCTCAAGCTTGGAAAATTATGCTGCCTCCTTTAACAAATCAGGTAGTTAACTTGATTAAGAATACGTCGACAGTGGCTATTATTTCCGGTGCAGATGTCATGTTTACCGCTAATAGCTGGTCCTCGGTCAATCTGAATTATATTCCTGCCTTTGCAGTTGCTGGTCTTCTCTATTTTATTCTTTGCTTCCCATTAGCAACACTAGCAAGAAGACTGGAAGAAAATAATAAGAAAGCATACAGCAGATAGGAGGGGACATATGTCAGAACAAATTAGTCAAATTTTTACCGCTAATAATTTGAAATTTTTATGGAATGGTTTACAACTGACGCTTTATATTTCCTTTGTTGCCATTCTCCTGAGTACAATTTTCGGCACAGTCCTTGCTGTATGTCGAAATCAAAAACGGGGACCATTAAAATTTCTGGCAAGTCTCTATATTGAAATTGTCCGAAATATCCCCAACCTGCTTTGGATTTATGTTATTTTCCTGATTTTCAAAATAAAATCAACACCCGCTGGAATCGTCAGCTTTACTGTTTTCACCACAGCAGCTCTTGCAGAAATCATTCGCGGCGGATTGAATGGCGTTGATAATGGTCAAAAGGAAGCCGCTCGTTCTCAAGGATTCAGTAAGTTTCAAATCCTTCTTTACATTGTATTGCCGCAGGCGATTCGTAATGTATTGCCGGCAATTATTTCACAGTTTGTTACAGTGATTAAGGATACTAGCTTCCTCTATTCAGTTATTGCCTTACAAGAACTTTTCGGTAAATCCTATATACTTATGGGACGCTATGCGCAAACGTCTCAGGTTTTTGCGATTTATGGACTGGTCGCACTAATCTACTTTGCCATTAATTTTTCAATCTCACAATTTTCAAGATGGCTTTCCCGAAACTGGGTTAAAGGTTAATAAAAAATTGAGATAAATAGCCAACGAGTGAAAGTCAGATTTCTCTGCTTTTCAGCCGTTGGCTTTTCTTTTTTATTTGAGGTTGAGGTAAAGACGGGTTGCTTCAAGCACCAGGTAGGTATCAATCAGCAGCTACTTGGTTTCCTCGTAGTGTTTCTTGACAATTTTCAGATTACCTTCTTATTGCTATGAAACACAGTGAGAGAAGAGCTGATGTTAAACAGTGCCTACTTGGTTCTCGGAGCTAAACACTTTTGTCACAATCTCCTTCAGCGATTTTCTGAATTATCTCTGGCGACAGACTATAGTTGTTAACCGCCTGTGCTGTCATCTTTCTATGCACCTTCGGATTCATCAGAAAAATGATAAAAGCAACCATTAAAGGCAGCAAGCTCGGCAGATCATTCAATGGAGTTAAAACCTCTCTACTCTCTTTAAACATCCCTTTATGGAATAAACAACTGAAAAATATTTTAAGTATTTCCAACCTGCTTTCCGTCTTTTCAGCAGTGCCCATAAGTAATGCAAGGGTGCTATGTGTTTTAACGCCGGCTTTTCCTATTCTTAATGGCTGGTCAGTAAATTCCTGCTTTTCATTTAACCCAATCAATAGCTCAGGAAAATTTACACCAGCTGCTGCCGCATTGCCTGGCTCAACCATCCGCGGATTGCATTCAATAAATAATAATTGATGCTTATTCTTAATAAAATCAAATGTAATTCCACCATTCCAGCCTGTATGCCGGCCAAAAGCAATTAACTGCTGAATAGCTTCTGTACTATCACAGCTGATTCGAGCTGCTGCCGAGCCGCCGGGACCAATACCGGTTTGTTGTGAACTATGAACAGCAATCAGCTTCCCTTCTTCAAACAAGGCCTGTACTTGTCCGTAGGTACCGCTTACATTTTTTTGAATCATTAAATCGCTCACTTTGATTCCCTTTTCCGCAAAAACCTGCATCTCTTCTTCAAGCTCTTGAGGGTTATGAATCTTCACCACACCTCTGCCTGCAGTGCTGAAATCAGCTTTCAGCCAACAGGGGAATTCTGACCAGCTAGCTCGGTTTTCAGCCAGACACCATTGTGGTTGAGGAAAATGAATCTGCTCACTTAATTGAGCAAACTGACGCTTTCCTTCAACCTTTTCAAAAGCATCCTTTGAAGCAGTGTAAACTGGAAGACCTTTTAAATAGTTCTTAGTCCAGGCAAAAAGCCAGATTTCTTCATGAGTAGGTAAAAGACAGGTATAGTGGTTCTGTTCATGTCGTGTACTGATTTCTTTTAAAAATGCTTTCGGCTCGTTTACCCGATATCCTGAAAAATAATGTCTACGCCACTTGGAAAAACGGCTAATTGACCACTTTGATGCCCCCATTACATCTACAATCACTCCTGCTTTTTTTAACACAGTCAATGTTTCTCTAGATGTTAAGCTGGCTCCCTCTGACATTAAAATTTTTTTCATGCTGCTTCCTCCTTTCAAACAATCCTTCGTTAGTATAAAAGATACGCGTGTGTCAGCATGTCTTTTAAAACCTGACGGATGGACGAAATCTCATAATCCTCTTCAACAAAAGCCTCGTACTTCTTGTAGATAACCATTCGCGCGATACTTTCAATCACTAGCTCCACATGGTAAGTTTGGTGTGTCAGTTGTCGAATCCTGCCTGCTTTCATTTCTCTATCAAAAAATAGCTCTACGTAAGAAAACAGCTGATAACGATACTTTCTATAGATTTCTGTAAGTAGGGGATCTACTTCTTTATTTTTCTCAATCATTAGAAAAACAGCCCTATATTCAGTCATTCGGTCAATCAAACGATCAATTAGCTCTTCAAATCGGCATTCTTCCCTCAAAATATTCTTTTTTAACTCTGTGTCCTGTTCTTCAAAGGTTTTTTCAATCATTTTATGCAAACTCGATTGCTCCATTTCTACGATGGGAAAGGTTGGTTCCTCTGCTATTTTTAAATGAACGAAAAATAGGTAATTCCAAATCGCTTCTTTGCTAGTAAAATAATTATAAACCGTTCCAGTTGCTATCCCTGCGTTTTCAGCAATATTACTAATTTTTGTCTGACGAAATCCCTGTCTGATAAATAATGAAACAGCAGCTGCTGTTACTTGTTCTAATACATGCTTCTTCATAATATAGTCCTCCTTACTAAATATGAATGAATGGTTCATTCGTATTTAGCTTACACGATTTTTATAAGAAATTCAAGAAAAAAAGCGCTTGAGACATAATTAAATGCTCAAACGCTTCTTTTAATCATTTCTACATGACTCGTGAGACAAAGTACTTATCTGTATTAAATAGCGGCAAATCAAGCCGCAGAAGCCCTCATAGATAACTTCTAGCTAATAGACCTAGCGAATAGTTACACTGAACTTCTCAGTTAATGCTTTCTCAATTTTCTTCATTGCACTATTCACTTCTTCCTCAACCAAGGTTGCCTCAGAGTTGGCAAATGTCAGACTGTATGCCATTGATTTCATGCCAGAATCAATATTAGCTCCCTGATATACATCGAAAAGATGAACATTTTTTAGGAAACGGCCAGCATTTTCCCAAATACAGCTTGTCAATTCCTGATTTGTCACGGTCTCCACAACTAGCAGAGCTACATCCCGACTTACTTCCGGGAATTTAGAAACAGCTTGAAAGACAAATTCTTCTTTTTCAGCAGCAAGCAGTCCGCGCAGATTCAGCTCAGCAACATATGTTTCTGGAATATCATACGCTTTAGCGGTTAAAGGATGAATCTGACCGATAAAACCAATAGTTTTTTCATTTAGCTTGATATAAGCTGTTCTCCCCGGGTGCATTTCAGGCAGTTCAGCTGTTCCTTCAAACGTTATTCCAGATTGATAACCAGTTGTTTCAAACAAGTTATCCAGCATCCCCTTCAATGTATAAAAATCTACTGCTGAAGCAGTTGTCTGCCAATCCTTATCCAAACGATTTCCAGTCACTGCAATGGCTAAATGATTTTCTTCATCAGGCAGGTTTTTTAACGGATCATTTTCCTGATAGAACACTCTGCCTACCTCATATAGTGAGACGTTACTATTTTTGCGGGCAACGTTATAATTTATATCATCTAACAAACCAGAAATCAGATTCATACGCAAAACTGAACGTTCTTCGCTCATCGGCCAGTTCAGCTTTGTTGGCTGGCTTTCTTTTAATGAAAACTGTCTCGCTTTCTCTTCTGTAGTTAACGCGTAGCTGATGGCTTCACTTACACCATAGCCCTCCAGCATTCCCTTTAGCTTACGGACAAAACGCTGATCTTCAGTCAAACCGGCTGCAACAGTCTCTCCTTTTGGCAAGGTAGACGGCAGTTTGTCATACCCATAGATTCGAGCAATTTCTTCGATTAAATCAGCTTCAATCGTAATATCCCATCTCCGGGAAGGAACAGTTACATAAAATACCTCATTTTCAGAAGTATATTCAAAAGCCAACGCTTCAAAAATTTCTTCAATCTCTTTCTCAGTCAACGCTGTACCTAAGTACTGATTGGCCCGTTCAACAGAAACACTGACTACGGGTTCTTCAACAGTTACCTCACTACCAATACTTTTCCCAGAAACTACAGTTCCTCCAGAAAGCTCAGCAATCATCGCTGCAGCGGCATCGCCTGCTGCTCCAACAGTGCCTTTATTAATCCCTTTTTCAAAGCGGCTGGATGATTCACTACGCAGATTGAACTGTTTGGAAGTTTTTCGAATGGACAAAGAATCAAACAAAGCGGATTCCAAGGCTACAGTTGTTGTTTCTCCTGTAATTTCAGAATTAGCACCGCCCATAACTCCAGCTAACGCAACCGGAACTTCACCATTTGTAATAACCAGATTTTCTGATGAAAGCTGACGCTCGCCTCCATCGAGAGTAGTCATTTTTTCCTGTTCCTTGGCACGTCGAACCAGAATTTTTTTACTGTTTAGCTTATCATAATCAAACGCATGAAGCGGCTGACCAAATAAGAGTAAAATGTAGTTTGTTACATCAACCACATTATTGATTGGACGAATCCCTTCATTCATCAAGCAGGTTTGAAGCCACAATGGGCTTTCCTGAATTTTCACATCTTTAATAATTCGAATTTGATAAGCTGGCGTATCTGCTTTATCGGCTACTTCAACTGAAACATAATCTGCCGCAGTTTCACTTGTATCTTCTTTCAAAGCAAATTCTTCAAAAACAGGTGTTTGACGATAAATCGCACCGGCTTCATAAGCAACCCCGCGCATGCTCAGTGCATCCGCCCGGTTCGGTGTAATAGACAGCTCAATAATCGCATCATCCATATCGAGATAAAGAAAGACAGCCGTACCGTTAACAGCCTCTTGAGGCAAGTAGTAGATTCCTTCCGCATAAGCTTTAGGAATAACATTTTCTGAGTAGCCAAGCTCTTGCAGAGAGCAAATCATTCCATTGGAAACTTCTCCCCGCATTTTACCTTTTTTGATTTTTTGATTGCCGGTAATTCGTGCACCAGGTAAAGCAACGATAACTTTAATTCCAGTTTTCACGTTAGGAGCGCCGCAAACAATTTGCGAAAGCTCTTCTTCCCCGATATCTACCTGACAAATGGACAAATGATCAGAATTAGGGTGAGGAATGCATTCCTTCACTTCTCCAACCACAATCTTTTTCAATCCCTCTTCGGGAATTTCAATACCTTCAACTTCAATGCCGGTGACCGACATTTTATCTGCAAGCTCTTTTGGTGTTACTTTTGATAAATCCAGATATTTACTCAGCCATTTATATGAAACTAACATAGATTTCTACTCCTTTTCCTTGAATTGATTTAAAAAGCGCAAATCATTCTGATAGAAACTGCGGATATCATTCACACCATAACGCAGCATCGCTACCCGATCTGGTCCTAAGCCGAAAGCAAACCCGGAGTATTCCTGAGGATCGATTCCTGACATCTCCAAAACGTTGGGATGAACCATACCAGCCCCCAGAATTTCAATCCAGCCAGTATGCTTACAAACATTACAGCCCTCGCCGCCGCATTTGAAGCAGCTTACATCCACCTCTACAGAAGGCTCTGTAAACGGAAAGTAGCTTGGACGCAGACGAATCGTCCGATCTTCACCGAACATTTTTCGAATGACAACTTCCAATGTCCCCTTTAAATCGCCCATTGTAATATTCTTATCAATTACTAACCCTTCAATTTGATGGAATTGATGGCTATGTGTTGCATCATCTGTATCCCGGCGGAAAACCTTCCCTGGCGAAATCATTCGCAGAGCACCTTTAGAAAAATCGTGTTTTTCCATAGTCCGTGCCTGAACAGGAGAGGTGTGGGTACGAATTAAAATTTCATCTGAAATGTAAAAGGTGTCCTGCATATCTCTGGCCGGATGATCCTTCGGCAGGTTCATTCGTTCAAAATTATAGTGATCGGATTCTACCTCATACCCTTCAACAATCTGATAGCCCATTCCAATAAAAATATCTTCAATTTCTTCCATAATTTGAGAAAGAACATGTCTGCCTCCACGGCTAGTTTGTGTTCCCGGAAGCGTCACGTCAATCGTTTCTTGTGCCAATGCCTCGTTCATTGCTGCTTCTTCAAGAACTGCTTTCCGTTCTTCAACCGCTTCACTCAGTAAATCTCTAATTTCGTTGGCAAAGCTTCCAACAACTGGACGCTCTTCCTGAGATAAATCCTTCATTCCTCGCAGGACTTCAGTAATCGGTCCTTTCTTTCCAAGTGTTTCTACTCGGATTTGATTCAGTTCTTTTAAATCACTGCTTTGACTAATTTTCAGCAATGTTTCATCCTTCAACACTTCTAGTTGTGTCTTTAATGACATAATATTCTTCCTTTCCCTTTTATATTCAGCCGCTGCTTGTTTCTTTATCCAGACGGATAACAGCTAGAAATCCTTGTTAAAATTGGTAAAAATAAAAAAAGCTCGTTCCTTAAAAAAGGAACGAGCTCTCGTGGTACCATCCTCATTCACAACAAAAATATGCTGTGCACTCTATTTTTTAACGGTTTCTGCCGGTTAAGTCAATCAAGACAAAACAAACTCCGGAAGTGAAATGTTCATTTTTCGATTTCGTGATCTGCTTTCAGTCTATGACAAATCTTCCCTTTTACGAATCAACCAAACTACTTGCTTCCATCAGCGTTCTTTATTATTTAATTGACTATCAGTTTACAAGAAAATTTTCAATTGGTCAACTGCATTCTTCATCAGTGACCCATTTTTCTGCCCAAACCTGCAGCTGCTTCATCGACTTCTCCAAATCTTCACCCTTGTCCGTCAGAAAATATTCTAATCTTCCAGAATCATCACAGCGAGCAGCTTTACTGACAATCTGTTCACGTTCCAGCTCTCTCAATCGTTCAACAAGCAGGCGGTCACTCAGCATCGGGATCTTATTTTTCAGTTCACCAAAACGTTGAGGTCCATTTTCCAGCAAAACATCAATGATTAAACCGTTCCATTTCTTTCCTAAAATCCCAAAAGCCTTCTCGAATTTAGGACATAAAGAAAAGCTGGTTGTTTTTACTTGCTCCATTTTTCCTCACCTCATGAAAAGAGTATAGCACAGAACTTACTATTTGTAAGTTCATCTGCTTTTCTTTTATTCAAAAGCTTCTATCTTAGTTACTTGTCTACTTAGTAAATCAATAATTACTCCACCGTTCAACAGAACCATATAAACATGACTAACTGGCTTATTCGTAGATAATTCAAGCGCTTGCTGGTACATCCTTAGCTGTCCTTGATAGCGCTGCAGCATCCGGTTAAGCTCTGCAGCATCATCTGCCTTTTTGATGTAATCTGTTTTGTAGTCAAAAAGAATACAGCGGTCATCCAGCTCCAGATAGCCATCGATGATTCCGTGAACAAGCAAATCATCCGCTGTCTGCTCAGGGTAATCCTTAATGACATCCTCGGCTTTCATCAACATCGAAAAGGGCTGCTCTCTTTTTACCTTATCCGGATGAGCCAGCAGGAGCTTTCCAAGCTCTGAGTGAAAGAAGCTTACCATTTGGGAAATATCTATCCGCTGACCAATTTGTTCTGTGATTAGGCCCTGTTCTATTAGTCTTTTCAACAGCTGCTCTAAGGTTGCTCTTTCAGGTGTTTCAGTTAAATCAATCAGCTGCAGTAGATAATGAGTAGCCGTTCCTACATCCGCCGCTGACGGCTGTTGAATCTCTTCCATGAACCGAGGTCTACTGAACTCCTCTGTTGTCAATCGGTTAACAATTCGTTCATTCATTTTTGCCTGCTGTTCTGAAATATCCAGCTTACCAATCGATTTTTCATCAGGATCTTCAAACAGCCGCTTAATTTCAGACACAGACTGATAATTGGTTGTCTGGGTTGAGATAGCATATGGATAATTGTAGTTTAGACGTTTTAATCCTCTTGTCAGCAACACTTGATTATCTTTGCCGGAGACTGACTTCTCTACAGGCATCTTCTCAAAACTTTGAAGCTTGGAAAATGCTTCCTGTATCATTGGTTCATCCATAAAAGAAACGGTAAACCGGCCAGAGTGTTCCCTAATTTCTTTCAATGAAGCAGTTGAGAAAAATGGGTTTTGACCATCAACATGGCGAACAAGCGTCATACCAATCCAGTTCATCAAACTGCTCTTACTTTGAAGCCGATTCTCCTGAGGCAGAACTAGAGTGGCAACATCTTTGACCTTTCCCCATTCTTTCCAAGCAGCTTCCTGATCGTTATAAGACCCCACAAGAAAAAGTTTTTGTTCAGCTCGCGTCAATGCTACATATAGTTTACGCATTTCTTCTGACAACAGCTTATTCATTTTTATCTGCTTCAGTGCAAGAAACGGCAGTGTATCGTATAAGGTTCGTGTATCTGCTTCGAGGAAGCGAATACCTGCGCCTAATCGATCATCAAATATATAACGTTCTTTCAAATCAGACAAATTAAACTCCTTTGTCATATCTAAAACAAAAACAACAGGGAACTCCAACCCTTTACTAGCATGGATAGTCATTACCCGCACAGCATTTTCATCTTCTAAAATAACAGGCTCCGCTAAATCTTTATCTTTCTCCTGCATTTTTTCGATGAAACGTATAAATTGAAATAGCCCACGAAAACTGGTTTTTTCGTAATTGGCTGCCCGGTCAACTAAGGCATAGAGATTCGCCTGCCGCTGTTTTCCAGCCGGCATTCCTCCTGCATAATCTAGATAAGCTGTATCTTCAAATATTTTCCAGATAAGCTCAGATAGATGGGTTCTTCGGGCCATTTCCCGCCAGACATCCAGATTTTCAGCAAATAGACGTGTTTTCTCTGCAAGCTCTCGTTCTTCTGACGTAGCCCCATGACGCTTGTTGAAAGCGAGAAAGGCCTCGTAATACAACCCTTCCTTCTGAGCCAGCCGTACTTTAATCAGCTCCTGCTCTTTCAAACCAACAATTGGCGAACGCAGGACAGCAGCCAATGGGATATCCTGATAAGGATTATCAATCAGCTGCAACAGTGCAACCATTGTGCGAATCTCAGTAGCCTGAAAATAGTTTTGAGCGTCATTAACCTGCAGCGGGATGCCGGCAGATTTGAAAATCTCCAAAATTGTTAAGTTATTCTTTTTTGTTGGCGTTAGCAAAACAATATCCCGATAAGTAACTGCCCGGTTTTCCTTAAGCTTTTTATCATAAATCTGGAACCCTTGATCGACTAATTCACGAATCTTCAAGGCAGTCATGTGAAGCTCGCCTTCTGTTTTATCTTCAATCATAAAGTCTTCGGAAAGAAAAGTAGATGCTTTTTCTTCAGTCGCTTCTTTTTTCTTTTCATAAATCAGCAATTCCGTATTATAGTTTCCTTCTTCAGAAAATTGCTGAAAACCGTTGACTAGCTGTGCATCTTCATCATAAGCAATTTGTCCAACCTGTTCATCCATCAGCTGTTCAAAGACTAGATTAGTAAAATCCAGTACATTTGCCCGAGAACGAAAATTTTCAGCAAGTACAATTCGTTTACCACCGTCTTGTTTGCCGTAATTAACATACTTTTCAATAAAAAGACTTGGATCAGCAAGTCGAAAAGAATAAATGGACTGCTTTACATCCCCCACCATGAAAAGATTTCCCTGCTCAGCATCCGCGCGATACAGCCAATAAAGGATACTTTCCTGCAGCCGGTTGATATCCTGATACTCATCAACTAACACCTCATCAAATTTACTTCGATAATAAACTGAAGCCTCGGTTGGCTGCCATTCTCCATCGTACTTGTTAGCTAAAATCCTCAAGGTAAAATGCTCTAAATCATTAAAATCTACTAGTCCTTTACGCAGTTTTTCCGTACTATAGGCTGACATAAAACCTGCGCCGACCTCCGCCATTTTCTTAACGACTTCCGCAGATTGATCCATTACTTGCTTCATTCTTTCTGGTGATAGAGTGAACAGCGAAGCCACCAGCTCTTTTATTGTTTTTTTGTTTGTTTCTCTTAATTGTTTAATTTCTTCTACAATTTCTTTTAATTCAGCGACTCTAACAGTCGGAAACCGGTCAAAGGCTAGGGCTTCCGTCAGCTGATAAGCAGCTTCTAATTGATTCTCTTCCAGATACCCAACAAACTGCTCTACCCAATTTTTTTCTTTTTGAGCTAGTTCTGTAATTTTTTCCAGTTTTTCCTGCCCAGCAGATAGTTCGTACATTTGCTCATATCTTGCGCTGGTCAACAGCATGCTCTCCACAGCCTTAGGCTTCAAGGTTTCCTGATACAGAGGAGATTCGCCGATATCCTCTGCTACTTGGTAAACACTGGGAAGTTTCTTTAACCATTCCTCCGGATCTGGATTAGCTTTAGCAAATTCATAGAGAGAAAAAATAAGTTTAGTTAGACCATCGTCTGTTCGGTCATTGGAAAAATTGCTGGTCAAACGATAAAATGATTCATCATCCGCTGTATATAATGACTCTCTCAGCTCATCCCATACGTCCTCCTTCAGCAAAAGCATCTCTGTTTCATCTGTTAATAGACGAAACACCGGATCCATATCGATTAAGTAATAAAACCTACGGATAACGGACAAGCAAAAGGAATGAAGGGTACTGATAGCAGCCGTCGGCAGTAAAGAAATCTGCTTGATAAAATGTTGCTTTCGCTCTGAATCTGTTTCCTGATTCATTGCTTTTTGCAGTTCAGTTTGGATCCGCTCCTTCATTTCCTTTGCCGCCGCTTCCGTATAAGTAACAACTAGCAGACGGTCGATATCTGTCCCAGCTTTAATCTTTTCAATCACCCGCCGGACAAGCACTGTGGTTTTTCCAGAACCAGCAGAAGCAGAGACTAGGATGTTTTCATCCCCGTCAAAAACTGCCTGCCACTGGTTATCCGTAAACTGTTCGTTTTCTGAACGTAAAGGAATCATTTTACTCATCCCTCAGTCCCTCCTTTCCTACTTCATTTTTCATGCGATCAATGATTTCCTGTCTGTTCATCGTTTCTATTCGATGGTAATTGTTCTCCTTCAGCATCACATCAAAGCTGCAGACACTGCGAAACGGACAATACTTACAAGCTATTCTTTCCTTCCCCTGATAGGCAGGATCCAAATTTACCTCGCCGCTAGTCATTTTATTGCCGGCTTCAACGAACTTCTCTCGATTGTGTGCCCGTAGCAAATCGAACTCCTCGTTTGTCACAAATTTTTCCTCTTGTCTTCTGCCAGGCTTAATCACTTCTTTAGCCGACTCTTCAATTGGAAAGATAAGCGAGCTCTGCTTTGGTTCAAGTGAACGGTCCAGATGCTCTAAAAGGTTTTGGTCATTCAGCAATAGACCATCAAATTGAAATTTTTTCAATATCTGATTATCCAGCTCATTGTTCCCATCAAAATTAAGAATTGGATTATGAACATGAAGATAGAGGGAACCAGCAGCTTTGGCTTCTTTACCCACTAAATCAACAGCGTCCATCAGAGCCACATCGAGATAAGTAAGCATCTGCATCGCTAAACCATAATACGCCTCAGTTAAATTAAACTTACGGTGACTGGATTTATAATCAATGACGCCCAAATAAGTTTCTCCATCAAGCTCCAGCTGATCAACACGGTCAATTTTCCCCCGCACACTAATACGACCATTATTCTGTAACGGAAGCTCTAAGCCGCGAATTCCTTTTTTACCTGCGAGCTGACCAAATAGAACCTCCGTTTGAACGGTTGAAAGGCCGCTGCGTTCTCCTTGCTTTTTCAATGCCCAGCTTACCTTTTTAATTGTCTGCTGCAGCTGATATCGAATAAAATTCATTCGATTTGAGGACGTCAGAATGTCAAATTTCCGATCACCTAAAACACTTGTCAGAACTTCTTCTGCTACCTCATTTAGCTCTCTATCTGTTAAATCAGAAATTTGCTGATTGTTTTTTATCAGCACCTTAAACAGCTGATCTAATGCTTCGTGAAAGAATTCTCCTGTTGCTGCCGGAGACAACCCAAATCGGTCTCTTTCTCTCAGCTTTAAACCATATCTGGAAAAGTACTGATATTGACAGCGATAAAAACTTTCAATTCTTGATACAGAAGTATGGATATGTTTTCCATAAACTTCTTCCGCCAGCTCAGCACCCAGATTTTCCGGTCTATTCGCGTGGCTGATACTTTCAAATATTCTAGCAGCTAAGGGAGCCAGCGGCTGATTGCTTAAAGAACGTTCAAGCATCTGCCAAAAACCTGAAAGTCCCAGCCGGTTCTCTGCTTTCTGCCGCTTTAGATTGGTTAAATCGCTAATTAGCGTGCGATAGGTACCCACATGGCTGAGACTGATTTCTTCGTCATCGGAAATCGCTAATGCATTTTTATAAATAGTATCAATCTTTAATCCTTTTTGAAGAATAGATAGGTAGGTTGTCGGTCGAACATCATGAGCTGTATCAATCATTCGCGGATAGGATAAATAGATTTTTTCAGTTCCAGACAGCAGCATAATATACGCCACATATGGTTCTCGGGCCAGCTTTTGCCGGGTATCCTGCATAAAGTATTTTCCATCAGCTAATGTTTCATTCATACGACTTCGTTCTTCATCGGACAAAAGTGTCTTGTTTTCAATCTTTTTAGGAAAAACCTGATCAGTCAAACCAATGGCAAATGTAATCTTTCCTTGACCTGGATGGAGAGTATCAATATTTCTAATCTGTACCTGATCGATTGCTGTTGGAATTTTGCTGTAAGTCAGTCCCTCCAAACCGCTGGAGAAGATTTCCTGAAAAGCGGAGAATTCAAACGGCTCTTCTTTATAAATCATGACATATTCATCGATCAGCGTCATTAGTGCATCCCATGTTTGTTCATGGTTGCGGGCTTCTTCTAAAGCCCCATTGGCAATCGCCTGATTACGCCACCTCTTCATCTGTTCTTCTACACCGCAGTTGATTAGGAAGCGGTAAAACAGCAAACCAGCAGTTTCCCCTGTTTTCGTTTTTTCAAAAGCCTTAAAAAAATCAGGAAGCAAACTACGGACAGCATTTCTGACCTCATTTGATTCTTTTTCCAACGAATTAGTATCATCAGGCTTTTCTTCTTCATAGTTGTACTGGAGGAATGTCCAATCTTCTTTACGAGTCCAGCGGCTCCCCTCATATCCATAAGCCAATACAACATTTTCCGCGATATCAATTTTTCTACGCCAGTCATTGCGGAGCAATAACCAGTCTTCATCTGTTGAGGCTTGTGGGAAAAACAGCTCAGTCCGCAGAAACCGCAGAACATCCCTATAACGGTAATGGTAATTATATACAGCAAACAAGGATTGGATAAATTCAACTAAAGGATGCTGCTCCATAGACATATCTCTGTCAATATAAAATGGAATATCATGAAGCTGCAGTGTTGGCTTCAAAATAGATGCGTAGGCTTCAAAGTCTCTAGTTACAAGCTGAATATCTTTAAAGCGGTACCCGTCCTCCACAACTAATCGCCGAATCTCTTTGGCAACGGCCCCCAACTCTTCTTTAGGTGTTTCTGCGCACCAAATCTCAATATCCTTTTCAGCTTTCAATCGTTTCTTTTCCTGACTGACACTTGTTTGGGCTTGCTGCCAATAAGCTGCACTTAGCTGAATTTCCTTCGACTGAACGAGTTCTCGACTGTTTTCAATATAGTCAGAAAGCACAGGTATCTGTAGCTCTCTTGCGGTTTGATAAAGCTGAAAATAGGTCGTTCCTGTACCAAAGAACAAATCTCCCGACTGTGGTTTTTCTCCTGGATAAGGCTTATCCAAAATCAAGGATGCTTTGAGCTCTGCTCCCTGCTTCATCAGCGTACGAATAAGCAGGTGTTCCTTAGCAGTGAAACGATCATAACCGCTAAGGATGAAAAGAACGTTACTTAAATCTTTCGTTTCTAAATAACTGGACAATACGCTTAGAAATTCAATATCCTCAATACCATGTTGCTCCAGCTGTTTTTCGAACGCTTCAAACAGGCAGCGGATGTCTGCAAGTTTTTGTTCAACATCCAAATCCTCAAAGGCTTGTTTGTCATTCAGAAATGTTTCTAAATCCATCAGTGCTACATTTCCATCCTGCATCTCCTGATACAAAGAAAACAACTGTTGAATAAAACCAGCTTTATTCACTTCTCCGCGAAAAACGGTTAACTGATCTTCCTTCTCAGATAAAATTTTTCTAAAAATCATTGCTGCACCCACGTCGGAAAGTATCTCCTGCTGATAATACTGCGTATGCTGAAGATAATACCAGGCTAAGCGCTGAAAACTAAAAACCTGTAAACGCATAGAGGCAGTCGTTCCTATTGGATGAGCCGATTTAGTTCTCATTTCTTTTAAGATAGCAACTTCTTTTTCAAACTTTATATGGTTGGGTACTATATAAAAAACTTCATTGTCCGGATGAACCGCCAACCATTCCAGCGCCTTATCGACTAAGGGGGCTTCAAGATTCTTTTCTCCGGTTCCACGAATAAACTGCAGCGACATTGTCCATTTCCCCCTCATTATTATGAAATCAGCTTCTATAAGCTCTACTCTTTATTTTAGCTTGTGATATAAAGTAACGCCCAAATACTTCTTTTACTAATTATCTGAATAAAAATCGGTATACATCAATACCCGATTGTTTTGAATAACTAAAAAACAATGCTTGAGGTAATAAGAAGAATGTTCCTTAATGTTTGTCCAACAACTAGAAAGATGTAGTAGGCACCGAATAAATTACTCTCTCATTTCCTACTGATAAAAAGTCCTTCTTATTGCCGAAACACACCACAAAAACATCTGGATGTTACTCAGTACCTACTTGATGCACAAACGCCTGTACTTCTATCCTAGCACCCTTTTCACATATGAATCTGCGCTTACGGGATTCTGCGTATCTATCTAGAGCCTCATTAAAAGTATACGCTTTTTCAGTTAAAATTGATAAAAATCATAAAAATTGGCTGGGACCTTAACCTGCCCCAGCCAAAAAAACTTATTTATTCATGATAAGCAGAATTATTCTCCAAACTATCAATCACTTCTCATTTCAAAGTATTTGCTGTCTGTCTACTTAAATAGTTCCGAAGCGGTCAAACGGCCAAAGGACAAATTTTACATTGCCAAGTATATCTTTTTTATTTACGAAGCCAATCATTCGTCCATCCTTAGAGTTTCTTCGATTGTCTCCCATAACAAAATATTCCCCTTCCGGTACCTTTTCAGCATCGATTTGTTCAAGAGAAAAATCGTACGTCAGCGGTCCGCCGTCAGTCAGTTCTGATTTAAACTTATCCAAATAAGGTTCCTTTACTTCTTCACCATTTACATACAACGTATCGTTTTTATACTCAATCGTTTCTCCTGGCAAACCGATAACTCGTTTTATATAAATCTTATTTGAGCTGTCAGGTGCCGGAAACGTCACAATATCAAAACGATCGATTCCTGTATTTTTCAAGGCGATGACCCGTTCACCATCAGCCAGTGTTGGATCCATTGAATGTCCTTTTACGACAACAGGGGTAAATACAAATTGCCTAAGCAGAAATAAAACTGCTGCAAGGCCTACAAAAAACGCAATGGTTTTTAACATCTCTTTTGATTTCAACATGATTCCTCCAAAAAACTTACTTTCTATAGTTTACCATATTCACTCTTTACTCACCAAACATATTATCTGTATTTATAAATAATTAAAGCTTCTTGTAAATTCTACACCATACGAACATAAAGTCAACTTATCAAATCCAATAGCTTGTTATATTTTATTATTTTTATCTATGAGAAAATAATAAAACAACTGTTTATTTAAGAAAGAAGCATGTTATAATAATATGAAGTTGAACACTGGCAGATACAACTCCTGTCATTCATACAACTGATTTCTAATCATTATTCTAGAAATAAAACTGTTGTTTATTCCACAGTGTTACTTAGTAATTAGAAGTGATTGGATTGACTACACATTTCTGTAGTCAGCTTCAAAACGATTATTTTATAGAAATGAGGAGTTCAAATGAAAAAGGGTATAATTTTAAGTTTTGCAGCATTATGTGGGGTAATGCTTACTGGGTGCAGCCGGACGGATGATGCAAAAATAAATGCACTGGAAGAGCGGATTGAAAAGCTTGAGCAGAAAAGCAGCCGTTGGGATGATAATCTTCTTGTAGATGAGAGTGACGAAAGCAGCTCTGAAAGTGAGCCAGAAGAAAGCAGTACAGATGAAAGCAGTTCAAAGAGTTCTTCAAAAGAGTCTAGTTCAAGTACAGAATCATCGACTAAGGAAAGCTCCAACACAGCCTCCAAGAAATCTGCTGACGATGTTATTGTTTTAGACGTTGGTGAAACTGGCCAATTTTCTGGTGAAATTATTATCGGAGAAGATTTAGATGCAGGAGCTTATGACATTATTCCAGTCAGCAGCAGCAGCGATTCCTTTAAGCTTTATAAGGATGAAGCGGCTCGTGAAGAAGGGGATTACAAATTTGAATGGCTCTTCCCTGCTGACGAAGACGATCCAGAAGGCGACAGCTTGAAAAATTATGTTTTAAGAGAAGGCAATATTTTAGAAATTGATACGACGATGGAATTTACTAGAGTTCGTTAAGCATGATAGAACAGGCAGCAAATCAATCCGGACCTTCCTATTGATTTGCTGCTTTGTTTTTTACATAAATGATTAAGACTTTGAAAATTTCATTGTAAAAAGAGTGACGTAAAAAGAAACATTTGGTACACTAGAAGAAAATTCAACGACTGGAGAGGTCATCATGTTTATTTCATTTGGCCAGTATATCGGATTAATTATTTTAACCATTCTGATGATTGTCTTAATTATTTATCTGACGCTTACTGGAGGAAGAAAAGAAAAACAGGCGAAGCTGAGAGCAAAAATTGCCAATCGATTTGGTGAAACTTCAGCAGCTCCTTCTACCGAACAAAATTATGGCTACCCCTATAATGAACCAGCTGACTATGAATCAGTTCAGACACCTGAGTATACTAATCAGGATGCTTATTATACAAATTATCCAGAAGACAGCTATCAGGATTATCCAGAGAAGCAAAACTATTATGAACCGAATCAGACAACTGAAAATGACTATCAAAACAGCTACTACAGCGATGATTACGGTCAGGAGGATAATTACACTGATTCTTCCTATGAAAATCAAAATCAGCCAGCTGATTATACTGAAGAAAATAGTCATAGTAGTGAGCACTATGACTCGTTTGCCAATTCCGAACAGTATCCGGATCACTCCTCTGATTACTATTCTCATCCTGAGAATCCTTCTGATAACTTGTACAACCAGCAAACACAATACTATGATTATAATGATGAAACAGAAGAAAGAGATGACCGGTAAATCGGTCATCTCTTTCTTTATTAGACTAGGGTAAAACAAGCTAAAATCCTGATAAAAAAGATTTTATTTCAAATTTTGTTGGTAAGACAAACAAACTGAATAAAATCGCAAAGCTTGAAACAAGTGCAGGAATTCCATGATGCTATTTCAAGTTCTTTTAGTTAAAGAATAATCTGGGGAGATAGTCACCTGTTCTTTCTTTTTAAATATTTTTCTTCAAGCGCAGACGTTTGGCAATTTTTTCTATCAAAAATAAGGCTGGCAGCTGGGACGTCAACTCAATTGTTTTGTCATGATTATCACTTGTTTTATAGATAGTTTCCCGATTGATCCCATAAGGAATATTTAAATCCGACAGCCTGCCAATCGTTGAGCTATCACTATTGGTAATGGAGATAATCGGACATTTTTTTGTATTCAGCCGCTTAATATAGTGAATGATTTCCTTTGTTTCTCCAGTGACAGATAAAGCAATCACACAAGTATTCTGCAAAATATCATCAGGAAACCACTCAATGGGATAATTTGACGGGTCTTCAATCCGCAGGGCAGTCTGAGACAAATTAGTAAAATATAACGAACCGTACCCTGCAATCATTTCAGAAGAACCTGAACCTAAAAACAAAACTAATCCCTTATCAGACAACAACTCCACTGCCCGCTCAATCTTTCCCTGCAAAAAAGGTTCATTGACCCGTTCCAAAAAATGAATATACTGCCGTTCATCTACGTCAGCTACCTTTGCCTTATGAAGAGATTCTGTATAAAGCTGCAGTTTTACTTTAAACTCAGAAAAACCATTGCATTCAAATTTGTGACAAAAACGCTGGATACTGGCAGTGCTTGTATGGGTTTCTTCAGCTAAATCTCTAATCCGCATATAGGAAACTGTTTTCAAATTATTAGCAACGTAGTGATAAATTTCATATTCTAAAGGATTTAACTCCGGAATATAATCTAAAAATAACATCCCTCTATCTCCGTCCTTTCGGTCACAGGCTGTGACAGATTTGTCAAATATATCAAGAAAACGATAGATGTGACAACCCTATGAAAGCGTATAACATTGTGATTTTATGGTGGTATACTCCATTATAGATGGCGCGCATCAAATCTGCAATATACAGGAGGAACTATATGAATATAGAATTTCCCCCCACTTTTTTCTGGGGAGCAGCCAGTAGTGCCACACAGGCTGAAGGACGAGAAGCAAACGACGGTAAGGGCGAAAACATTTGGGACTACGCCTCAAAGGAATTCAACTTCCGTTTCTATGACGGCGTTACTACCGAGCATACCTCTTATTTTTACAGAGATTATCAGAAAGATATCCAAAAAATGAAAGACATTGGCTTTAACTCATTTAGAACCTCTATCTCATGGTCCAGACTTTTTCCTGAAGGTACAGGAGAAGTCAATCCAAAGGCTGTTGCCTTTTACAATCACATGATTGATGAAATGCTGTCGCAGGGAATTGAACCATTTATCAATCTCTATCATTTCGATATGCCTATGAAGCTTCAGGAAATCGGCGGTTTTGAAAACCGGCTGGTAATTGAAGCCTACAAAGCTTACGCTGAAACCTGTTTCCAGCTGTTTGGCGACCGTGTGAAGTACTGGTTTACCTTTAACGAGCCAATGATTCCGGCTGAAGCTGGTTATCTCCATGATCGGCATTATCCCTATATTGTTGACTTTAAGCGAGCAGCTACAGTTCTTCATCATATTGTTCTTGCTCATTGCGAAGCAGTCAATGTGTATCGAAAAATGGATTTGACAGGAAAGATTGGTATTATTATGGATGTGATTCCTGTTTACCCACGCAGTCAGAATCCTGCTGATTTACTGGCAGCGGAAATGGCAGACCTTTTTTATACCAAGAGTATTAATGATGCTATTTTAAAAGGGAAGTATCCGGAAAAGCTAAAAGAAGTATTAACCGCTTATGATCAGCTGCCGAATGTTACCAAGGAAGATCTTTCACTGATTGCAGCAACAACTATTGACTTGCTGGGAATTAATTATTATCGGCCGAGAAGAGTCAAAGCCAGAGAAAGTCTACCGAATCCCGATGGTGTTTTTTCTCCTGAGTGGTTTTTTGATAACTATGAAATGCCGGGACGCCGTATGAATACCTCCCGCGGGATTGAGATTTATCCAAAGGGAATCTATGATATTGCAAAAAAAATTCAAAATGAATACGGGAATATCGACTGGTTTGTTTCAGAAAATGGTATTGGCATTCAGGATGAAGAAGCTTTTATTGAGGATGGTGTTGTTCAGGATGATTACCGGATCAATTTTTTAAAGGAACACCTGACCTACCTCCATCAGGCAATGGCAGAAGGTGCCAACTGTTTAGGCTATCATATGTGGACCTTTGCTGACTGCTGGTCTTGGGGAAATGCTTATAAAAACCGCTATGGATTTTACCGTTTGGATTTAGAAACCGGAGAGAAAAACTGTAAAAAATCCGGCTATTGGTTTAAACAAGTGACTGAACAACATGGGTTTGATTAGAAAAGGAGTGATTTCTAATGATGAAAATGTTTGATAATCTTGCAACAAGGCTGCTGCCAATTGCGAACGCGATTGGCAATCAGCGTCATCTGCAGGCGATTCGAAATGGACTGATTTCAATTCTTCCATTAACAATCGTCGGCTCATTCTTTACAATATTACTGAATCTGCCAATTGAAGGCTACTCGGACATGGTTGCTCCGTATCTGCAGGCTCTGGACGTTCCTTTCCGCTTTACCGTGGGGCTGATGTCTCTATATGCCTCGTTTACAATCGGTGCATTTCTAGGCAGCACTTACAAGCTGGATAAAATCACCAGCGGCTTTCTATCGATGTTGGCAACTTTACTGATGGTTGTCCCGATAAATCTTCAAGAAGGGGTCGATACAGTTGGAAATGCTGTAACCGCCGGCAGGTATATCCCTATCACGCCTTTGGGCTCTCAAGGACTCTTTGGTGCAATTGTAGCAGCACTTATTTCAGTAGAAATCTACCGGTTTACAAAAGAAAAAAATCTGGAAATCAAAATGCCGGCAGGCGTACCGCCAGTTGTTGGAGAATCCTTTGCGGCACTTTTACCAACCCTAGTAGTTATTTTATTATTTTGGATTCCAAGACACTTCTTTAATTTCAATTTAAATGAGCTGCTAAGCTTAGCCATTTCACCGCTGAAAGGCTTTTTAACAGGAAACAATTTATTCGGCGGAATTATTACTCAATTTATGATTTGTCTTTTCTGGGCATTGGGAATTCACGGTCACGCAGTTTTAGGTCCAGTCATTCGCCCATTCTGGGATCAAGCAATCATTGAAAATGCCGAGCTATTTCAAAATGGTACTGATGCTTTCCATTTGCCAAACATTTTTACCGAGCAGTTTTATCAGTGGTATGCACAAATGGGTGGTACCGGCGCTACGCTAGCCTTGGTTGTTTTATTCCTCTTCTCACGCTCTAAATATTTAAAACAGCTGGGAAGACTGTCTATCCTGCCGGGAATATTTAATATCAATGAGCCTGTGATTTTCGGTGCGCCAATTGTAATGAATCCACTGCTTGCAATTCCTTTTATCTTAGTGCCGATTGCAAATACGATTCTTGTTTATATCGTTACCGTTTTAGGCTGGATGCCAAAAATGATGGTCAAGCCGCCTTTCTCAATCCCAGCCCCTCTCGGAGCATTAATCACCTCCAACTGGAACTGGGTCGCCTGTGTCATGGTGTTTGTCTGCTTCATCGTCTCCCTTTTAATTTACTATCCGTTTTTCAAAGCGTTTGAAAAAATGCAGGTGGAACAGGAAACGGCTGCTGAAGAGCGCGCTGTTGAAGAGCAATAGCCTACTGTGTAAGGAGTAAAAGCTATGAATTATTTTCTATATATGCTAGTCATTTTAGTAACACATTACATTGCTGAAAACTATCTAAAGAAAATGACAGTTTCTTTTATGAAGCTTTTAGGGCTTATTTTCTTTATCCTATTAGCTTTGGCCATAATCAGTACAGTTATTCATAGCATTGTGCCGATTATTTTAGGAACGTTAATCAGTGCTGTATTACTACAAACGGTTTACTTGAAACGAACAGTACTAAAAAAATAAAGAAGTGTGCGCCTGTCGAATGGACAAGCGCACACTTTTATTACTGAATAAGTAATAACTAAGAATAGTTTATTTCAGCTTTCATTCGTTTAGACATTATTTCCACCTACTATTACCTGCTTCTTTTGTTCTATACATCGGCACCATAACATCATTACGAAGCAATTTCCATAAGTTTGGTTTTATTGCTTGAAGCTGACACCTTCTGCTCCAAGCTCTTCCTCAATCAGATTCAACCGGCCCTGCTTCAGCTCATATTGTTGGTTGGCAATGGCCAAGGTTGTTGCACGATGTAAAACCAGCAACACGGTTTTATTCTTCATTCCAGCCTGCAGTGTTCTCAAAATTGCCTGTTTGTTCACGTAATCCAAATTACTGATTGGCTCATCCTGTATAACAAAACAGACGTTTATCGATCATTAATATCACCAATCTCAATAGAACTATTCAGCCGCTGTTTCTTTCCCTTTAGATACCAGCTCAATCCAATCACATGGATAACATAAATTGCTGCCATTGTCATTCGCATGATTAGATTATCAACTAAAAGACAAGGAATTAAAAAGACAATAAAAATAACTAAAAACATTTTTATCATATTTGGTGTAGAGATATTCTTATCAAGAATCGGGTCTTTCACATATCTCCGGTATTTCTCTGACTGAATAAATTTGCTGTAAAGCTTTTCCGAGCTCCTCAGCCATAAAAAACCTGTCAAAAGATAAAAAACAGTTGTTGGTAAAAAAGGTAGAAAAATCCCCAGTGTTCCTAAGGCGAAAGAAATAGCTCCCAGCCCAATAAATAGATATTTTTTCATTTTATTTCTTCGTATCCTCTCTGCTTATCGCAACTGTTGAGACTCTGACTGTTTTCTACAGAAAGCTTCGTATGCGAAACATTGCTGTTCAGCTAACAAACAGCAACTAAGAAATAATGCATTTCTAACAGTCCTTTTGCTAAGTATAGCACAAAAAGATCGCAGTAAGAATGATTATCATTATTTAAAAATAGAGTTATTTTAACGAACCAGATACTTGTAAAATTCCATCCATTCTTTGACGATATTTACTTCTGAATATTTTTTTGAAGCCTCTATTGATTTCTCCTGATAAATCTGAATTTTTTCGGCTAAGCCTACTCGATCCTTTAATTGCCGATTCATATCATCAAAATCTGCAGCCTTCATGTAGAAGCCCTCGAGAATCCCTGCATACAGCTCCAAATCTCTTAACATCACAGGAACCCCACAGTTGAAGGCTTCTAAAATACTCATTGGAAATAATTCTGCATAAGACGGCAGTAAAAAAAGATCTGCGCTATTATAATAACTGTTCATTTCAGTACGAGGAACAATGCCTGGGAAGTATAAATTAGCAGGTGGTTTTTCTACAATTTGTTTGTAGACACCATATCCATCCGTCATTCTTCCAAAAGAAAAGCCGCCGGTCCAAACAAATTGAAGGGTCGGATTTTCCTCAGCAAGCTTTATAAAGTCAGCGATTCCTTTTCTGGATTGAATTTGTCCCACACCAAGTATGATGAAATCCTTTGCGGTAAAGCCTAGCTCTGCTTTTATTTTTGTACGTTCTTCTATGTCTACTATTTTGTAAAACTCTTTTGAATTAACAAAATTAGGGATGTATTTAATTGAATCCCCGTTAAATCCCAGTACCTCCAGCTTTTGAATAAACTCAGGATTGACTACGACTAAAATATCCATTCTGCGATAGAACCACAGAAGGTAGCGTACAAACAATACTTTTAGCGGCCAAACCAATTTTAAGCTCCCCTCCAGGGTTTCAGGAATAAAATGAACATGCCCAACCTGAACACCTCGTTTCTTTTTTTGAAAGGTCGCCAGAAAAAACAGCGGATTAATTGTATGATAATGAGAGATATCTGATTTGGAATATTTATTAATATGTATATCAAAGTCATCGGAAAATAGCTTTTTCCACATTTGAATTAAATCTTCATAGGCACTTCCGACTCCTTGCCCCTGCACAGTGTCCGCTTTTGAAAACATCGCAATTTTAATTGTCACCTCAAATATCCTCCCTTAATAAATAAATCAAATCTAATTTGGATAAAATTAAGAAGATGCGAGTCATGATTTTATCCCTTGAAGCAGAACCAATTTGCATAGTTATATTTTCAATTGGATAGCCAGCTGTCTTAAGGAAATCAAGCTTTTCCTGATCTGTTTCCATGATTTCATTTTCTTCAAAAAGATCTGAATATTTACCTTGATTCTCACTTGTTTTCGGGTACTGCCGCTGAAAATAAGTATTTAATTCCGTTGTTGAAATTTTTACATGATCTACATTAAACATTCTCTAACCGCTCCTGTTCCCATACTCACCTCTTTTACTAGTAAAAACAAAGCAAGCTGAAAAGAAGTGAAAAAATGATTTTTTCTAAAGCCTCAACCACCGCTGATACTATTTGCAGATTATATCAGCTTTTAGGCTAATTAAAGCTTATCAATTAATTCTTACCAAACTCTTGCAGAAATCTTGCCTGTTCCTGACAAAATGGTCATCAAATACTGGTTTTCTTTTTTAGAGAAAATAGCAGCAGGGATTTTGATTAAGCACAATCAAAATCCCTGCTGCTATTTAAAATAATCTTATTTTATACAAATAAAGCTTAACTGCCTTTGATAAAGATCCTAGTTTTCTCATAAGCCAGTTGCGTCAAGACTTTACCGCTGTGTTCCTTTTACTTGGAGGTCCCAGAGCACTTATTGAACACAAAGCATTAAACCTAGATTAACTAACTTGTATCTTTAAGCTTGACACTTTTCTCACGACTTCAGCTTTACTCCCAAATAATTGGAATTCTTAAATCGGCAATATAATAGTGTCCACGAGGCTGAATTTGAATCCAAATATCCAAATATTCTGTGCCTGGCTCAATATTCTCCCATTTCATCCGATCTGATTTCTTCGTCATTTCAGAATTTTGGTCAAAAGATGGGTTATTTGAATATCCGCTCCATTCTTCTCCATCAAAGTGATGGGAAAGTATAATAGGCAGTGTGGTTTCATAGTCATTATTCTCTTCACTTAGATAGATGGTTGGCAAGCTTCCAGCAGTTTCAATGCAGATAGATTCCAATGAAGCAATTTCATCTAATGCTGATATATCAAGCAATGGAAGCTTCTCTTTCACATCCTCTATGCCATTCATATTTCCGCTGACGTAATATAAGTCTTTCAATTCTGTCCAACCCTTTAATACATTCAAGTCTTTAATCCCATGAGTATAGCCTAAATCAGCAAATTGATCCTCTAAAGATAAAGACTTCACGCCTTGCATTTCTTTTAAGGGAGTTACATCAATTAGAGGAGCATTAATTTGAAGACTTTCAGCTGAAATATACTCAATTCCTTCTAAGCTTGAGCTTTTTGGTTTGACTTCATTGACATCAATGCTAAAAGAATCAAAAACATCCGACGTTTCTAGTAGTCGTTTAGGTAAATAGTGATAATTAGAAAAATTGTACACCTCTTCTTGAGTAATTATTTCATTGCCTTCGGGATCTCCTGCTTCTAAAACAGACAATACACTGTTCTTTACATCCTCATTTGGAATAGAAACATACGTCTCATTTGCTGTACCAGCTACTCCAAGCCCAACCGTAAATAATGCAACTGCTGCCGCACTACTGAAAAACACTTTTTTCATATTCATTTTATCAATCCTTTCTTTTATCTAAGATAAGCGTACCACACTTATTACATGAAATAAATTCCAAAAATTGTAATTTTATGATATTTTTTTGAAAAAATAATCATTATCATTTTAATTAATAAATAATGTATATAAAAAAAGATAGGGCATACCGCCCTATCCTCAAACATGAAATATTGTTCATACCACTATTTCTATTTATTTTTTTCCCTTTTTCATCAGAACAATTTTATCCACATTTAACGATTTGTTTACTGGTATCAATTTAGAAACTAAATCATCAAATATCTCATCAATCGTTTCTATATTTAATATGTCTGAATTAAATATCCCTAATAAGCAACTATAGAAGAGCTCTTGTTCTTTTACAATTTCTTCATAATTACTCCTGTATATATCAAATATGTGGATTAGACACTCTACTGTTAAGAAAGTAACTCTTGTAGGAATTTTATCTTCTAAGTTATCTTTAAAGTATTCATTTAGAGTCACCTTTTGACCTTCTTTAAAATTATTTGAAATAAAAATATGTTTACTTAAATACCTAGAATCGCAAAATGAATGGATATATTTATTCTTATTAATTTTTTCAACATAATCTTTAGCTTTTCGTTTTTCATTGCTATTCAAATTATATCCATCATCTTTTTTGTTAAATTTGCAATCAAAAGAAAATGCTTCACTTGCATTTATTCCTTCGGTATCACGTGCTGAAATTGCAAAAATACCTTCTGGGTATGCTTTACCTTTTTTTTCTTTCCCCCACTTCAAGCTATTTGGCATCATATCCTTTAGTATAGCGAATACATCATCTTCAAAGTCGTCTTCTGTATACCCCTCTCTCTGATCATTAATAAATACCTTCTTCAAAGATTTGATTGCATAGTCTGCAGCTATCGTAGATCTCTTTTTCTGTTGTAAAAAGAAATCATTTAGTAACTCTTTTATCTCTACAGAAGCTTCAGCCTCCTGTTTCATAGTTAACAGTTCTCCAAAACTAAGTGCAAACAATCCTTTCTCTTTTAAATTATCTACTTCACGACGCTGAACTCCCACAGTTACTATTATTATTGGAGTTAATGATTTCACTAAATATTCAGTTTCTTTACGAGATAAACTTGAATATACTATTAATAATTGGATTAATTCATTAGAATCAACCCGTCTTAATAATTTAAAGTTGAAGAGCCGTTCTCCTACTTTTATATTACTCTCAGTTTTTTCATCATGAAACTTAAGTGCACTACATAATTGCGTAATGGCAGATTTAGTAACATTTTTTTTATCTATTTCGATTTCATTAGTTTCTTTAGTAATATAATCACTGGAACCACAGAAACATTCTTTTGAAGGATTAAGTTCAGAAAAGTCTTCCTTACAAGTATTACAGAAATATTCAGTCTTAAAAACCGAAAATAAAAATTTTAAAGCTTTTAGTTCTTCCAACATTAGTTTATCAGCTTTATCTATATCTTCTTCTCTTGAAATCCCCATTAAATAATCAATTTTTTCAGCTTTACCAGTTTCAAAAACTGTGTTTGATATTCTTCTTAACAAAGGAATTCCAAAATAACTTTGAAAGACATTTTCAAATTTCTCTTTGATTCTTCTATCAAATTTCCCATCATTATATAAAAAAATAACATCACCATCATTAGTACTCGTTGGACGAATAATCCTTTTATGTCCATTTATATTGACTGAAAGAGATTTTATATTTTTAAGACTTTTAAAAGAAATAATTCCTTTATCATCTAATTCCTTTGTAGCCTCTATAATGCTTCTTGAATCATTTTTAAGACTAATTTCTGGCATATTTACTAAACTGGAATTATGAAATGTAATTTCATTAACATAAAATTCTTCACAAGCTTGTTCAAAATTTTTATTTACAGGTTTACCTTGTAAAAAAGCTTCTCGTACTTTATGCTCGCAATAATTATTGAAGACCTCTTCTTCTATATTGGATATCTTTGCATCAAACTCGTTTTCAAAGTACTCTATTAACCTTTCCTTATCAGTAAGCGTTGCTTTTTTTATTTCTAACAATTTCTTTTTCATATCCAGCGACAACAGCAAGGATTCTACTTCTTTATTTCTAACTGCTTCATCAAAATCAGGAATTGTTAAGTCTCCTTTTTGTCTATAAATATGCAAAATAATAATCTTGTTTACTATAGATATAGAATGTACTTTATAAAATAGGTTCCTATTTTTATTGCTAATTTTTTCTGTAAATTTTTCAAGCCCTTTGATTTCATTAAATGTCTGAAATATTTTTTCTAGAATTTTTTTGTCTCCGTTTATCTGATAGAAATCTCCAGAACCTTTTTGAGTCCATAAATAATCTATGAAAATGTTTACAATTTTTTTCTCACTTTTTTCAAATATTTCTAATAGTTGAGTAATAGCAGCAATGTAATCTCCTTGAATCTCAGCCTTATAAACTCGTGCTATCGACTTTTGCTTTCTTGCATAGAAATTAATTAATAATAACCAATAATTAATTTCCTTTTCGGTTAAACTTTCAACAATAATATTCAATTTTTTTTCTTTGGTATCCTCTTCTTTTGCTGCTTCTATTTTTTTCAATTGTAGTATTTCATCAATTGCAGATAAACTACATATTACTAACAAACTATTTTTTAGTTTTTCTTTCTTATCACTTTCAGAAATAATCTGCTCGTAATTCACGTTCAATTCTGTCCAAAAATTTTTTTCAATCTCTACGTCATTAAATTGATAATTCACTAAAGCGCTTGTCACTTAGCTCATCCTTCCTTATTTTTCAAATATATTAATCAATATCTAAAATTTATTATAACATATGAATATTTATTACATACAAAAAACATTAAAAAAACGTATACTTTGCGCATTTATTATAATCATTAAGTATAATAAAAATATTATGCTAGAATTTCCCTTCTGTATGTCATGTTTATTTGCTTATTCTCAAAAGGAACTTGAGCATATATAAAAAAAGATAGGGCATACGCCCTATCTTCAAATAATGAACCCATTATATTTATTCAGCTAATTCTTCAAACTGTGAGTTATAAAGTGATGCGTAGTAGCCGCCTTCGGCTAATAGCTCATCATGTGTTCCTTGTTCTTTAATATCCCCATCCTGCATGTAAAGAATTTTATCAGCATCTTTAATTGTTGAGAGACGATGGGCAATAACAAAGGAGGTCCGACCAGCCATCAAGTTATTCATCGCTTCTTGAATCAGCCCTTCTGTCCGAGTATCAACAGAGGAGGTCGCTTCATCAAGAATCAGAATCGGCTTATCAGCTAAAATTGCCCGGGCAATCGTCAGCAGCTGCTTTTGCCCTTGAGAAATATTGGAAGATTCTTCATTCAATTCCATATTATAACCGCCAGGCAATGTTTGAATAAAGTGATGAACATGGGCAGCTCTTGCTGCAGCATACACTTCTTCATCCGTTGCGTCTAAGCGACCATAGCGAAGATTTTCCATAATGGTTCCTTTAAATAACCAAGTATCCTGCAACACCATCCCGATATTTTTCCGTAAGTCAGCCCGATTGAAGTCCTTAATATTGTAACCATCAATCTTAATCGCTCCGGAGTTTACATCGTAAAAGCGCATCAGCAGCTTAACCATAGTTGTCTTACCTGCTCCTGTTGGCCCCACAATCGCAACAGTTTGTCCCGGTTCCACATGAGAAGTAAAATCATGAATGATGATTTTATCATCAGTATAACCAAAATGAACATGTTCAAAGTCAACCATACCCTTGGCTTTCTCAAGCTTAACAGGGTTTTCAGCAAACTGCGCTTCTTCATCCTCACCAAGGAATTCGAAAACACGCTCTGCCGCTGCTGCCATTGACTGCAGCATATTAGAGACCTGTGCCAGCTGAGCAATTGGCTGTGTCAGGTTACGTACGTATTGGATAAAGGCCTGAATGTCCCCTACTGTAATCGAGCCGTTATAAGCCATAATTCCGCCAAAAATAGCAACTGCTACATAACCCAAGTTACCGACGAAGTTCATAATCGGCTGCATTAACCCAGAAAGAAACTGAGATTTCCACGCTGATTTAAACAGTACATCGTTTTGTTCCTTGAACTCATTCAAAGAATTTTCTTCATCGTTAAACAAACGTACAATGTTGTAGCCGCCGATTGTTTCTTCTACTTTCCCGTTGATAACACCAAGATATTCCTGTTGTGTCTTAAAGTATTTTTGAGAATTTTTCACAACAATCATAATCAGGATAAATGAGATAGGTACAATCAGAATAGAAATTCCTGTCATCTGCACAGAAATCGACAGCATCATTACGATAACCCCGATAATAGTAAAGGTTGAGGTAATCAACTGCGTGATTGACTGGTTCAGTGACTGACCAAGTGTATCTACGTCATTCGTAATCCGCGACAATACTTCACCGGTAGTCCGGCTTTCAAAGTAGTTCATTGGCATACGATCGATTTTTTCAGAAATTTCTTTACGCATGCGGTACGTAATTTTTTGCGAAATCGTTGACATGATCCATCCTTGAATAATTCCAAAAAGGGCTGCAACGAGGTAAAGACCTAACATAAAGAGCAGGATACCGCCGATTTTTTCAAAGTCAATACCGCCAGTACCTTGATATTTCTTAATGAGACCATTGAACAGCTCAGTGATGGCCTTTGATAAAATTTTTGGACCCCAGATATTAAAAACAGTTGAGGCGATTGCAAAAATGATTACAAAGAATACAGGAATTTTATAGGCGCCAATATAGGAAACCAGTTTCTTTATTGTTCCTTTGAAATCCTTTGCTTTTTCTACTGGAGCAATCTGTCCAGGACCGCCGCCGCGACGAGGGCGGTTTTGTTTTTCTTCTGCCATTATTCTTGCTCCTCCTTACTCAGCTTCTTCGATGCCTAATTCAGCATTGCTTAATTGTGACTGGGCAATTTCCTGATAGACTTTCGATTTCTTCATTAATTCATCATGCGTTCCCTGATCCATAACCCGTCCTTCATCAAGCACAATAATATTATCTGCATGAAGAATAGTAGAAATCTTTTGGGCAACAATGATTTGTGTCGCATCTTTAATGTTTTCAGACAAGGCCTTACGCAATGCCACATCTGTTTTATTATCAAGTGCAGAGAATGAATCATCAAAAATCAGGATCTTAGGATTTTTGGCTAAAGCACGAGCAATTGAAAGACGTTGCTTTTGTCCTCCGGAAACATTCGTTCCACCCTGAGAAATTTCCCGCGTGTAGCCTTTTTCATTAGAGTCAATAAACTCTTCTGCCTGTGCAATTTTAGCAGCTTTTCTCATCTGATCATCTGAAATGTCAGCATCACCGAATTTAATATTGGAGGCGATATCTCCTGAGAACAGAATGCCTTTTTGGGGAACAAAGCCCATAATTTCATGCAGCTTATGCAGGCTCAGCTCACGAATATCAATACCATCAATGGTAATTCGTCCGCCTGTCACATCAAAAAGACGTGGAATCAGATTAACAATTGTCGATTTACCGGAACCAGTTGAGCCAATTAAGGCCGTTGTCTGACCAGGCTTAGCCGTAAAGTTAATATGGTGAAGAACGTCTTCATCAGCGTCGCCGTAACGGAACTGAACGCCTTCAAATTTCACTTCTCCTTTAAAGTCATGATCATCTTTTGGTTTTTCCGGATCTTTAATGGTTGGAACTGTTTCAAGCACTTCTTCCACACGGCCAGCGGCAACATTGGCACGAGGTAGAATAATGGAAACCATTGACAGCATCATAAACGCCATAACAATCATCATTGTATACGTGATAAAGGCCATCATGTCACCAACCTGAAGCTGCCCATTATCCATATTATGTCCGCCGACCCAAACAATCAGCACGGAGATACCATTCATCATCAGCATCATTACCGGCATCATGATTGACATAGAACGGTTAACAAATAATTGTGTTTTCATCAAATCAGTATTGGCAACATCAAACCGTTTCTCTTCATATTTTTCACGAGAAAAGGCACGAATAACCGGTAGTCCAGTAATAATTTCACGGGAGACCAAGTTGACTCTATCAACTAAATTCTGCAATGCTTTAAACTTAGGCATAGTAAACAGTAATAAAGTCAGCACCAGAACTAAAACAGCCACGACGGCGACGCCGACGATCCAGCCCATACCAGTTCCAGTTTTGTACACTTCATAAATCCCGCCAATCCCTAGAATTGGTGCATACAAGACCATTCTCATAATCATTACAATACCCATCTGCATTTGCTGAATGTCATTGGTATTACGTGTAATTAATGAGGCTGGTGAGAATTTTTCCATTTCAGTATTTGAAAACTGCAGTGTACGTTCATACTGACCGACACGCAAATTTCGACCTACGGAAGCAGCAACTAATGAAGCAATCAGACCAACAATAATCGCAGCAACTGCTGAAATAAGTGTTAAGCCAATCATTTTTGAACCGGTCTTAATCATGTAATCAGTTTGAATCTGTTGTGTGTCCATATCCAAGGCTTTGTATTCAGCTAAGGTTAATTGAATCCCCACTGTTTTCATTGAATCTGCACCTAAGTCACCAAGACTGTCCTTTGTTTCTTGACGAGCTGCTTCAACTTTAGCAGGAATTTCGTCTGTTGCTGTCTTGATTGAATCTGCTAAGCTTTGTGCGTCTGCTCCTTTTGCTTGTGCCTGTTCTGCTAAGCTTTGTGCTTGAGCCGCACTTGCAGCCGCAGTCGCCGGATCTGTTGCAGCCGCAGCTGCTTCTCCTGATGCCTTTGCTTGTTCACCTAAACTAGCTGCCTCTTCACCAAGTGTCTTTGCCTTGGCAGCATCCTCGGAGATTGCGGTGTACGCTTCAATGACTGATTTCGCTCCAGCAGCCTCTGAAGAGTCCTTCGCTTGTGTTGAAGCAAGCATCATCATCGGCAGATTAAAAATATTGCCCAGCTTTTCTTTCGTCATACCATCTTGAAGCTTTAATTTGTAGACTTCAACTTCTTTGCCGTCAATCTTTTGCTTTGTCAGCGTATAGTTGTCTTCAATTGTTTGTTTTTCATCTTCGGTCATGAACATCTCGATTCCCTGAAGCGTTGTTTTTCTAATTTTTTCAGGGGTAGAATATTCAAGCCCTCCTTGCTGAATACCGACATCAACAATTTCTGATGTTAGGTTTGGTAAGCTCAAATCACTATAAGCCTGTACGACTAAAAGCGCAACGACTGCGATGACGGCATACCAGTATTTTGTAAGATGCTTAAAAATCTTCACTATTGGTCACCTTCCTCTTCCAGAGATAATTTTCGGGAGTATTCGACAAATTTTGCAGTCAGCTCAATGAACTTTTTCGTATCTTCTTCTCCCATTTGTAAAAATATTTTAATGATTTTATCGCGCATCTCTTTTTTCTCTGCATGTGCTGCCTTTTTACCACAGTCTGTCAACGTCACATTGATTCGACGGCGGTCTTCTGGATCCATCGTCCGAACAATCAGTTTCTTCTTTTCTAAGCTGCCCAAGACAACTGCAATACGAGCACTAGACAGATTCAGCGATTCAGCAATAAACTTCGGACTGGTTGGCTCGCCAATACGGTCAAGTAATTTGATCACAATGTTTTCACCCTTATTACTCTTTTCTATTTTACTGAATGCACCATCACGATTTTGAAGCATCAAACGAACAAGCTCTTGTTCGGCTTCTTCTGCGAATGTCATAGGTCTCCTCCCTTTCCAAAATAATTACTTCATTTATCAATTGCTAACACTGTTAGTAACTAATGCTGTTTGATATTAACGCAGATAGCAGTCGAAGTCAACACAATTGCTTCAAATTTAAAAATGAATGCGTTTTACTTAAGAAATAATAAAAAAAAGCAGAAACTGCTTGTAATACTTTTTAATTTTAGTTATTTAATCTGCAAAAAATTACTAAGTTAGGCTTAACAACTATACTAAATAATCAAATAAGACGTTATTCTCTTTTTCAAGTACTGTATGCAGAAGCAATAGAGATGAGGCATCAGTTTGCCTCATCCCTTGAAACTCCTATTGCAATGTCCTTACAAGCTTTCATGTATTGAAAAGTACAGGCTGCTATGCGTGGCTATTGATTAATACCTGCTTGATTTTTAGGCTACAGCTTGTGACGCACTATTTATCCTTATCAGCCAGTAAAGCCTCATTGAATTGAGCTATCTGCTGATTGTATCCTGTACTTTCAGCTTTTCAATCAGTTTGGTGGGATTGAGCAGATATTTTATTTGAAAAGATGCTCCATTATTATCAACTATCAGTGAATCAGCGGTTTCTACTGCTGTCTCTAAAAACAATTCCGGCGTTATAGCTGGATTAACCTGACAGGCTAACGCATATACACCAGCTAGATAAGGAATCGTCCAGCTCAAGCCCCCAACAGGATCGTACTGATAGTTAACCGCCCCATTAGTTCCTGCATAAGTTCGTCCATCCATGGGAACAAAGAGATAGTTTTGATAGTCTTCCGCGTCTTCTTTCATCCACGAACCAACAGAGTAGCTAGCAAGCTCATCAGGATCGCCCATTGCTGTTTTTCCTAACCCAGCCAGTCCTACGTCATAATCATTTAGAAGTGTTGCCGTCACTACAAAGATTCCTTTATCCTTGGCTTTCTTTACCGCAGCGTGAAACTCTTTGTACCCATCATCTAGTTTATTAAAACCGCGAGAAATAGAAATTACACGTATTTTTTCTTTCTCAGAAAGAGTTTCATTCAGTTCAAGAAATCGCTGGATAGCTTCAGCGTAATAGCGATAAGTAATTCCTCTAGAGTAATCGATTCCCTTCGAATCTTGCCCCCGCGCCCATAACATAGTTCCAAGATTATCTGATAATGCAGAAGCAATAAAGTACAGGTCTGAACTTGGCGATACTCCTGTCGTTTCTCCCACTGCTAATGAAGCAACTGCAGCGCCATGCATTTCAGGTATTTTTGACAGTGCATGAATTTCTTCATAATGTTTTAACTTGCTTTTATACTCACTATGCTCTGTATACAATGTCTGGTCGATGATTCCTATTGACACACCTGCACCTGTAATTCCTGCTTCATGAAGAGCTCGAATACTCAATCCAGGATTTTTTCCATTTTCAAATACAATATCTGGATTATACTCCTGAGGCAAGACAGTCGGCCAGATAGTTTCATTAGAAAACATCCCATGCTCCAGTTCAAGTAGCTTTCCTTCTAGATTAAGATCTGATAGGTCCTTTGAGCGAAAGTCAAGCTGAACAGGTTCAGCAGCAGTTTCATCGTATCTAGGAAGCTTGGTCAGTTTTTCTACATTCTGCTGATTTGCTTCAACTCTTCTGGCAATATCAATATCTGTGCCTGCAGTTCTTGTAGTTACTGGTTGAATCCAGAATACATAAATTGCCAGTAGTGCTACTGCTGCGGCAATTAAAATTGGGATAGCCAGCAGGATTTTTTTGATTTTCTTAGCCATAATGATTCCTCCTATTTATATAGAAACAATTTTTCAGTTCTTAGCCAGATGCAACATTTTTTTATAATCCCTCTATTATAGTTCTACATAGCTCTGACTTTGACATGGGATTTCTTTCTTATCCTCTACTTAAAGTCTATCAAGCAAACCTTGCTAAACACTTACTGGAGACTTACAGAACTCTGAATATTCTTGCCACTGGCTAGTACCCCTTCAATTTTTATTGAAAAACGACAAATATACACTCCTGACCTGAGTGCTCACAACCATTGCTAGTTAAAAACCTCTGAATCATGTGTATAAACAAAGAAGCGAATTTTAATTGGCTAAGCTCAAAAGTACCCATATTTGCAGCAGTACCTCCCCGCACTTTCTCATAATAAAAAAGAGCCTTGAAACATACTATTCCCCAAAATTAGAAACACATCTAACGTTCGGAAACACTACAAATCAAGCTCTTTTTTATGTTTATACTTATTATTATACTATTACTTATTAAGATACTTATTCAATTTAGAGCAAAAAGTATCAGAATCTTCATCTGAGCGAGTAACGACAATTAGGGTATCGTAGCCCGCAACGGTAGCAACAACCTCTGAAAATTTTATCTCATCCATATAATTGGCAATAATATCAGCGCCATTTGGATACGTGCGAATAATCACAATGAATTTTACTTTTTCAATTGATTTTGTATAATCCTTCATGCTCTTTTTAAGCTTTTGATCCAATTCTGAATCGCCTTTTTCAAAAGCTAAAAGGGTCAACTTCTTCTTTCCATCCTTTGTATAGGATTTTACAATATTCAATTCCTTCATATCTCTTGAAATAGTCGCCTGAGTAAAGGTAAAGCCCTTGCTTTTAAGACAATCCAACAGCTCGTCCTGTGTTTCAATCTCATTTTCAACAATTATTTTTTTAATAATTTTGTGGCGATCAATTTTCCTCATATTAATGTTCACCTGCTTTATCTTCATAATCACTCCGGAAATTAACAATTGGCCAACTCCCGGAGCTTTTCTTATTTACAGAAGCAGCATTGCCGCAATTAAAATCAGTAAGTTGCTGACCCCAATCACAATGAGCGGTTTAAACATAAACTTCGTCCAGGTAGAATAGTTCACCTTGGATATTTCAAGTCCGCCCATTACAACTCCGGAAGTCGGTGTAATTAAGTTAACTAATCCACAGCCGGCTGTAAAGATCATAATCATTACGTTTGGATTCAGCCCAATATTATGAGCTAACGCACCCATTACCGGAATAGATACATATGCCAGTCCTGAAGTAGAAGGAATCAGGAATGACAGGAACAGATACAGAATGTAGGCTCCAATTACAAACAGCACTGGAGACAATCCCTGCAGCAGTCCTGCAGATTTATCCAGAATAAACAGATCCAAATGTGTAACCTGCATCAAAACAGATGCTCCTCTGGCAACGACGATAATCAGAACAACAGATAAAATATCCTTCACGCCATCAATAAAGGTAGCAATAATTTCCCTTTCAGAGAAACGCTGAATCAACGCGACAACCAGACTGATGATGAAGAACCACATAGCTAAATCTCCAAAATACCAGTCACCAAAGTTTTCTCCTGTTAGGAAGGAAGTCCAGCCGTCAAAAATCGTAATGCCGAATGACCCCCATGGAATGAGAGAGATAACCATCACTGCGAATGAAAAAGCGAAAACAGATAGAATGGCTTTATGCTTACCAGTAAACTCCAACTCCTGTGAGCCAGTTTTCGCGAAGGATTCTTCCATATCCTCTTGTTCCTGCAGACTCAGTATAGTGGAGCCCTTATCTGCTTTTACCTTTTTAGCATAGCTCATCACACAATAGATACAGTAAGCCGTCGTTACCAGCCATAAAACAAATCCGATACCTAAGACAATTCCTGTATTTGGTGTAATTCCCACGCTTTTAAGGGCATCCATCGCAACACCTGTGGCAAATGGATTCACTGTGGACCCGATTACCCCTGCGCCAGCTCCCAGCATAACCGTTCCTATTGAAACAATCGTATCAAAGCCCGAGGCGACCATTGTTACTGCGAGAAGCGTATAGAATGGAATCGTTTCTTCCGCCATCCCATAAGTTGAACCGCCGATAGAAAACAGAATCATTAAAATGGGAATCAAGATTAACTCATTGCCCTTTAGCTTACGGACAATATGCTGAATTCCTGCTTCTAAAGCACCTGTTTTGTTAATAATGTTTAGAAATCCGCCTAAGATTAAAATGAAGACACAGATATCAATCGCATCTCTAAATCCGTTAAACGGAGACATCACTAAATCTGAAAGCTTTGCTCCCACAACACTGCTAACCTCTTCCGTCCCTCCTGAGGGGATTGTCGGTGAAAATGACTGTCCGGAAAAAATCCATGAGGCAATGGTTAAAAGAATAAGAATGATGAACAGAATACTAAAGGATGAAATGGATTTTTTTTCTTTCTTCTTTGTCATAGTTCGCTCCTATATAAAAGAGCTCTATAGAAAAACATTCTTTCGAACCTCAAACTTGAATTAGAGCTCTTTTCATACTTTTCCTTTCTATTTGAGTCAGTCAACTCATTTTCCCAATGTAAAATAGTCTTTATCCAGAAAAACAAATTGTTTGTACTCATATGTTATTTTTCTTTTCTTAACTAATTCTCTAATGGTTTGACCAACTGTTTCTCTCGTTGTGCCGCTGTATTTCGAAATATCATTAATCAGGATGGGATAGGGGATGACCAGTTTGTCATCCTCCCATCTCCCCAGATCCTCGACTAAAATAGATAAGGTGTTTTTCACGCGTTGTTTTGCTTTAGAAGTAATACAGTACTGAATTCTTCTTAGCTGTTTTTCAAGGAGGATTGTTAAATCGACAGTGAAAAGCTGCATTTGTCTGATATCCATTTGAAGGACTTTTTCAAAAATACTAGATGGAATGTAGCACACCTCAATATCTGTTGCGGCAACAGCAGAAAAATAGTATTTCTCTGATTCAAACATACCCAGCAATGGAAATAGTTTCTTTTCACTGATAATCTCCAGGAAATTGTATGAAGCACTGTCGTCTAATCGTTCAATCCGAACCAGTCCTTTGTTTAAGAAAAAGATTCTGTCTCGTCTATCACCTGCATCAAAAAGAACCTGACCTTTTTTATACGAGCGGCAATACATATTCTCAACCAGAAGTTCATGATTTTCTTCGTCTAAAGCTGAGAAATAAGGATACTCATTAATTATTAACATCTTAGAAGACCGATCATTTTGTTCCATAAGAATCACTCCAAAAAACTATTTTCACGCTGGTCTATTGATTGACTCAAAAGACGATTTCTGTCCCCACGCCCTCTTCATTAATAGTTGCAAGCATTTCTAAAGAAGTAATGACTGCTTTGCCTCCTGGCCGCGCTTTCACATATTGGACAGCCGCTTCAACCTTCGGCAGCATGCTTCCTGGAGCAAAGTGTCCTTCCTTCATATATTGTTCTGCTTCAGCCACGGTAACTTTATTCAGCCACTTTTCATTTTCCTTCCCATAGTTCAAGGCAATTTGATCGACGCCTGTCAAAATGATAAACACATCCGCATCAATTAGTTCAGCTAATTTTTCAGAAGCAAAATCCTTATCAATAACAGCCTCAACTCCTCTCGACGTTTGCCGTTCAATTGGAATACCGCCGCCGCCTGCACAAATTGTAATTATGTCATTATTTATCAGTGTATTTATGCTATACTGCTCTTGGATGGATATTGGTTTTGGACTAGGTACAACCTTGCGCCAGCCGCGACCAGCATCCTCTTTATAAACAGCTCCAGTTTCTTTTTCCATCGCTTGAGCTTGTTCATGTGTAAGGAATGGACCAATTGGTTTGCTTGGATTTTTGAAAGCGTCATCTTCTTTATCGACAATGACCTGAGTAATAATCGTTGCAACTTCTTTTTCCAGATTTGCGTTTCTGATTTCTCTTTCTAATGCATTCTGTAACCAGAAGCCAATACTTCCCTGTGTCATTGCGACACAAGTGTCTAATGGCATTGCGGGATTTTTTTCAGAGTCAGACGCCTGTTGTTGCAGCAGCAGATTGCCGACCTGAGGTCCATTCCCATGTGAGATAATCAGCTGAACATCTGACTGAATCAGCTTAACCAAGTGTTTAGAAGTCATTTCCAATGCTTCCTGTTGGGCTTTGGCGCTAGCGTCCTTAGAAAGGATTGCGTTACCACCCAAAGCTACGAGTAGTCGTTTTTTCTGTTGAGTCACACTTTGTACTCCTTTCTGCCTACGCTTTTGGAATGAACAGATTTCCTAAAGTCGCTGCCATGATTGCTTTGATTGAGTGCATCCGGTTTTCAGCCTCTTCAAACTGTCTGCCATATTTACTCCGGAAAACTTCATCTGTAATTTCCATTTCATCAATACCGAATTTCTCTTTAATCATTTTTCCATAGCTTGTATTCGTATCATGGAATGCAGGTAAGCAGTGAAGTACAATCAAGTCACCTTCGGTATTGCCAGTTGCTTTTACCATATCCATATTGATTTGGTAATCCTTCAGCATGCTGACACGCTCTTCAAACTTGTCTTCTTCACCCATTGAAACCCATACATCCGTATAAAGAACATTTGCACCCTTCACACCTTCAGCAACATCATCTGTAATCATTAGCTTGCTGCCGGATTTTGCTGCAAAGTTTTCTGCATAATCAACCACTGATTTTTCTGGATGAAGCTCTTTCGGTGCACAAATGCGAACATTCACGCCTAAGATTGCTCCTGTAACCAACAAACTGTTTGCCATGTTGTTGCGGCCATCACCAACATATACCAAGGTAATTCCATCCAATGTTTTGAAGTTTTCTTTAATTGTCATGAAATCCGCAATCATCTGTGTTGGATGCCATTCATCTGTCAGACCATTCCATACAGGAACTCCTGAATATTTTGCCAAGTCTTCAACGACCTGCTGACTGAATCCGCGGAATTCAATACCATCAAACATACTGCCTAAAACCTTCGCAGTATCTTCAACTGATTCTTTCTTACCCAGCTGAATATCATTTGCTCCCAGAAATTCTGGATGTGCGCCTAAATCTATTGAAGCTGTTGTAAAAGCTGCTCTTGTACGAGTAGATGTTTTTTCAAAAAGCAATGCAATATTTTTTCCTTCAAGATACCTATGAGGAATATTTCTCTTTTTTAAGTCTTTCAAATGAATAGAGAAGTCAATTAAATATTCCAGCTCTTCTTTTGTAAAATCTTTTTCTGCCAATAGGCTTCTTCCTTGAAAAATTGATGTCATTTTTTTTCCTCCTAATTTAAATATCTTCTCTGACAAACGGCATACTCATACAACGTGGACCGCCACGACCGCGAACCAGCTCGCTACCTGGGATATAATTCAACTTCACGCCAGCTTCTTCTAATCGTTTATTGGTGATCACATTACGGTCATAAACTACTACTTCTCCTGGAGCGATTGTCAATGTGTTAGAACCATCATTCCACTGTTCTCTGGCAGCTGCAGTAATATCTCCGCCGCCGCAGCGAATCAGTTCAACAGCCGGCAAATCCAGATAGCGGCATAGAATATGTTCCAATGTGTCTTTTTCCTCAACGATTTTTATCTCGCCGTTTTCCTTTGAAATCGAGTAAACGATTAAATCTCCTTCAATTTCCGGATGAATTGTGAACTTGTCATAATCCACCATTGTAAACACCGTATCCAAATGCATGAACTTTCTTTCTTCACCAATATTGAAAGCCAGTACATGCTCAAAGCTTGTTTCACTTTCAAAAATATTACGTGCCAGCCGTTCAATGGAAACCACATCTGTTCTTTGTGAAATACCCACTGCTAATACTTTGCTTGATAGAACCAGCTCGTCGCCGCCTTCAATCCGTGTACTATCTTCACGATTGTAAAGCAAGTCAACTGGATTATCCTTAAACATTGGATGATATTTGAAAATGTATTTGCCGTATAGGGTTTCTCTCCGCCTCGTTTCTGAATACATCTTATTTAGGGAAACACTATGACCGATGGTTGCGAATGGATCTCTGGTAAAGTAGAGATTCGGCATCGGGTCAATAAAGAATGGGTAGTGGTCATCAACAAGGCCTGTTAATGAAGTAGATTGAATTTTTGATAACTGATTTTTCTTTAAGCCTGCCATCGATTGATCAATCAGTTCACGATTAGAATCAAGCGACAGGAAATATTCTTTAATTGCCTGCTTAATATTGGCATCCTTAATATTCGCTTCATTCAAATATTCTGTCAGGAACTGGTCTTTAATCTCCTCAGACGTCAGCGACTCTGCTGCTAAATCCTCTAGATATAATACATCAACACCTTTTGACCGCAGTGTATCAGCGAAAAAGTCATGCTCCTTTCTTGCCTGTTCTAAAAATGGAATGTCATCAAAAAGCAAACGTTCCAGATGATCAGGCATCAAATTTTCTAACTCCTTACCTGGTCTGTGAAGCATTACCTGCTTCAGCTTGCCAATTTCTGAAAAAACGTTAATAGCCTTTTCCATAAATGAAAGCCTCCCTTTATTCTTTTGTACACCCTCATGCTAACAAAAAATAAAGCGCTTTCAAAGTCGCTTTCACTCATTACAAATGTAGATTTCTTCTCATTATGCAAAACTTCTGCATATATGCATTCTTTTAGATAAAATTGCATGAATGCATTTTAGAATTTCATATAAATTCAATAAAAAAGAAAAATAAGTTTTTTCTAATGTTAGAAAATGGTTTAAATTAATAAAGAGAGCCAGAAAACAGAGTGAAATGAGGATCTATCAAAAAACAAAATAGAACAGAAAAAAATATCGAAAACGCCTTGTATTAAACAATTCATCAAATTAAAATAACTAAATAAACAACAAATAAACACGGTTTTTTCATACCGTATTTAGATTAAAAAATAATGAGTAACGGATTTTTTTGAAGCAAGAATAGTTCTATTTGAAAGAAATACCTCTTAATATAAACTTAAGATTTAGCAGAGCAAGAGAGACGAAATTTGGATTGCTAAAATAGCAGCATTTGTTTTTCTGTGAAATCGTTAAAATATAGAGCTGCATAAAAAATAGAGTGGAAAAATCCACTCTACAAAAAGTCTAACTTTTGGGGGTCACTACATTGGTGGAAAATCTGCCAACACTTTTTTGAGTGTTCAAACACAAAAAAGGAACAACAAACTGATAAAATGAAATCGTCCAAAACCACAAATCATCAGAATGGTTGTTCCCTATAGATAAGAATACTAGAAAATTACTTGGACGAACAGATAAACACCTCTCCTTTGGAGAAGCTTGGCTTGAATATAGATCAATGAAAAGTGTTCAGGCCCAGGTAATCAAAGCAACCCTTACCTATCGACCCACACATTGTGAGAAATGTGGGGTAAAAAATCAAGGGCAAATAATTAAGAATGGTCATCATCTAACCAACGCTCAACTTCTGTGTTTAATGAGCGCTTGACCTTCTTAAAACTGAAGCGCTCCCGATTTCTTTGTCGCGAATGTGGAAAAACCTTTCATGCTCATACAGAGCTGATTGAAGAACATCATCACCATATGAAAAAGAGAAACAAGCGAATATCTCCGCAGCTTTATAGGCAAATCGGGAATTACCAGTTCCACTTGTGTAGGAACATTTAGTGGGATGGTATGCGTACGATGATAGATGAATGTGTAACATTCATACCTTATATTAGAGCTAGCTGTCCAGCTACGAATATACCTTGTGGAGCCTGCCTCTGCGATTACTCGAGGCAAAGCATAATAAATTTATAGGCTTAGCTGCCCAAATCACTCGCTTTATTCTCCCTTTTTCAAAAAAACTTGGAACAAAGTTAGAGAATCTCTATTTTTTTCGTTCCAAGTCCTTCTATCTTTTTCAGTTTTTGTCCTACCAACACTATTTGACATAGAACCAAAAGAATGTTATCTCGTTCTTTTCAAAGAAAAATTAGAGCACTAACCCATTGGAAGATTAGTGAATCTGATACTTCTTTAACTTGTATTACGTGTCTTGTTCAACTGTTTCAATCACAAACTCGCATTCAATTTCCTTTATTAATTCTTGTAAGAAGCCCTCTTGATAAGCAACCTGCTTGCTTTCATCAATTAGCTTTCCTAACTCAGCTAATTGATAATTTTCAAGAGCTTGCAGCTTCTTTAAACGACTGGAACTAAGCGCTACTTTGGTTTTAGCTATCTGAAAATTCCGCTGTTCCATTCCTAGGAACTGCAACTGAGAGCCAAAGGTATTTTTCAATTTCTGAGCCATTCCTAGCCCTTCTGGATCTAAGTCACCACTATAATAAATGATTGTTCCGGTATCTGCCAATTTGCGTAATAGCTGCCAAATAGCAAAGGTGAAATGCCCACTGGAGCAAAGAATCGGCACCTTTGGGAGTAGTTCCACCAAAATAGAATAAATACCAGAATTTTCCACTACCAAAACCTTTTCACCCACATAGGGACGTATAACAGCCGTCCTCAGAATTTCTTTTAAAGGAACATTCCAGCTAATTCCTTCAATACACGCCTGTCGCCACATTTGATTTTCTCTTTTTTCAAAATCCTGTGCTGCTAGCCCTCTAATTGCAGCATAATTCATAATATCATCTTTCAACAAGTGAAATTCATTTAACAAGCCATGACGTTGTTCCGTTTTTTCCAGCTCTGTCAAACTGTTTGGTTCCTGATTTGACAGAGCTGCCAGCATTTGTAAAAGGAGCTGTCCTCCTTCTGTGTTTTCATCAAACGCATGTGGATTTCCAGTGACTTTATAAGCAAACACGGGTAGTCTGACAAATTCTTTCTTAGGTAAACACTGTAATCCAACTGACACTTGTTCAAAAATAATCAGATTTGGCAGCTGCTTCTTCCACCATTCTTTCAGCTGACGCTCACTTAATAATGAAGTGAATGTTGAATCAACCTTAGCTACAGCTTTTTTAAACTGTTCGAAAGCATCTTTTTCTAATCTTTCATAGTCTATTTTTAGAACCAAAGGCTTCTTCATAACAAGCACGACAAAATCTGCTAATGTCAAATTTAAGCTGCTTTCTACAAAAGCATGATCTAGTTCTACAACACGAATTCTCTTCTTTCGATCCCAGGAAAATACAGTAATACCCAGAAAGCTTCGCAAGGGCTCGGTGTCTGTTTGACTGAATAAACTTAGCCCGATACTACTACCAAATGTTCCTTTCAGCCAATACCGCCGCCATAATTCCTTGGCCAAAATTTGAAAGACTGGTTGCTTAATGTATGCTTCAGCTTCAGACAATATTTTCGCCCCCCATTAATAGGTGCTTTTTATGCCCATCCCAGTAATAACGGATTGTAGTAACAAAATTAACATTCTGCGGCCGCAGCAACTCATAAATCGCCAATTTAGAAACCGTAGGATAATCTCCAAATAGCGCCTGTGAGTTCATCACATAATTAAATCCTAGCTGTTCACACGCTTTAAAAAGCTCAGCGATATTTTGATCGTCTATCCCCGCAAAGGCTTCATCCAATGTAATGATTCGCGGACATTGATCTCCAGCATCTTCATAGCGAGAGTAGGTTGCTGCAAATAGCGGCAGGTACATGGCAATAGCTTTTTCCCCGCCGGAGAATTGATTAAAACGACGATCTGTTAATGGTTGAGCCTGATACCCCTCATTTGCCCGCTTATATTTCAGTTCAAATTCAAACCAATCTCGATAATCCAATACCTTAGCAATTGCTTGAAATAATGTACTCCGATCATCTGGTTCATTTTGTAATTGCTCCTGAGCCAAGCGAACTTTTTCCTGAAAATGTCGAGAAATAGCTGTTCGATCATGTTCTGAAAGAAGCTCCGTCGGCTTTTGCAATAAGCTGACAAGTTGATTCGTACTAAGGTCTTGTTCAGAAGCAGCAGAAACACCTTTCCAGCTGATACTTAAAGATAAACCAGAGGAATTTTTTTGTTCTTGCAGCAATTCATTCATTTGAGCAACCCACTGCTGTGCCTGCTGAATTCTTACTCGAAGTACTTTACCAACAGATTCCAAAATAATCTTTTTGAAAAGTCGTTCATCGTCTTTTTTTAATAATTCACTTAATGTCAACCGCTGCTCTTTTAAATGGACCAGTAAATCAACTGTCGTTGTTCGTTGACCATCCTCTGAAAATTGCGGTTCATTATGATTGTTAAAAGAGGCAAACTCCCCTAATTCTTGTTCTTCTTCCGATGACAAATCTACACCACTGACACTAATCAATTTAGGCTGGTAGCTTTGTAGCTGGTCTGCTATAAAGCTAAAATTATTGGAAAAACGATCTTCCAGTCTTTTTAGCTCTTTAATATTTAGTTCTTTCCCAAGCTCCTTTGCACGAGTTAGCAGTTCATTACTTGGAGTGCCCCCTCTTTGTAATTCTACTTCAAATAAGGCTCTCCATTTCTCTTCCTGCTTGATTAATGAAGCAAAGTGTTCCTCTTCATGCTTCAGCTCTCCAGTGATTTTTGTGACAGCTTCTACTAAAACAATTTGCTCATTATTCAACTGCTTATTTTTTTTCTGCAGCCGCAGCTGCTCTTCTGTTGCCTTCGTTAATTTAGCAGTTAGTTCAGCAATATTGATGATTTGCTGCTGAGCTTGATTCTCCTTGATTAAACGCGCCAATTTTGTTGTCTCTCCGATTAATGCATTTACATTGTACGATAAATCAGCCTCCTCCTCTTGAAAATTAGCAACATGAGTAGAAATCGCCTGACGCATTTCCCGCTGTTGCTCGATTTGAATTGACTTACTGAAAGCATCATGAAGGTTCTGTTCATAATTCATCGCATATTGTAGTGCGTCCTCGTAAGTTTTTAAGCTTTGACTCAGCTGATCCTCAGCTGTTTCCTGCATAATTAATGTCTTCAATTTTAAAAAGCGTTGTTGTAAAGCATTAGCTTCAGTTGTCTTTATGCGTATTTCCTTTTCTTTAGTTAACAAAATTAGCTCTAGATTTTTAGTCTCCACGTAGGTTTGATATACCTCTGTTCCTCTTGGCATCTTTTGATAGGCAGACTCGATCAATTGAATCTGTTGTTCTTGCTTGACAATTTGAGCGGTTATCTCCAAATTAATACTTTTCAGCAGCTGAATCGCTTCCTTTAACTGCTCTATTTTTTCTTGGCGATATCGCTCCTGGCTGGCAATTCCTATAAAGGAAGCCTTGTATTCTATGGGCATTTCACCATTCAAATTCGTTATCTGATAGCTGCCGTCTTTATTGATAACTGGCAAATTTAATGTACTGTCTGCTTCATTATAGAAGATACTGTCCAACACATTCACTACCTGATTCTGTAAGCTTTGGGATAACTCTGAGTTCACGGTCAAGACGTCAGATAAAGTGGACGCCATTAATTGTGGGTTCGGTTTAATCATCAGATCATCTGCTAATTGCAGTTCCTCTTGACTAATAACGCTATCTAAAATACCGGATGAAAATAAAGCGCCCTCAATGTTATTTTTTTCCTCTTCTGTGACCCCAGCTTGAAAATCAACTCCTTGATAAAATAGGACATGTTCAGCTGTTTCTGCCCAAGCATTTCGATTGGCTTTTCTATCTTCATTACGGCGCGGCTCAGGTATTTTCTGTGTCTGCCACTCCTCAATTTCCTGCTGTATATTTAAAATTTGGTGTTGATTTTCTTTTAGACGAGCTTCTAAAGGTACTAAGGCTATTCGTTCTTGCTTCAACGCCTCTTGATAAGATACGGTTATGGATGACAATACGATTTCTTCACGTTCTTCCTCTTCCAAAAGGCTATCCATACGATAAAGCAGTTCACTATATTGCTTAGCTGATAGTTGAAAAGGAGCTGCACTTAGCCAATCATCTATGGCTAGCTTCCACCTTTCCAATTCATCGGCGCGTGTCTGCTGCCATTGACGGAGATCGCGCTGTAGTTCATCGAACTCCTGCTGCAAATTACCCACAATCCGCTCTAACTCTGCCAACTGCTCCTGCAATCGCTTCGTTTCCAAAAGCAATTGCTGAATTTTACGGAAATGAGTCTGTCTTTTATGCGTCTGTTCCAACCAATACTTGCGTTCAGCAACAGTAATTGTTTGCCGTAACTTTTCAGAGTAGACACTGTCAAGCTCTTCAAAACGGAGATAGGTAAGATATTGCTGATTATCTTGAATAATTTCTTCCAAATCACGATAGAGACTCTCCTCCAATAATTCCCGTTTCTTCAAATCAGTTAACTGATCCTGAAGGGACTGTTGTTTTCTCAACAACTGGTCTTTAGTTCGCTCTAAACGGTTTTCGGTTTGCTTTAATCGCTTCTTTAATTCCAATCCATGATTGACCAAATCCATTCCTTCATGTTGGCTTAGCTGTGTAATCGTAGCTGTTAAGGCCTCCAACCGCTGCTCATTTTCTTCGTAGACTTGTCGATTTTCCATTAAAGCACTATTGTTTTTTTCTAATTGATGATTAAAATCAGCGACTTGCCTCTCTACTCGCTTGACCTTGCCAAAGAGCTGTTGCCACTTTCCTCCAACTTGGGATACCAGCTCACCATGCCAGCGATGATAGTTTTTAGCGAAACGATCTAGCTCTTTAATCTCGTTACTTAAGTCTTCCAACCGCTCCCGATGAAGATCCAATTGTTCAATCGTTTTCGATAATGTTAATAATTCATCTTCTTTCATCTTCGGCAAAGAGTTACGTAAAATACCATAAATTACTGATGGACGAAAATCCTTAGACAATTTTGGTGAACGCAGCTGCAAAAGCAACGTGATTAGTTCATCAAACTGATCTAGATTATCAAATCCAAAAATCCGTTGATTGACAAACAATTTATACTCTCTTTGAGTTTCAAAGATTCGGCCTTTTCCTTCTAAGCGATTCTTTAATTTAGCTTTAGTAAGGGGCGTCAGTTCGCCTTGTCGAAGTTCTTCATAAAGGTCAAACTCCTTATCCACTCGTTGATTATTTTCAATAGAAAAATACCACTTCTTTAAAGTCCCTCCACGATTGGCATGCATGCCAACTCCTACTGTCAGGTATTCTTCACGCGCTTCTCGTTTCACTTCCAAAAACAAATAACCAATTCCTTCATTTCGCTCAGAAACACCCTTTTCGCCTAACAGATAATCCTCCATCTTTCGATCTCGAGAGCCAAAAGAATCCAGACGATACGCACTAGTATCTCCATCAAATAATACAGGAAATAGGCTTTGCATAGTCAGCGACTTTCCAGATCCATTGGTTCCTCTCAATAGCATTCGGCCATCTGCTAACTCAAATGTTTCTTTCGTGTAATACCAAAAATTCAATAAACCGACTCGATTGATTATCCATCTATTCGCCATTTTCTTTCCTCATTTCCGCTACCAATCGACCAAAAGCAGCTTGAATAATGATTTTACTTCCAGCACTCTCAATAAGCTTCCAATAGGAACCTCGAACAAGCAATGCAGTAGAGAGCTGGTTTAAAGACAACTCTTTAAACTCCTTTGACCAATAATCACTGTAGTTAACCTGCAACTCTTTTACAAGCTTATGCCATTGGTTTTCTGTCAAATGAATTTCTCCATAGGCCGTCACTTCCAATTCGTCTTGCCTTAAAATTGTAGCCAATTGAATTAGTATTTCATCTATTACTTGACGACTAGGGAACAACTCCTGCCAGTTATCTCGCTGCTCCAATGTAAATGCTGCATAATCTCGGTAAAGTTCGAAATGGAATGGCGTATTAATTTCAACATAATCTTGTGTAAACCGATAAAAATTACGCATCAATGCAAAAATATCCTCATTCTCAGGAGTTCTTCTTATTTGTGGCGTCATTAACAGGCGTTGGTAAATTACCTGATTCCGTTCTAAGCTGCTACGACTTTGCTCGAAATCTTCTTTGAACGCATCAAATGTCTCATACTGAGTATAAGACTGTGGGGCTCTTGCCAAAAATGCACGAGCCATCGGTGTAGTGGTGAATAGAATTTCCAGATTTTGCTCCGATTGTTCAAAAGCTGAAACATCCCCTTCTATCTTCTTAATCATACGTAAACGTTCCATTTTTTTTACCGCCCGCACTAAGCTCTTACGATGATTATAATTATTCCAATCCACGACCAATTCCACAGGAACCATCAATTGAATAGTTTGTATTAACTCCTCCATCATAAACGGTGCTTCTACTTCTAACTCCTCCACAAAAGCCATACCGCAGCAAAATAACGAAAAATCCATAGGTGCACTAAACTCGTTATTTCCCATCCAGGCTTCTAGTTCAAACGGACGTTTCAACAGCTGAATATACTGGGGACGAATCGTTATACTTAATCCGAAGCGGCTCCGAAACTCTCTCTGTATGTATTGTTGGTGGCGACGTAAAAAATTGTAATTTTCCGGCTGATCTTCTCGAATAATCCAAAAGTTTTCTACTAAAAGCTTGACCGCCAACCCAAATTCTTCCGGTTTCATCGTTCCACCCTTTCCATCATCACAGAAGGCATTGTCAGTTGACCATCCTCACATTCCACTATAATATGCTTACTTAAGTCAATCTGAACCATAACTTCAAAATCTAATTCGGTCATAATACTCTGCCGTAGCTTTCCCCCTACAGTCTGCCGGTTAGGTACCAGTGTTGCAATCGCTCCGCTAATCCATTTTAGAAACATTTGACGAGACGCTGCATCCAAACTATCAATTTTTGAAAAATCCAGCAGCCCAGCTTCAAAATAACCCTCGATACGTTCACGTTGTCTCAAAACTTGTTGACGATACTTTTCCTGCTCTTCAAGTTGAGCTGTTCCATTCATTTTGAAGCTGGAAGCTCTCCGTTCCTGCCTAGCTCCGCGGCCACGTTTATTAAGAAAAAGAGTACCTGGCATTAAATCCCAACTATTCTCACGGTTATTGGTTGCATCTGTCCCTTCCGTGACATAAAAATGACGAGAATGCTCTAAGCCAAAAATTCCCGCATACATTTTCTGGGACTCTGCTAAATCATCGGTTAGAGCAAACCACTTCGCTAAATGTAGATAATCCTTTTTTCGGCTTTGATACTGGCGAATTTCCTGACCAAAATAGTAAATTAAGTTAGTAATTTTGGCAATCATTTGATTCGTTTGATCCATCAAGTTATCGTATTCACTGGGATGCTGATCACTACCAATAAACCAACTATATAGTGCAGCCATTTCACCAGATACCTGCTCTGCTACTTCTGATTCAGTTCTCCCATCTAAAATAGGCACCTCTTGTTCCTTTAAATACAAGCCTGTAATTAACGTTTGTTGGTCAATTGTTGAAATTTTTTTGACCACTAATTGAAATTGGAAGTAAACATTTTGGACACTGACAATAAAATCCCGCAGATAGTTTACGAAATTATCTTTATAAACCAGAAAAGCTTCAGTCTTCATTCGACTATCAACTTCAGGACTTGTAATATAACGAATGTAATTCGCTGTTTCTTCACGAATTTGTCCAAACTCAGAACGAATAGCCAACCATAAATCGACTGGATTATCAGCTTCATTAACCAAGTCTGTTAACAGCTTCAATAATCTACGGAAAGCGTTTTCGTCCAGTGCTCCTTTTGCTACCTGTTTGACATGAGTTAGTTGATATACCATCTCTTCAACGACTACCCCTGTCTCCGTAATTTGATACCGAAAATTTTTATTTCTATATTCTTCAATTGATCGGGGTTGAATCATTTCCTGCTGCTTTTCTAAATTCCCCCATAGTACCAAATTTTCTAAATCTTGATCCACTTCTAAATCACCATAGTCTTTAGAATACTCGCTCTGCATCATAGCAATGACTTCTGGTCGATACAAGGAACCCTGCATCTGTCGATGACGCTGATAAAAACAACGCATAATTCGTCGATAACGTTCAAAATTTTCTACCGTCAAATAATTAACAGGCATAATTTTCTTCATACTGAAAAACCTCCCAAAAGCAGATTAACTATTTATTGCAAATCTTGTAAAAGGTTTGTGACTGGGCTCTATTTTCCTTATCTGTTCCAAGCAAGTAATGTTACTTATAGCCCACTAGCTCAAAAGAATGAGAAGAGATACTATCCAACTTATTTCCTCCTAGATTAGCTGCTTCTTTAACCCTCTCATCCACTATACACAACTATTCTCAAAATGATTATATCATCATTTACTCTTGATTTTCAGGCAATATCAAAAAAATATATACATTCTGTAAAATAATTGTGAAGTACTCGCTCTATCCCAGCTATTATTGAGTTTGTTTAACTAAAAATTTTATAATCCCTTTAATGTTAAAAAAGGCCAAAAAACATATGAAAAAATGGTATTCCAATCCTTTTCTTTAAGGCTTAAAATCTCCTCTATTCCTAAGTGGACTAATTTTATAATTATCAGCCCTTGATATAGATTTTTCAAGAACAAAAAAGAACCTCCCTATCCGTTACAATTAGGTTGCCCAAAATAGACACGTAATTGTAACAGATAGGAAGGTTCCTAAGCTTATTATATAATAAAACATATTATTTCACACTAAATTTTAGCAAAAAAGAGGAGCTTCAAAAAAGCTCTTCTCAATCTTTTTCATCAATGGGACGGTGAGCTCTTTTTAAAAGAAAGACCTGTTGGAGCAACGCTTATCATGAAACACATTTTCTTTTGCAAAGACAGGATGTTCATATCTTTGCATAGCAGACTCTCTAAGTATCCTCTTTTTTTCACACACTTTTTTTCTGTCTAGTTTAGTTTAGCCACAAAAATACCCATTCAATACAGTCTCTTTAAAATCTATTGAATTATAGCTAACTTTAAAAAAATAGGGAAATTAATGTTTTTACTTTAAAATTGTTGTATACTAACAGAGTCAAATAGATTGGAGGCTTATGTATGGATGAATTTAAACTAGATAAATCAATTAGTAAGGCAATTGTTGATGGTACTTTAAAAGGTTATTTACAATACCTTGAAGAAAGAAAAGAAAAAAAGGACTCAATGAATGTTAGCGGCGCCTATGCTTGGACTAAAGGGAATCATATTGATGATCAGGTCTCAAAAATTGGACAAAATCATCATGTTCAGTTTAAAATCGAAAAAGCTGGTTACACTTGGGAGTATTTACAATTTACGGTAAGTGAAAACGCTGAAAATTACATGGTCATTGTAAAAAATTCTAGAAGAGTAAAAAAATCCTTTGATAATCAGAAAAAGAAAACAAAAGAAGATAATTACTTGGTCAACCTAGCAGATATAAATACAGATGCCTTGAAAGATACCAATAAGAATTATATTGTTCAACCAGAACAAATCCAACTCGAATTAAGTGATCCTGAAGAAGTAAAAGCTGTTTTAGAAGGAACTCAGCTTAATGTCTCTCAAGCATACTCTCGTTTTTACATCGTCACTTATGAAATTGATGATGAAACAAAATTTGTTGAATCAATTAAACTAACCATGCCCAATCGCCAAACGATGAATTTAGAATTAATTGAGGATTTAAGCTATCTTATTCAAGAAAGTGACTATGAGATTACAACTGAGGATGTTGAGCCAATCATAAACGAGAAAGTCTCAGACCAGACTATTTTCTCGACTGATAATAATGCATTTGGTTATTCAGTTCCAGAAGAAGAAAAAGAAGAATCTGGTAATTAGTTTTTTTATAATTAAGCAAGGATGTGATTACAATGTTTTTCGGAGAGAAATTACAAAGTGTCAGAGAATTAAATGGTCTCTCCAGAAAGGAACTGGCTGATAAATTAAATGTGAGTGAACAAGCAATCTGGCAGTATGAAAATCAATATACTGTACCTAAATTCGAAATTGCTAATAAGTTAAAAAAGATTTTTAATGTAAAAGCTCAATTTTTTTATTCAGAACCATTTATAACCAACATTTCAAAAGTTGAAAGTATTGCTTATCGTGCTGAAGATCGAGATGCAAGAAAAAAAACAAAGATGGAAACTTCTTTCATTGATTTTATTAGTTATTTTTTAAATAAATTTGAAAGTAAATTGAACTTACCAAATACTTTTATTACTCAATTAAGAGATGAGTCTATTCAGCTTTATAACAAATCAGAAGGCTCAGGAGACAAACTTTTACAGCTAGAAAATATTGCTGAAAATGCTAGAAAAAAATTAGATGTAGAGACAAACTCAGAGCTTCTTTACAAACTTGAACTTTCAGGAATATACATTTTAGAAAAAAATATGGGCCCTAGTATAGATGCTTATAGTACTTGGACAAATCAAGAAAAACCTTTTATTATCCTTGGAAACAAAAAGAAATCTGCTGTGCGCAGAAATTTTGATTTAGCTCACGAATTAGGTCATTTACTACTCCATTACAAAATTGATATGGATAGTCTAAACAAGGATGAACATAAAAAAATTGAAAAGGAAGCCAATGATTTTGCCTCTTTCTTTCTACTTCCAAAAGAACAATTTTTAAAAGACTTTACCACTATCCAAAAGAAATCCAATCCTGATGCATATATCGATTTAAAAATGAAATATATGGTTTCAATTGGTGCTTTAGAGTACAGAGCTTATAAAATGGGGTTATTATCTTTTGAAGAAAATAGGTACTTCTATGCAACTCTTAATAAAAAAAGTTACAAAAAAAATGAACCTTTAGATGAAGATATTGCGGTTGTCAGACCTGGAAAAATTCGTTCTCTTCTAGATTTAATTTTCAAGAACCATTTATTTTCTTTGAATGATGTCCTAAATGATTATTATATTAATCGCTCTTTTTTAGAGTCACTTTTAGGATTAGAGAAAAATTTCTTAACTAAATATTCTGAAGAATCTGCAAGGGAATATTTCAGCACCTCAAATGTTGTTCCTTTGTTTACTACTAAAAACTGATTTTATCTTACACAGGTGAGACAGGAGTAATCTACGCCCTAAAGCTTGCTCCTAGATTACTCAGTTATTTGGCTGGCATGATCTTGGTATTGAACTGGACTTACGCCAGCCAATTCTTCTTTTATTCGATGATAATTGTAATAATGAATATATTATCCCCTCCTTCTAAATTGCTTTTCAACTTTTGTCTATAACGTCATCTCTTGAACCGCCTTCATCAATCCAAGAATAGACTGAGCCTAGTTTAAGCCCTTCGGGGCGCTTATTTAGATTTAAAACACTTTTCTATAGTGCGTCCATTATCCCATTTAATGATACTAAAATAAGCGTTCTATTTCGTTTTTGTGTAGAATTGTCAGTTCAATTTTTTTCACAGTCGCTATTTATCCAGCCATTTTTTTACTTCATAAATATTTGCAACTGTGTTTCTATTCTCTATTAATTCTAAAATATCTTCTCTTAATTGCTCAATGTACCCCGTTAGCTGATTTGGAAGCAAGTCCTCGTAATCTTCCAGAAAAAGACACTTTTCAATAGTAGCAACAACTGCTTCATCTATCTTTTTTGCTTCTAATATACTTTGTGTATATGGGCTAAACAAATAATTTTGACATTCATCGATTGTCAGTACATTATTCTTCAGTGATTCCAACAAACCCAATGCTGTAACTAAAATTAATCGTTCCATCTCACTTTTTTCACTAGCAGATAAAGAAATAACCATATATATGCCCTCTTTCCTGAAATTATGGATTGCTCCATCCAGTCTTTACTTTAACATTAAATACTTTTCCAGACTTACTTTGGAAATAATGTATAGATATCCTGTTTCCAAATTTATCAAATCCATCCTTGAATACTTTTTTCCACTCTCCCGACTCGACCTTTCTTAATTGCTCTAACAGTTGTTTATCATTCATTTTTACTATCTTAGTTCCATTTTGTCTCCCTTTAAAACCTTCTGGGTATTGGGGTGCATTCTTAAATCCATCATAAACGTTTTTGACTTCTTGGGACTCATTGCCTAAACTATCTAAGCCCTCATTAAAATACATAGCTCCAACAGCAGCAAGGGTTGCTCCCTGTACTACAATGATACCATCAATAACAAGACCAAAACCACCGGTTGACAGTGCAACAACTGCTGCTCCGCCAAATCATCCGATGATCCCCGCAACGACTGCGGTTCCACCGCCAAGTATTTTTAATGTTGCATCCAATAGATCTGTAAACTTTTCAATAACATCTAGTGACTTGTCTACAAAGCTCTCTTCATTAATCTTCGTTGTTAATTCATTATCGATAATACCATTTTTATAAACGACATAATTAATTTTTCCAGCTTCATCCAATTTTTGAACCACTTCTACTCGGTCAATCGTTCTCTCTTCATTAAATCCCTTTAAATTCTTATACCATTGTTGTCTGCTATAGTCTATACTTACGTAGCCTTCTTTAGGGTTAAGAAAGTTTACTGGATTGCCTAGCTGTGCCAAGCCAGTATTTACATCATTCATCAAGCTTGATAATTCAGAATAGTGTGAACTATGACTGGATTCAAAGCCTTGATATTTCTGTAAAATCTCTATCTCATCTTTAATCGTTTCCATACTCTGCGCCTTGAAAAAATCACCTAAGCCAGGAACTCCCTTCATCGATTCTGCTAACGCATTCATTAAATTGAAATAATCATTTTGGGCAGTTTGTAGTTCTCTGTATAGCTCTGCCAAATCATCCGTATCCAGCAGCTCATCTGTCTTACCTACATCCACTAAAAAGTCCATAAGATAACTATCCAAGCTATCTTCCATTTCATAATAGATAGTAAACAGCGCTTGATCTATTTCCTGATAAGCTTTTAAGTGGTTCACAGTGGAAATCCAAGCAGAGCCCAACAAATTTCGATTACCATCTAAACCATCTATCGCACTTGAGACAGAACTAAAACTGCTAACTGTATTTAGACGTTCAGAACTAATACTCATTCTTACAGCGCTTAATTCCTCATACATTATTTTCATTTGTCATCTCCCTTAAGCACGCTTCATACTCCTGCTCGGTATCTTCAAATAACAGCTTTCTATGAGTCAGCTCTTTCTGAATTTCTTCCTCAGCATCAGAAAACGCTTTGGAAAATACTCTTTGTTTCTCCTCCAAGGCTTCTAGTTTTTGAAAGACCTGCCGCCCAGAATTAGTTTCCTTGGCATAATACAGCACCCTTTCCCAAATATCCTTTTCACGCTGAATTGCCCGGAGGCTTTCTTCATAAGCATAAGGAATATCATCAGTTTTCCTTTTTAAAGAATAAAAATTATACTCGGCAGCTTCTACTTTCATACACAAATGTACTAAGCTTTTATCATCCATTTTCTCACCTCATGTTTGTATAGAAGAAGCTATACCATCTTTTAACAGCTTATCCGTCGTTTCAATAGTTATATGTACTGCCTGAACATTTTTAACTTCAACGGCTAAGCAATTTCTATACGTATAGAGTATTTCTTGAAAGGAAGACATCAATTCTTTCAGCTCATCAGTTGCTGGACTAGTAGACGTATGAATCCCATTTGTCGGCTTAAACTCTATGTTGCTTAGTGCATTTAAAACATCCTTATTAAATTTTAGAACCGCTCCTCCATCTGTACTAACAGTTTCATCCATATACTTAAATCCTCACTTCCTACTCATAACAATTAGTTAATTATTTAAAGGCTTATTATAGCATTTATTTGCTTAAAATAAAGATTTTTATTTAACTATTTCAAACTTATAGTTATGAAAATAACATTTTTAGTTATTTTAAAAAAAGAGATTAATAGATATAGAAAAAATAAAAAAGACTAAGAATAAATCTTATGCATCCTAGCCTTTTCCAACATATAATTTTTCTGTTTATTTCTTTTGTGCTTCTAGAAGTGCTTTCCGCAGCTCATCATCTACAGCGTAAATATATAAACCATTTACTCCTCTAGTTAAGAGCACATTTAGCTCGTTTCTTAACAAATCTTCTGCTACATATTCAGATTTACCATTTTTCAGAGTTCGACGATTTTTAGGTAAAAAAACTCCGAATGCTGTTAAATCAACATTCGGAGCTTCTGCTATAAGTTTACCCTACTGACCCTTCCAGCAAAGGGATAGTGTTTTCTACAAGTTTCAACAGCTTCTAAATGCTGTTAGATCAATGTTTGTAGTTTAGGGCGATTCTATGAAATTCTGATAATTTTTCGTGATTGGTGCTAGTTTGGGTGTTAGTTTGAACCGAATATTCATCAATATAATCTAATCCACATTATCCACTGGTTCCATATAATCTAAAACCTCAGAGTTTAATTTTTCTTTAGCAACACGCCATTCAGGATAGAATTGATTCATATACTGAGTAAATTTTTCAGTATGATTTTTTTCCAACAGGTGTACAAGCTCATGAACTATTACATATTCCAAACATTCCCGAGTTTTTTTTGTAAGTTGTAAATTAATCCAGATTTTTTTCTTATCTGTATTACAAGTCCCCCACTTAGTTCTCATATTCTTAACATGCCACTCTGAAGGGGTTACTCCTATAATTTTTTGATATTTCTCTATGATATCAGGTATTTCTGCTTTTAGTAATTTTCTATACCACTCATTTACTACATTCTCTCGCTGCTGAATCGTACTTTCAGGCCTCACCTGCAAGACAATTCGGTCTCCAGCAATTTTCATGTCATTTTTTGAACTCGAAAATATAACGTCTAAACGATATCTTTTTCCCCATAAATAAATATTTTCCCCTGAAACATATTTGCGTTTTGTTTGACGAGGTTGGTTTTCAAATGATTGAATTTGTCTTTTAATCCAACCAATTCTTGAAAGAGCAAACATTCGGATGGTTTCATCATCATAGTCAACAGGCGCACTAACCTGAACAATCCCATTAGGCGGAAATACTCGGATATACATATTTTTTATTCTTTTTTTTACAATCTTAATCTCGATTCCACTAATGGTTATACTATACATTAATACTCACCTTGCTCTTTTGTAAGTTTAAACAACTCATCAACTAATTCTTGATCTTCTATAAGATCTTCAATCGCTCTACGAATTTTTCTTTCCTTAATCTTGTTACCTCGCCATCCATCTTGACGAACTGAATTAATAGCATTATGAACAGAATTTGCTAGTACTTCATCATCTAGCAAATCATAAAAAGCACGCTTTGCCGCACTTACTCGAATTGATTCAGGATAATCCTTACTATCTTCAGGGTGAAATGCTTTATGAACATATTTTTTGAACTGCGCCAAATATTCTTCATATTCAATAACCGACTGCTTTCGCTTTTCAATTAAATCAGTTAGCAGTTGAGACATTTTCTCATAATATCTAGGATTTGAACTTCTTTTAGCTATTAGTTCCCTCTTTACATTATTCTCAATAGTTTCCGCAGCAGTATCTCGTTTACTTTCATCTATTGGATCGATAATTGGATCAATTTTAGACGTATCTTCACGCAATAATAATTCGACTAAAGGTTCTTCAAACTCCATCAATGTTCGACTTTCTTTAGCATCTAAAAACATATCAATCAATTGCCGCATATCTGGATCATACGCCTTTAAATCAATATAATCACCACTTGCCTGTCGAATAATATCACGTGCATTTACGAAGCGAGTCACTTCTTTCTCCAAATTAGTGACTTCGGCGTTTGAGTAACCATATTTACTTTCTAAATCACCTTTTACTTCTGCAAATGATCTTAAAGCAGAAGCAGAAAAATCATATAGATTTTCTCTTTTAGGTAAATTAGATTCCAACTCTTCAATATCTGGTTGAGCAGTATCTTGAGCTACAAAATAATGAATAAATTCAATATCTGTTTGAGGCATTGCCACAGGCTCACATAGAGCTCGCAAAGCTTCTAATGACTCTTCTAATTGATCTTTCGCCTTATCTAAACGATTGTTTAAAAGACCTGATACATCTTCTTCATCGTAATCTGAAAAAGCTTCTGAAGTGTAATCATCCATTGCTTTCTCAAGTGATTTGAATAAGTCTTTGTAATCAATAATATAGCCATACTCTTTGTCTTCTCCATCTAAACGATTCACTCGGCAAATGGCTTGAAAAAGCTTGTGATCTTGCATCTTTTTATCAATATACAAATAAGTTGCTGGAGGTGCATCAAAACCGGTCAATAATTTGTCTACAACAATGAGTAATTTCATTTGGTCAGGATACTCAAGAAATTTTTCTTTCACTTCTTCCTCAAATTTCTCTACCTTTTTACCAGCTAACATTTTAATATATGTTTCATATTTTTCAATTTTTTCAGTTTCAATTGCTTCGCCACGCGATTCAGTTCGTACATCACTTGGTTGTGGATTATAGGAAGTAATTATTGCACATTTCCCTTTTAAGTCGGTACTTTGAAACAACTCATAATATCTAGTTGCTTGATAGATGCTATCTGCAACAAGCAAAGCATTCCCCCTGCCATCAACAAGTCTTGGTTGTATTTGCATATCAAATACAATATCTTCCACAATCTTAGTTAACCGGTCTTTTGAGCTAAAAACCTTTTGAAACGTCCCCCAACGAGATTTTAATCTAGCTTTCGAACGATCATTTAATCCTTTCGTTTTACTTTCAAACCATTGATCAATTTTCTTTTGGTTCGTTACATTTTGCTCAACTTCTCGAGCTTCATACCTCAAATCCAAAACAACTTTATCTTCTACTGCTTCATTAAATTTATATTTATGGATGTATGGTCCAAAAACTTCTATTGACTTCTTTTTATCCTTTTTCATTAAAGGAGTACCTGTAAATCCGATAAGTGTTCCGTCAGGTATAATGGTTTTCATGGCTTCGTGGAGTTTACCTGACTGTGTTCGGTGAGCTTCATCTACAAATATAAAGAAGTTTCCTTTTGGCTTAAAGCCATAAGGTAAGGAAGACTTTATTTCATCAATAAAGTTTGTATAATTTTTATCCTCTCCTCCTTTTTTCCCAAATTTGTGGATTAAAGAGCACATCATTACAGGAGAGGGTTCGTTGATTTTTTGAATTAATTCTCTACCAGAGCGAACTCTTACTATTTTTTCATCAACTCCAGCAAAAACCCCTTCAATCTGACTATCTAATTCGTCTCGATCAGTGACAATTAAAATACGACTCTCAGAAATATTTTCCTTGATCCATTTACTTAACCATACCATTGTTAAACTTTTCCCAGAACCTTGTGTATGCCAAATGATGCCGCCTTTGCGATTTGAAACAAAATTTCGTGCTGACAAACTACCGAAAAACTGGTGAGGCCGACAAATCTTTTTTGCACCTTTATCAAAAATAATAAAATTGTATAACAACTCAACCAATCGTTCTTTATGGCATATTGAAATCAAACTTTTGTCTAACCCATAGCTTTGGCTCTCTCGTAAACTTTTAACTTCTAAAGATAAAGAATCTTTTAATTCAGCATCCTCTTTCCAACTTAAATAATATTTCTCAGGTGTTTGAATTACACCATAGCGCAGCCCTTCAGTATCATTACCCGCCATTAGTAATCCATTTGTTCCAAAGAATCGTTGAATCATATCTTTTCGTTGATTTGTTATATTTTGCCGAATCCCCTCATTAATTGATCGTGTACTTCTTTTTAATTCCAAAACAGCTATAGCAATTCCGTTAATGTATAAAACGATATCCGGACGTTTGTGTATTTCTTTATTGCTTGAATCAGCATAGTCTTTTAAAACAGAAACTTCCTCTGCAATATAAAAATGATTTTTCAATGGTTTATCCCAATTAATCAACGATACACGAGTCTGCTTTTCTTTCCCTGGTTCTTTCACTAAAACACCATATCTTAGAAAAGAATAGACAGATGAATTTAACTGAAACAGATCCATTGCTTGATTGCTAGTTATATCCTTGATAGAACTCACTGCCAAACGTATTGCATCAATAGAATAATTTTGCTCTAGCAAATATCTCCTTAAGAGCATCTCATCTACATTTGAGTTTTCTTGATCTTTTAAATTACCAAGATTTTTATAACCTAAAACATTTTGAAATAACTTAGATACTCTAGATTGTGTTTCTCTCTCCTTTTTTGCTAAATCTACCAACTAGTCCACCTCCTGATTAAGTTTAAGCTAATCGAATTTTTCCAGTTAACAATTGTTCCATCATACCCTGTTTAATTTTTTTGTATTTTTCAAGTTTTTCTTCTAATTTAAAAATCTCTTCGTCCATATCAAATAATATTGTAGCTATAGCTTTTTGTTCTTGAATAGATTGCGGAATTTTTATCTTAATTAGTGGAATTCCTGATAAGTTTATTTTTTTAGGGACAGCATGTTGAAGTGAATGCTGTTCAACCTCTTTTTGAAAGTCTTCTGAAAATGAAAGTTGCGTTAAAAATTGGGCATCTATGAGTTCATTACATTTTATTAGAGCTAAACTAACATAAAAACTTGCATTTACTTCCCAATCAACATATTTACAAACACCTATTGAACCAATTCTAGTCATAAGTATGTCGCCTTTTTCAATTTTATACTTCTCTGTTAGAATTTTGTGTTCTGCTAGTGAAATATTTTTAGTATGAAAAAAATCATCATTACTAATATTCTCTACACTATAAAAAGGAATACCTTGTTTAACATACTTAGGAGTCTGATGTGTTCCGTCCTTAACCTCACAAACATCTTTTAAAGTCTTTTCCATCCAATCTTCACGATAGCCTCTTACTCGTTTTTTTCCAGTTAATAATTTGTTGGAGACCCCTTTTTTTATAAGTCGTTTTTTTTCAATTAAAACAGATAGAAAGCTAATTAATTGATCTATATCATAAAGAATTATCGCAATTTTTTTCTGTTCTTCTATTGATGGGAGCAATATCTCAATAGATTTGACATTTTTCAAATTTAGTTTAGGTTGAGCAGACCCACTATTTAGTTCTGAATAGTCTTTATTTTCCAAGAGTTGAACCAAAAAATCAATGTCTACCTCTTTATTTGGAGACATTATATGAGCATGATTATTTAACCAAAATCTTCCTTTGGTTTTATACACTAATGGATAGCTACGTGTAACAATATTAGCCCCATCTTCTCCTAAAAGAATAAATTCTCCTTCAAAAATATAATTATCAATATACCCAATTATTCCTGTAGCTCCATAATAAGGATATATGCCACTATTTCTACTTGACTTTTTTATTGGTCTTCTTAAGTTATCTTTAAATTCTACTATTTCTTCTAAACTTACTAGTTTCCAGTCATTTGGTTTTACCATTCAAACCCCATCCTTTCAAGATGACGTTTTACTTTTTCTTCATAAATATCTACTTCATGTGCTAATTCTGACAGCTTGGATTCATATCGCTCTACTAATTCTTTTACTCGAACCGATAATTGATAACTTACAGCTGAGTGTATATTATCTAGAGCTTCATAAATAGCAGTAAACCATTTTTCTTCCAATAATTTTTTTATTTCCTCAATACTCAACTCAGAATATTTTTTCTTTGTTTCAACATCCAATACAAATTCTTTTTCTTTGATCTTTTTTGCTACTTGCTCTTTTGTATCAAGCAAAGTCTGAACATCCGTTAATAACTCAAATTCTTCTTTAAAAAGACCATCTATATCTGCAGATTCTCTTATCTCTTTTATTCGAGCTGTAACACTAGTCTTTGTTACTGTTCCTTTCCCAGTTAAAGCAGATTTAGCTAGTGGATTGTTCTCTAAGAATTCCAAATATTCTTTTTTCTTCATTTTTTGATCTAAATGATTCCACAAGATATTTAAAACATCAATTTCAGCATTTGTATAGTCAGATTTGATTTCATTTATACGGATAGAAATCATTTTTTTGTTAAATTTCCCATCTTGAATAAATTCAAATAAACTAGAGTCTTCGTTATTATGATTTTCCAGCAATTCTTCAATCTCAGCTTCATTTTTTTCCAAAACTTGTTTTAAATCTTGGATTTCACTTAACTTATCTTCAAAATAGGTATTCATTATTTGTTCTTTTGGAAGTATCAATCCTTCCCATCCAATAACTTCTTCTTCCTCTTCACCATTTACTTTTTTTATTCTTGTAATATTCACTACCTGATTTCCTGCTTCATATCCATCAGAAATAACGGCATAAATATCATCTTCCATTATTTCTTCCCAGTATTCCATCACTATCTGATAAACATCGTATTCCTTAATTAAAGAATCTTCTTCAAATAAACGTAAGATTTTATGGCTAATGAATTCAATGACATTTTTTGGCTTATCTTCAACTGTTAAATTCATCAGTATAGGAAGAATCTCATACTTCCACGTCAAAAAAGAATCTTTAATTCGTTTAGAATGCTCGAGAAATTCAGCATTAGAATTTATAACGTCTACAACCTGTTCTTTCTCGATTTTTGCTTGTAAGTAACCTGATCGAAGCGGATTAAATAAATCTTGTCGCAAGCTTGGATATTCTTCCCAATAATTATTCAATGAGTCTACATCATTTTCAGGAATACCACCTTTTAAATGAGCCTCAATGTCCTGGAGGTCTTCGTTATTACTATTATCTATATAACGAGGAATATTCAAATTATACTCATTATCCTCTTTAATCTCTTCATTTAAAACAAAGCGAGCATATCTTTTGTCTGATTGATCCATCGTGTTAAAAGTTCGAACTATTTTTTCGATATCTTGTTCTCGAAGTCTGTTTTTATTCCCTTCTTTAACAAAATCTTGACTAGCATCAATCATAAAAATACCTTCACGTTCTACAGCATCCTCTTTGTCTACAATGATAATACATGCAGGTATTCCTGTTCCAAAAAAGATATTTGCAGGAAGTCCAATGATACCTTTTATATAGCCATGGTCAATAATTCTTTTACGTATTTCCCCTTCTGTATTTCCACGGAAAAGTACTCCATGTGGTAAAATGATTGCTGCTTTTCCTTTTGATTTCAAAGATTTTAATACATGTAAAAACCAAGCGTAATCACCATTTTTTTCTGGTGGAACACCGTAACCAACTTCACTATAACGACCATATTGATCTGGCAAAGTTCCGTCCGTCCACGATTTATCAGAAAATGGTGGGTTTACAACAATATAATCAAACCTTTTTAACTGATTATTTTCTTTCCATTTAGGATCAGCTAATGTATTGCCTCTCTGAATTTCACCTGCTCCTTTATTATGAAGAACTAAGTTCATGCGTGCCAATCCAGCAGTAGACGGATCATACTCTTGACCATAAATAGTAATTTCAACTGGAGCTACATCAGCAGCTCTTATTAGAAGTGAACCAGATCCACATGCAGGATCGTAAACTGTCATACTTGAGCTAGTCGCTTTGTCCAAGCCTATAACTCTTGCCATTACGCGTGATACCTCACCTGGTGTGTAAAATTGTCCCTTACTCTTACCAGAATCTTGAGCAAACTTACGCATCAGGTATTCATAAGCATCACCTAAAATATCATCTCCACCAGCACGATTTTTGGTAAAATCTAGCTCTGGTTTTTGAAAAATAGCCACTAAATCAGAGACTTTATCAATATGGGTTTTTCCTTCTCCAAGTTCATCACTATCAAAATCAGCAATATCAATAATTCCCTTTAGATTGTTTTTATCTGCAATTGCACCAATACTAGTATTGATTTTTTCGCCAATATCTTTTTGAAACTTGTGCTTTACAATATCGTCAAAACTCGAATCTGCTGGAATTTCAATCTCCCAATCATCAGAAGTTTTATACTTATCAGAAACATATTTTACAAATAACATCGTTAAAATATAGTTTTTATAGCGAGCAGGTTCAACCCCACCTCTTAATTTATCTGCCGCAGCCCATAATTGGTTATATATTTCACTTTTTTTAATTGCCAATTTATACTTCTCCTCATCCTAAAAATATATTTCCTATTATTAATCATTATACATAAAAAAGTCTATAAGAAAAATTCATATAGTATTTTTCTGCGTATTTTTATAGGTTCGTCTATCGAATTCAAAATTGATGTGTCAGATCAACAAATAAAATTTGTTATTTAATTAATCTTATAATATTATTCCTATAAAAAAATAGAAAGAACACTAGAATAACAGCATTCTTCCTATCTTTAATTATATTATCCAACCGAACCTTCCATCTCATAACTAATCAATCGATTCAATTCCACCGCATATTCCATCGGCAGTTCCTTCGTAAATGGTTCCACAAAGCCCATGACAATCATCTCAGTCGCTTCAACTTCACTCAAGCCGCGGCTCATTAGGTAGTAAAGCTGTTCTTCCGAAATTTTTGATACCTTGGCTTCATGTTCCAGCGCTACTTGGCTGTTATGAATCTCATTGAATGGGATAGTATCTGATTTGGATTTATCATCCATGATGATGGTATCACATTCAATATGGGAGATTGATCCAGCACTATCTTTGCCGAAGGTTACTTGTCCGCGGTAGTTGACTTCGCCGCCGTCTTTGGCAATAGATTTGGATACGATGGAGCTTGATGTGTTTGGTGCGTTGTGGATCATTTTTGCACCTGTGTCCTGAATTTGGTTTTCACCGGCGAAGGCGATGGAAAGCATCGTTCCACGAGCGCCTTTGCCGTCTAAATGAACACTTGGGTATTTCATTGTTGTTTTGGCGCCGAGGTTGCCGTCAATCCATTCAACGGTCGCTCCTTCGTAGGCTTTGGCGCGTTTCGTTACTAAGTTATATACGTTGTCTGACCAGTTTTGAATGGTTGTATAGCGGCAGTATGCATCTTTTCTTGTATAGATTTCCACGATAGCCGCATGTAGACTATTACTTGAATAGGTTGGTGCGGTACAGCCTTCTACATAATGCACGCTGGCGCCTTCGTCCACAATAATTAGTGTCCGTTCAAACTGACCCGTGTTTTCTGCGTTAATCCGGAAGTAGGTTTGCAGCGGCACATCTACGCGTACGCCTTTCGGTACATAGATGAAGGTACCACCAGACCAGACAGCTGAGTTTAATGCTGCCAGCTTGTTGTCAGTTGGCGGAACCAGCTTCGCAAAATATTCCTTGAACAGCTCTGGATATTCCTTTAAGGCTGAGTCAGTATCAGTAAAGATGATCCCCAGCTTTTCGAATTCTTCCTTCATATTGTGGTAAACCACTTCTGATTCGTATTGAGCAGAAGCTCCTGCCAAGTATGCACGTTCTGCTTCTGGAATCCCGATTTTTTCAAAGGTTTCTTTGATTTTATCAGGCACATCGTCCCAATCTCTGGCAGGACGATCACTTGGTTTCTGGTAATATTTAATTTGGGAAAAGTCGATGTCCGATAAGTCGGCTCCCCAGGTCTGCATCGGCATTTTATTAAACTGCGCCAATGATTTCAGACGGAAATCCAGCATCCATTCCGGCTCTTCCTTTACTCGTGACATTTCCCGGACAACATCCTCTGTTAGTCCGTCTCCTGTACTAAAGACTGGCTTCACATCATCGTGAAACCCAAATTTATAATCTTCTAATTCTGGTACGCCGCTCATTGTTTCACGCTCCCTTTATTCTCTGGATTATGAAGCTTCTATTCTGCTTCTCTCTCTAATTCTTATCTGTGTATTCTTATATCTAATTGGTGAACTCTTAGCAGTGCAGCTGTCCAGCGGTTCCTTGACCGTCGTTTTCAACTGCCTGTTCCAGTGCCTTCCATGCTAAGGTAGCGCATTTGATTCTAGCTGGAAATTTACTGACGTTTTTCAGCATGGAGGCATCGCCCAGCTTTTCTTCGTCTGCTGTTTCATTGCCTTGAACTAGCTGAGAAAAGGCCTCTGCTAGTTGTTCTGCTTCCGCTACGGTTTTCCCAATCACTGCATCGGTCATCATACTGGCGCTAGCGGTACTGATAGAGCAGCCGCTGCCGTTAAAGGCGATATCCTTGATTACATCATCCTGAATAGCCACCTGAAGCTCAATCACATCACCACAGGTTGGATTATTCAGCTCAATTTTCTGACTGGCGTCGCCTAATGTACCATGATGATGGGGATGACTGGAATGATCCAAAATCACCTGACGATACAAATTTTCTAATTTAGATAGGGCCATGTTGGAAAAACTCCTTTGTTGCAAGAATTGCTTCGATCAGCCGATCGGCATCTGCTTTTGTATTGTAAAGATAAAAACTCGCTCTGGCGGTTGCCGGCACGTCAATGTATTTCAGCAAAGGCTGAGCACAGTGGTGCCCGGCACGGACTGCCACGCCTTCCATATCCAAGGCAGTTGCTACATCATGAGGATGCAGTCCTTCAAGATTGAAGGCAATCACTCCGGTATGGTCTTCAATCTTCTGCGGACCATAGACCGTTAGCCCTTCAATGGCCTGCAGCTTGGGCAGGACATAAGCAACCAAATCCGCTTCATGCTGATGGATATTTTCCAGACCGATGTCTGTCAAATAATCCACGGCTGCGCCTAATGCAATGGCTCCGGCAATATTAGGTGTTCCTGCTTCAAATTTCCACGGCAGCTCTTTCCAGGTGCTGTCCTGTAGATTGACAAAGTCAATCATTTCGCCGCCGAACTCTACCGGCTCCATTTTTTCCAACAGTGCGCGTTTTCCATATAATACACCAATTCCTGTCGGTCCGCACATCTTATGTCCGCTAAAGGCATAAAAATCAGCATCCAGCTCCTGTACATTGACTGGCATATGGGGAACCGCCTGTGCGCCATCCACCACCATGATTGCACCATGCTGATGGGCAAGTACTGTCAGCTCGCTAATTGGATTAATAACGCCAAGGACATTTGAAACATGGGCGATTGAAACAATTTTTGTTTTATCTGTAATTTGCTTTTTTGCATTTTCAAGATCCAGATAACCATCTGCTGTAATATCGATATATTTCAGCACGGCTCCTTTACGCTGAGCCAGCTGCTGCCAGGGAATGATATTGGAGTGATGCTCCATATAGGAAATCACGATTTCATCTCCCGCACCTACTGCTAAATCACCATAGCTTTTCGCTACCCAGTTCAAGCTGGTTGTTGTTCCTCTGGTGAAGAGAATCTCGGCTGTTTCATTGGCGCCAATCAGTCTCCTTACCTTTTCCCGAGCAGCTTCGTATTCCTTTGTTGCCCGTTCTGCCAACGTATGAACGCCTCTGTGAACATTGGCATTATCATGCTCATAGTAATAAGCCAGCTTATCTAGAACGGCTTGAGGCTTTTGGGTGGTTGCTGCATTATCCAGATAAACAAGTGGCTCGTCGTTCACTTCTTGAAACAAGATCGGAAACTGCTGACGAATATTTTCCACGTTTATCATGCGTTCAACTTCCTTTCAATAACCTCGACAAATTCATTTTGAACAGCCTTCACAGGGATTGCTGTAATAACTGAACCTAAGAATCCACGGATAACCAGACGTTCAGCTTCAGCCTGCGGCAGCCCCCGACTCATTAGGTAGTACATTTCTTCCGGATCGACACGGCCGACACTAGCAGCATGTCCCGCTGTTACTTCATTTTCATCTATTAACAGGATTGGATTGGCATCCCCTCTGGCTTTATCAGAAAGCATTAGTACCCGGCTTTCCTGCTGAGCATCTGCCCCTTTAGCTCCCTTAAGAATATGACCAATTCCGTTAAAAGTAAGTGTTCCCCGTTCACGAATAACACCGTGCTGAAGGATATGACCAACAGAGTGAGAGGCTTTATTTGTTACTCGAGTATCAATCCCTTGGGTCTGCTTACCTGCACTAATTGCGACTACTTTAACTTCTGAATGAGCACCTTCCCCAACTAAATCTGAATCAAAATCAGCAATCACATCGCCGTCATTCATCACGCCTAACGCCCAGTCAACAGAGGCATCCCGCAGGATATGCCCTCTACGGTTCATATAGGTAGCAAGATTTACGCCTAGCTGATCGACTGCGGAGTATTTTACCTTAGCACCTGCTTTAGCAATGACTTCAACCACAATATTTGCGGAAACCTTGATATTTTTATCAGCCATTGTCTGGAATCTTTCCAAATAGCTGAATTCACTATTTTCTTCCGCTACAATCAGCACATGCTTGAAAAATGCCTGGTCACTGGCGGAATCCTGAAAGAAGATTGCTTCAAGAGGTTCTTCAATAACTACATTTTTCGGTACGTATAAAAACAGCCCGCTATTCATAAAGGCAGCATGATACGCAGTCATTTTGTCTTCATCCATCAAGACTGCTTTTGTCATATAATATTCTTTAACCAGCTCAGGATAATCCTGCATGGCTGTAAAGATATCGGTAAAAATAACTCCTTTGTCCGCCAACTCAGTCGACAGCTGTTCAAAAATCGTTGCTGAGTTCTGTTGTACAACCATTGGGTTATCATTCATTTCACCAAAGCTTGGAACATTTCCAGAAGCTGGTTCATACGTGTCAGTGGTCACGTTGAACAGCGGCCAACGGTGAAATTTCACCCGTTCAATCAGCGGCAGCTCCAGCCCATCGATTTTTTCTAATGCAGACAAACGAAAGTCAGTCATCCATGAAGGTTCTTCCATTTGTGCAGAAAAAGCGCTGATGTCGTCAAGATAAGCTTTTACATTTGTGTCTTTCATTTATCTTGTCCTCCTCCTTATGCTTCTTCTTCTTTGTATTCAATACCTAATTCTTTGCTGATTCCTGCATAACCTTCTGCTTCCAGACGTTTTGCCAGCTCGGCATCACCGGTTTTCACAACTTTTCCATTCATCATGATATGCACCACATCAGGTGTGATGTAGTTCAACAGACGCTGATAGTGCGTAATAATCAATGCACCAAAGTTTTCACCGCGCATTTCGTTGATTCCTTTTGCTACAACCTTCAACGCATCAATATCCAAGCCAGAATCGATTTCATCTAAAATTGCAAAGGTTGGTTCCAGCATCAATAGCTGCAGGATTTCATTTCTTTTCTTTTCTCCGCCGGAAAAGCCTTCGTTCAGGTAACGTTCAGCCATCTCCTCAGGCATATTCAGCAAATCCATTTTGCTGTCTAACTTTTTCAAAAATTCCATTACAGAGATTTTATTGTCTTCTTCACGCTTGGCATTAATTGCCGCACGCATAAATTCCGCATTGGTAATCCCTGGGATTTCGCTTGGATACTGCATAGCTAGAAATAGACCTAAACGTGCACGTTCATCGACTTCCAGCTCTAAAATATTTTCACCGTCAAAAAGGATTTCTCCTTGAGTTACTTCATAATTTGGATTGCCCATGATGGCAGCAGACAATGTCGATTTCCCTGTTCCGTTGGGTCCCATGATGGCATGAATCTCACCTGTTTTCATCGTCAGATTTACGCCCTTTAGAATCTCTTTATCATCAATTGATACGTGTAAATTTTTAATTTCCAAAACTGACATGTATATTTCCCTCCAACTTTTATTCAAAATTTCGTTCTCAATCATTTTATCTTAATTGAGAATGAATCGCAATCTCTTTGCTGTGGAGAAGGCTAATTTTTCTGGACTTTTCTTATATATCACTTGCCTTGTTTAGAATATTTACAACTTGATAAGAAGTTTTATCAATAGCTATCGTTTTCATTTTCTTATCCAAAGCTCTAAAAGAAAACTGATCGTTTTTAGAATCCAGCAGGTTAGTGCTGCCTCTATAGCCTTGGAAACTTGTTTCATTTAGATGACAGTTATCACATGTGCTAACTAGTCAATCACGAACAAGTCAACTATCGTACCATTAGTCGGTTCAGAAGACATGAGGCAACTGTGCACCTTTTAGTAGAAGCCTTTGTTCCATCTCGTTGTCAACTGATTACCAATCAAGTGATAGAAAATAAAACCCCCTTCATTGAAAACACAATAATTGAAGCAAATGCCCATAGATTCAGCTTTGTTTGACACAAAGCGACCACTCGTTATGAACGATTAGATAAAAACAATAAAACCCTTTATCAATAAGAAATCTAGCCTTGGTTAAAAGAAGAAACGCAATCTGGTGGATTGACGAACCATCAGTTGAAAGAAATTGCTTATCACTTTGAAGTAGATTTAGAGGTGACAGAAGAACACTTACATAATGAAAAGCAGCGCCACTTAAAGAGAAAAAGAAGAGTCTACAAAAAATATCTGCGCAAAGTTCAAATGAATTATTTACCGAGAAAACAAATATATGAAGCGTATGTCCGCTATCATAAAGAAAGTAAAAAGAAATACAAAAAATATTTTTTTCGTTGAAAACTGACACTATTTTGAAGAAGAAGATACCTATAGTTTTCCAGCCCTTCGGACAGTTCCTTTTAAACAGGGTAGTAGGAAAAAAACAAGCCCGATTTTGATATTGTTTATCAAAATCAGACTTGTTTTCTTTTTGAAAGCGGGTTATGGACCACGCTCCCTTAGTTTAACTATATGCAAATCTTTGAAAAATGCACTTCTGGTTCATTTTCTAACTTTTATCTTTATTTATCAACTGGTTTTACGGAACCATCCCATTTATCAAGAATCCAGTCTTGAATTTCTTTGCTGTGCAGCGCATCAATTAGCTTATTAATTGCTTCGTTGTCCTTATCTTCTGAACGGACTGCAATAATATTAACATATGGTGAGTTGTCAGCTTCCAACAACACAGAATCCTTCACTGGATTCAAGCCTGCATTATAGGCAAAGTTGGCATTGATTGCTACTAAGTCAGCTTCATCATTTTGGTAAGTTGTAGCCAGTAGCTCTGGATTAATATCATGAACAAATTTCAGATTTTTAGGATTTTTATCAATATCATCAAATGTCGCAGTTTCTAAATCAACGCCATCTTTAACTGTTACTAAATCGGCATCCTGTAAAATCGTAATGATTCGACCCCAGTCAGATTCTGAATTTGAAGTAATCACTGTTGCTCCATCTTTCAGGTCTTTAATATCATCAATTCGCTGAGAGTAAAGCCCCATTGGTTCAATATGAATGCCGCCGGCATTCGCAAAATCATACCCGTTTTCTTTTACCTGAAGACTAAAATAAGGAATATGCTGGAAGTAGTTTGCATCGATTTCGCCATCTGCCAATGCTTTGTTCGGCAGAATGTAATCATCAAACTTTTTGATTTCTAAATCAATTCCTTCTTTTTCAAGAATTGGTTTTACCTGTTCCAGAATTTCCGCGTGAGGAGTTGGTGATGCACCAACTGTCAATACTGTTTTTTCACCCTCTGCTGCCTTAGATCCATCTGTACTCCCGCTATTATTGCCTCCGCATGCCGCTAAGCCAAAGCTTAGGGCAACGACTGCTGCTAAACCTGCTAATTTCTTTTTCATACTTAATTCCTCCCATTATTATCGTTTGTCTGTTCGTTTCGCTAGAAAATCGCCCAATCCCTGAACAATAAATACTATAAGTAATATAATAACTGTCGCTACAAAGGTAACGGTCAGATTGTTCCGTTGATAACCTTCCTGCCAAGCTAGTCCGCCTAGACCGCCGGCACCGATAGCACCAGCCATCGCTGTAAATCCAATCATTGAAACAGTTGTAACAGTTAATCCTGAAATCAGTGCTGGAATACTCTCTGGGATAATCACCTTGCGGACAATTTGCCAATAGCTGGCACCCATTGCCTCAGCAGCTTCAATAACTCCGGAGTCAACCTCCCGAAAGGCAATTTCTACTAATCGTGCATAAAATGGCGCAGCTGATAATACTAGCGCCGGAATAGCTGCCTTAGCACCCAGCATCGTTCCTACAAGTACCTTTGTGAAGGGGATTAATAAGACCATTAAAATCATAAAGGGTGTGGAACGGAAAATGTTGCTGATAATTGAAACAGCTGTATATAAAAATTTGGCATAGGCTTTATTGTTGCGTCCCGCCGTATAAAGCAGCAATCCTAAAATTAACCCAATCACCAATACACAGACCATGGAAATAACCGTCATATAAACAGTGTCGATTAATGCCTGCTGCAGGGTTTCACCGTTTACTTTGCTAAAGTCAAAATAAGTTTCTGCAAAACTCTTATCCACGATGAATCACCTCCACGCCAACTTCTTTTTCTTTGAAAAATGCCAAGGCTTCCTCAACTGCTGCCTTCTCGCCAGTAATCATGACTGTCAGCGAACCGAAAGCTCCTTCTTTAGCCTGCTGCACTTTGCCGTGAACTACATTGATGTCAACAGGAAATTGACGAATCGCCTGAGAAATAACCGGCTCATTGGCATTATCCCCTTTAAAATGCAAAGTGGTTACTAATCCAGCTGGGTTTTCGGCAATCAGTTCTGCCAACAGCTCCTCTAAATCCGCTTCCGGATCGATTTCTCTTTGGACAAACCTCTTTGTTACTTCCTGTTCTGGATGGCGGAAGACATGAAGCACTTCGCCTTCCTCAACAATTTTGCCCAGCTCCATAACGGCAACCTTATTACAGATTTTTCTGATAACATGCATTTCATGGGTAATCAGCACAATTGTTAAGTTCAGTTCTTTGTTAATTTCCAATAGTAAATCCAAAACTTCATCAGTTGTTTGCGGATCCAATGCACTTGTCGCTTCATCGCACAACAGAATCTCCGGATTGTTAGCCAGTGCCCTGGCAATACCAACCCGCTGCTTTTGTCCGCCGGAAAGCTGACTCGGATAGGCATTCCCCCGTCCTTCCAGTCCAACTAGAATCAATAGCTCTTCTGCCCGTTTTAAGCGCTGTTCTTTTGAAACTCCAACCAGCTCCAACGGAAGCATAATATTTTCTAAAATCGTACGGGACCACAGCAGATTGAAATGCTGAAAAATCATACCGATTTTCTTTCTAAAACCTCTTAGCTCCCCAGCGCTTAGTTTGGTCACATCCTGATCCTGTATCACAACTTGACCATCACTTGGCAGCTCAAGCCCATTTAAGAGACGAACTAGTGTACTTTTTCCTGCACCGGAATAACCAACGATTCCATAAATATCACCTTTTTCTATTGATAAGGAAACGTCGTCTACTGCTGTCACTTTTCCGGCTTTTCCGGAGAATTCCTTTTTGACATGACGTAATTCAATCAAAGCCATGCTGCTCACTCAACTTTCTGTTTTTAATTCATTTGCATCCTTGCTCAGACCAGCCGAACAATAAAAAAACTTCCGTCCTCTACTGATTATAATACATATCAGTAAAAAGGACGAAAGCATATCTTCCGTGTTACCACCTTAATTTACAGTTATCTCACGATTACTGCCTTATTCAGTACTTGATTTTTAATCATCGTATACTGTGGTGCTGTAACGGGCACTCCCGTAATAAGCTCACTCCTGCTTGCCTATTCTGCTCTAAGACCATCTTCCATACCAAATCTGCTGCCTCTTTTCAGCTTGCCAAGGCTCTCTTTTCAAACAGTTCAAATATTTACTCTTCTTTTCGATGCTTTATTATTTTTGATTAATGATGAAATTATAGCAACATCAACTTCAACTGTCAACGTTTTTATCAGAATTATTCTTCTACTTCTGTAAATACTGCCAGCCACGCTTGTGTTTCATCCTCGTTGTCCAGCAGCTCAGGATTTTTATCAGCTGCTTCATTCACAGCTGCAACCATCCCGGAAATTGGGCTGGAGAATTCACTAACCGATTTTTCTGCTTCCAGCTCTACAAAAGAGTCTCCAGCAGATAGCTTTTGCCCAACCTTTGGCAACGTGACAAAAGAAATTTTTCCTAAATCCTCCTGCGCAGCATTAGTCAAGCCAACTTTTAAGCCTTCTGTGGTTTTTTCAATCCACAAATTATCGACAACTTTTCGGTCTGTACTCATTTGCTAATTGCTCCTTCATACTCAGACTCTTTAAAGCCGTTTGTAATAAAATGACCATCTTTAACAAAGATTGGACGCTTATTCAGCATGCCGTCTTTAGACAAACGCTCAGCCGCTTCCTCGTTTGAAAAGTCATTAACGATTTCCTTCAGCCCTTGTTCTCTATAATGACCACCGCTTGTATTAAAAAATCTGCGAACCGGCAGCGGACTTTCCTCCATCCAGCCAAGCAGCTGTTCTTTGGTCGGCGGTGTTTCTATCATATCAACGATTTCATAATCCACACCTGACGCATCAAGCCAAGCTTTTGCCTTTTTACAAGTTGAACATTTCGGATACCAGAAAAACGTGTACATACTTTATTCCCCTTCTTTCTAAATAATCATTCACTGACTACTACTTCTTTTTGATACTTCATTGAAAGAATCAGCCCTACACCAATCATATTTCCCAGAATAGAGGAACCTCCCTGACTAATAAACGGCAGCGGAATCCCTGTTAACGGAAGCAGACCAATATTAGCGCCAATATTCTCAAATACGTGGAAAAGCAGCATCATAATAATTCCTGTTGCAATATACGCATAAAATTCATTATTTGTTTCAAAACAAACACGAATCATTCGATAAATCAATATAAAGTATAACAAAATGATAAAGCATCCGCCAATAAAACCAAAATTCTCACCGATAATCGCAAAAATCATATCCGATTCCCGTACAGGTACATAGACATCGCTCACGTTAAATCCTTTTCCCAGCAGACCACCAGAGCCAATTGCCGTGATTGCCTGCGCTGGCTGGTTGGAACGGCTTGGATCATTATGAAATGGATTCAGCCATAAGTCAATCCGTTCAAACTGGTACGCTTTGACGCCAAACTTATTTAAAAAGTCCCGGCCAGAGTCTGTCGTAATGAGATACAATACCCCAGCGCCAATCAGAATGGCTCCTAAAAAGACGGGCACCACAATTTTCCAGGAAATTCCCGACATTAGAAAGACACCGGCAAAAATAGCCAGAAAGACCAGCATGGTTCCGAAGTCCTTCTGCAGCAAGATCAAAGCAACAACCGGAAGTGTAACCATCGATAATTTTGCAATCAACCAGCCATCTGTTTTTAAGGTTCGTTCCTTAAAACGAGCATTATGCATTGTCACAACGTAGGCCAGCATCAAAACAAAGGCAATTTTCATTAACTCAGAAGGCTGGAAAGTGGTTCCACCGATACTTATCCAGTTTTTTGATCCAGTTTGAACCTCCAAATAAGGATCATAAAACTTAAGCAGCAGCCCCATCATAATCAACCCGATTCCATAAAAGACTGGGGTCAGCTTCCACAGCAGCTTCGAACTAAAATGCATGATAACCACCACGCTAATGATTCCGATTAAATACCAAAGTCCCTGCCGCATCAGCATTGGGAAAATATCCGGTCGGTTTGGGTCATTGTATAACGCTGAATACAATGAAAGCATTCCTATTAATGATAGGAGAAAAACTGGTAAAATTACGCCGTAGTCTATACGATTATCTATATTTAACTGTTTATTTTTGTTCATCTGTCATCCCTTTTCCTTGAATCATACGCTCTTTATTATATCTTCCCTGCCGCATAAAAGAAAGTACGGACTGAAGGATTTGGAAAAAACTTTAATTCCCTATGTAGTCATTATCCATTTTTCAATGTATTTCTATAAGCAGCTCATGAACTATGGGTAATTTTTGTACCAGGAGTTGTTCTTAACATAGGTTTAAAAAAACAGAGCTTATGGTTCACACCACTTGCTCTGTTTCATTTTTCTAAAAGAAATTATTTTTCTGAAAATATGTCAATTGAATATTCTAATTTCTAGAAAAAATTAAATGTTTTTCTATGCAATTTTGACAATTGTCATAGCAGATCTAATAATGCTTCCTGATGTGGAAGCACCATTCTTGACAGCTCTGATTTGAGCACCTGATTGCAATTCCACTAATGCTATTGGAGAAACAGAAGAATTTTTTGGATATGTCCGTAGTACCTCGATTGTATTAGAAATACTCCCGTTATTACTAATTTCAAAATGCAGTGATTTCCATTCATCATCTGTTTGATTATAAAGAGATATCTGACCAGCAAGATGATAAAATCCTGCTTTAGTTACAATAACCTTATTATCTGAGAGATAGATATCTTCACTTGACTTGACCTTCTCCCAAGGTAATTCTACTACCAGTTTATCATTAGGTGTACTTTTTGCTGTAAAATACCCAAAACTTTTTGAATCCATTTCTGCAACAGATGATTCTATAGTTGAAAAATTACTCTCTATCGCTTCTGCCCCATTTTCCATACCTCTGTATATATTCTTTAATTCCATTTTTTCTCCTCCTAATATAGTTCAAATAGAATTGAACGATATGTTATTTCATCAATCAATAAAAACTTATCATCTTCAATTTTTATAATCTCACTGTCTGTCGTATACTCAACAGGAAGAGATACAATACTTGTATTGCCATCAACATGACTGACTTGACAGGCAACTGACTGACTGGCAGATCCGCCAAATAAGCCTGCTGATTCGGTTCCAAGAGGCATAACTCCTATTCCATGTGTCCAGGAACGAACATTGATATTCGGCTGAAGACCAGAATTATGCATTATAGTCACATCAAACCCTGCTGGGACAAACTGAATAAGCAGCTGTTCAATATGTTCCAAACGATCATCTAAAACAGCAAAATCTCCATATTTCTCACTACTTCTTGCATGGATGACTTCACTGTCAACCGTTGCATTTCCTATAACTTCTTTCATACGTGCTTCTAAATCTGTCTGCCGTTTTTCTACAGCTGCCTGCCTCTTTTGCGTATTTTCAGAAATATCTTTTATTTTGTTGTAAAGAACATTCGTATATTCAATCATCCGTGCCAAAGCTTCTCGAACATGACGTCTCCACATCTTGGTACGAATCCATAAAGCAAATTTTTGAGTGAGTTCATCTACTACACCAAATTTTATTGCCTCTTCAACTTCCTCTACATCTGTAGGGTCCCGATAATCAACTTCATGGTTTTCTCCTGTCGGCTGTGTATCATAAAATTTTTGTTCCGGCATTTACTTTCACCTGCTTTCCTGTAGTTCTTTTACTATAGTCAATAGCTCGTTGATTGTTTCATCCTGTTTTTCCAATTTTTGCTGCTGACTGCTTAATAGTTCTTCAAAAGATTCATTTCTGGATTTTTGAATAATGAGCTCCTGTTCTTGTTCAGCGAGTTTTTCACCATACATCGGCAGCACAGCAGTCTCTTCACTCAACTGCAAAGTCTGCGCTTTCAGGGTGCTGACATCTGCATTATTCGCATTTGCCGTACTCTTCACTGTTTCAACAGTCTCTCTCAGCCCTCTGTATTCCAGCTGGTATTGAGAAAATGTTTTTTTCCCGCTGCCGATTGTCAGAACAATTTTTTGAGGATTCAGAATATCAATCTTTTTTTCAATCACTTGCAGAACCTCTTGTTCATACAAGAATTGATTTGCTACTGAATAAGAGTTTCCCAACTGGATAATTTCGTAGCGTTGATCCAGTAACCCCAACTCTATTACCTCAGCGGTCCAGGTAACCAGCATTAGCCGCTGATTTTTCAGATATTCCTGACCACGCTGCTTTAATAAAGCCTTATTTGTTATATTGGGAAATTCAATTGTTTTTTGAATAACACCAAATTTGCTAACAAGTGTCTGATCTTCAAGATAATTTTTCCCATTATTAACACTTTCAATCGTTGTTTTTTCTCTAATACCATCTGAAATATTCGCAGTATTTTCCGAATTATCGATATCCTGCCCCAAAGGAACTACTCTTGTTGCCAGCTCAGAAATATCAATATCTCGGCTGGCACTTTTCAAGTTTCTGGCGATTTGCAGCGGTGTTTGAGACACTTCCCCGTATTCCTTTAAATAATCAAGCAGGAGTTTCCCATTTGATTCTCTAAGAATTAGATAGCCGCCTAATTGATCCAGAAGTTTGTTTTTAATCACTTCAGCAGTTGCATCATAGCCAATAGCGCGGTAGGTACCTTCTTCGTCCTCCACAGTGACTGTTCCAACATAAATTCGTTTATACTCCTCTACTTGACGATTGTGCTCTGCCAGTAATAGTTCCAGAAATTCTTTTACTGATCTAATTTTAGGCTTTACATATCGTTGTGTGCTGTCATAAAGATAGGCTTTTTGGTCTTCGCAAAGTATTTTTTCAACAAAGCTGCCAGTCCCATCCATAGTATTGGTAATTTGAGCTATCCGTCCTTTAAAAATTTGACCGGATTGATCTGTCACGGTAACCAAATTTACGATGGGTTCTGCCTTTCGGTAAGCTGGGTTGTTAAGATTTATAGAGAACTCAAAGGTGCTAATTCCCAAGCCTTCTATTGATAATTCCAAATCACCGTTATTTATTTTATTACCAAAGTTTGCCGGTTCATGAATCACTGTTCCCCGTTGGTCACCAGCATGCTCGTATAATGTTACTCGATACATTACACCATCACCTCGGTTTCAAATGAAAAGCTAACATGACCATTTCCAACAAGTGTAAGAAGGTTTGCTCCTCTTTTCAATTTGAAAAAAAGATCCTGATTCTGTCCTTTTTTGATGGGTAGCCTTTCATCTTCTTCTGTTATCAGCAAAAGAGTCTCAGTGGCCGTCATTATCGGACTTGTTGCATTCGCACCCTCGCTTATGAGCAATACTTTTCGTGTACCATTGACAAAGAAACCTGTCCATTGATCTACTCCATCTGTAAAGTAATCCACATCAAATTCATCTGTATAACCAGAAGCATCCTTTAATGCAAACGGATAACAGTCAAAAACAACTGTTAAAATTAATGAATTGCTTTCCTGATCATCATCCGCCCGTACACTCTCACATTTTCCCAGCCAATGACAGCCATCAAGCCAAGTATCATAAATTGGTACTATACCATTTAGCAGCAGCTGTTCTTTCGCTTCTTGCTCCAGCCGTTTTCTCTCATCGTATTGAGCCAGAGGTCGGAATAATTTAACTGTCACTGTTCTATTTTCGAAAACCCGTTCTCCCAGCAGCATTGAGAAATCATAGACCCCTTGCATAAATGGAATACTTTCAATAATTTCCTGTTCATCCGGACTGGGTGCATCATGTTCAAGGACATAGTATCCAGCTGTTTTGCTGTTGAATCGACCGACCTCAATATATTCTTTTATCTCTATTCCCATTAGCGGTACCTCCCTACATAGCCCGTTCTATTGCCTAAAAAGCCATCCATTGAGCCGCCAATACCGCCTACCAAAGCGCCGCTTTCCAAGACAACATTCATATTTTTTATCGTACTAACCATTTCCTGAAGCTGACCAACCATGCTGTTCTGCACATCATGTTCAACCTTCAGCTCAGCTTTTGGAGCTGATGCAGTGCTGCCCGAAACAGCATTTTGAACTTCTGCAATCATATTTTTTGCACTAGCTACCGCCACTTCTGTATCCTCTTCAATCCCAACTGCTACACCTTGAGCAATAAAGCGTCCCACTGTATCCCGGAATAAACGAGAAGGCGATTTGATTTGAGCAACTTTGCGCGCCTCTGCATTAATTTGATTCACCAAATTAACCATTGCTCCAATCGCTCCACTTGCTCCGGCATTGATTCCAGAGGCAATACCGTTGGCCATCTGTATACCTACAGAAGAAAAATCAACAGTTTCTGCGCTTGCTTTAGCTCTTTGAGCAACAGCCAAAGCAGTATTGCTCACATTCACTCCATAAGCGCTAATTCCATTATTGTAAGCATCTATATTTTGTTTACCAGCCGTATTAAACTGACTATTCTGTTGCTTAATAGCATCAGAACCACCAGTAGCAACATTTTTTGCAGTTACTTCAACATTGCTTTTTTCATTTGCAACTGATGTATTCATCGCTCCTATCAAATGTGAACCTATTTGACTAGCGTCTATCGAACCAGACTCTAATGCTTGAATAAAAGCATCTTTACCTGCGGCTCCATTAACAAACATGCCTTCTGGAAGACCAGCCAATCCATTTACTGCTGAATCGCTAAGTCCGGCTGCAACAGCTCCAAAATCGTTGGTTTGTAATGCTGTAAGCAAGCTATCGCCTGCATCCAGTCCCCGTTGATGAAGAATTCCTGCCAGAAGCTGCATTTGCTGGTCAATACCTACACCTGAATCCGCATATTTCTGAACCAACCCAGTCAATGCTTCGTCAGTTGTTACACCCACTCCATTCAGTCCCTGGGCAATTGTTTCAGCCTTCATTTGTTCATTTTGCTGAAGCAGTGATAGAGTATCCAAGCCTGCCTGTTCCTGCTGTAATCGTAGCTGCTCATTATGCATCCCTAAAGCATCGATTTGCTGTTGGAAATTCGCCTTCTGAACTTCATCTTCTGTCGCTGCATATTCGGCTTTCAAACTAGCAATCTCCGTTTCATTTGCTTCCAGCTGCTCTTTTCTATTTTGATAAAGTGCCTGATTCGCACTCATAGTTGCCTTTAATTCAGCATCACTTAACTGTTTACCATTTTCTAATTTTGCTGCTGAAGCTTCAACAATCAACTGCTGCTGTTCCATCAAGCCTTCACGAATTGCGTTGTTCTGATCCTGAAGGGCTCGCCTTTGTTCATCAGAAAGAGCTTGTCCCTCCAATGTTTTTTCTGCAACCAGCATTTCTTTGTTTGCCTGCATGACAGTCAGCATTTCACTAGATCCAAAGCTCGCTTGTTCAATCATCATGGAATAAGCTTCGCTCTGAGCAGCTGCCTGCTCTTCACCCGTTAGCTGTTCGGCTTGAGTCAGCTTTTCACCAACCTGGGTTTTAATTTCTTTAAGCTTCTCTCCATGACGGCCCATGATTTCTTCAGCTGCCTCAAATCTTTTAGTGGACTGTTCCAAGCCCTCTCCAGAAAAGGCAGTAATCGCGGCTTGTCCAACCTCTGAATACTTCAACGCCAGATTATCAATTCGATTTCCCGCCTCATCAAAGGTTTCCCGATAAGCTTCACCAAGTGCTGCGATTTGTTCTGCTGTTGCTACTGTCTCTTCTTTCAACTCTTTGGTATTATTCGTTAATTCACTTGTACTTCCGATAACTCCTGCAATAGCTGAGTTATCTTTGAGATTATCAAAACCTTCTTTTATCTCAGTCAAATTCATTTTCATATCGCTGAAAGCTTCATCCGCCGCCTTATCATCACCATTAATTTTAGCCCAAATACCAGTGATGGCACTTCCGACTGCCTGAGCAGTATTGATGACTGATATTCCTCCAAAAACAATGCCTCTAAACATATCTACAACAGCTGCAATGGCAATTAATACTCCGCCAGCTAGAATAACTCCCAATGTTTTAAATGCATCTCCAACACTACTTAAAAAGGGCATTATTCCTTTAAACATATCACCCATACTTGTGAGAGAGTTTTTGATTGCTCCAAAAGCTGATGAAACAAAACCCTTGATATTCATGAAGTTCGACTGCCATGCAGCTGCAAATCCTGCAACAGCTGCAATGATTAAAGCTATTCCAACGATTAAAGGATTGCTTATTATCAATGCACCAAGCGATGTAAATGCACTTCCTGCTGTTGATGTAGCACTAACTACTAATTGAGAAAAATAAGGTAGAATCCCTCCAGCTTGACCAATCGACACCCCAAGATTCATTAGAGCCCCTCTGGCTGATACCACCATATTGCCAATATTATTTTTAACTGTAGAAAATCCTGCCACAACTTGTTGACTAAAAAATGGTACGATACCGCCCGCTTGGTTAATAGATAGGCCAAGGTTCATCAAAGCTCCTCTAGCTGATGCCACCGTGTTGCTAATGCTATTTTTAACCGCAGAAAATCCCGCTGAAACTTGTTCTTTAAAAAAAGATAGAACTCCACCAGCTTCGGTTATGGGTTGAGTGAAACTTGTTATTGCTGAACTAAGTGAAGACCCTAAAGAACTATTCAAATCTAATATACTTGAAAATGAACTTCGAATGACTTCAGCATACTGAGAAATTACACCTTCACTTCCCATCACATCACCGTTAAGTTCAAGAAAATTCCCCGCTACATCTAATATCGCTTCACTAAATGAACTGCCAAGAAAATCATCTATTCCTTTTAAAATATCCCAAAAACTGCTGGAAGATTCTGCCGACTGCTCCATTCCGCCAATCATCAAATCAAACTGGCTGGCAGCCTGTTGAAACATTTGACTCAAAGATAAAATAAATCTTTCACCAGTCAATTGAAGTCCTGACAAAATTCGCTGAAAATCTCCGTCAACATTAACCCAGATGTTAGAAAATAATTCTATTGTTGGAAATCCAGAGGCTAAAACAGATTGGAAGTTAAGGAGACCGTTGATACCAGTAGTGGTTAAGTGAGCTATTTGCGTACTAACCGTAGAGAAGACGGTTCCAATCTCGCCCATCAAATAGCTTTGAGCGATAAATTCTTGAAGTCCAGCAGTCGCCAAAGCTGTACTTTGACTTACAATATCCATCTGATTACTGGACTCACCAAGCTTTTGATTCATTGCTTCTAAAAAAACTACAGACTGATTCAACGTCTGATTAAATAGAGCAGCGTTATCCATTTGATTCATTTGTTCTGCAAAAACACCTAACTGAACAGCAGCTGACCTGCTTGCCGAACCAACCATATCAATAGTTGCTGCTGTACTCCGCATAGTCTGATCCAGCATCACGGTGGCTCTTTGTGCTGCTGAGGCACCATCTCTGTATCTGCCTAAAAGAGTAACAGCCCGCTGAAAAGTTGCTGAAAAGTTCTTATCTCTCGTCTGCAAAACTGTTGTTACTGTATTTCTTTCCTTCATCTTTTCCCTCCTTTCTGCCCTTAACAATTGCTTTTGCCCGCTCTAGCCGGCTTTGCATCTCATAAAGGTCGTCTTTTTTACTATTTGTCTTTTCATTCTTATTCATATCTGCAAGTATCTTTTCTTCATTCTTTTCATAATCATAAATACTCTTAACATCTCTAAATAAGTATTTTCCTTTTTTCTCAGCCTTAAATAAGCGATTGGCAAACGCCCCTTGAAACACACGACGTTCCTTTTCGTTTTCATTTAATAGATACGCCTTCATTCTCAATGTATACTCCCACGGAGTCATACACTCAATCTCTTTCAGCTGAATCGTCGGAAAATAACGAAAACAGGTAAGAACTATTTCATCATAGCTTGCTCCAAGTCCATTTGAACTTTGCTTTCCACCGTCTTCATCATCTGCTCGATTCCGGATTTGATTTTCATTGTTCGTTTTTTCAACAATGGAGCCGACGTTAAGTACTCGATAAAATTTTCAAATAATTCCTCCACCTCAGCTGAAGTTTCCAAATAATTGATAATCTCCCGCTCTTCCAGCTCATCATATGTACTTAGACTCGCTACAAGCATTTGCTTCAATGCATTAGGATCTCCATCAATTAGTCCGCCGATTAGTAGTGTCAGACTATCCATCTGCTCGTTATCTTTTGGCAGTGCATTGATTTCATTCAGAAATTTAAATCCAAAAATCAATGGATATTTCTTCCCATCAATTGTTACTACTGCTTTTTTTACTTTATTAACCATGTTTTTTCCTCCTAAAATGTAAGAGGGGCAATAACTGCCCTGCTCTTACATAGATAATGTACATTCTAAACTTGCATAATCAATGTTGATTATGCTGGCTGTCTTACCGTCACTGGCAGGAGCGTATGCCATCACATAAACATAACCATCATCTGTTATTGATGAATTTATCTGTGCATCTGATGTTAAATTTCCCTGTAACAATGCAACTGTAGTAGCATCTGAAGCTTGCCCAGTTACCCATGAATAGATTCCGCCCCACCTAGCTAATATCATACGGTTAGGCTTTTCACCTGCACCTGAAGCAAATCCGTGAACTTTAATATTTATTGACTTGGTCAAACTTTTCAGCTTGGCTACTTTTTCAGCTACTGTAGCAGCCTTCTGAAAAATAGTAGGATATTGTTTTTCTATGTTTTCAACAACATTCCATGAGAACATAACTTGAAAAATATTGCCGTTCACATTTGTGGACTGGCTATACAGATTATTATCAAGGTTCATTATTCCATTATACTGATTTTGATCATTTTCAATTGTGATAGCTTGAGGACTTAATAAATTTGTATATGCGGTTCTTGTCATTCTATTCGGATTCTCTATAACACTACCTGCAATTTTATTTTTTAGGTCCATTGATACTATTACTTCTACAGGTTCTTTCTTCCCTGTTGTAAAAGTACTTTCGTTACTTTCACCACTCTTGTTTATAACCTTAGCTGTATAATCAGTGTCACTAGATAAGCTTTCTAGTTTACACGGTGATGATACGTCTCCAATAGTAGTTGAAACTGGCAAAACAATCTCAATACTTGCATAGTCAATAGTCACAATACTCGGTGTTGTTCCATCTGAAGCTGGCGCATAAGTTAAAGCATAAATATAGCCATCATCGGAAATAATACGTGAAATTAATGACTTAGTATTCCAACTCAGTCTAAGTTGTTTAATGCTGTTAATTGTATTCTCGGCAACCCCAGAAGCCCAAGCATTGTTGTCAACAAAGACACTCAGCTTTAAGCTGTTACCTGCTGCACCGCTGGCGTATCCATATGCATTTAAAGATATTTGTTGACTGGTACCTTTAAGAATGTCAACTTTTTCCGCAACTGTAGAAACTCCCTGAAAAATAGTAGGATATTGTCTTTCTACAATTTCTATAACATTCCAAGAAAGCAAGACTTGCGAAATGTATTTATTTGCTTCTGTTTGAGGTGAAAACTGAGTATTATCCAATTTGCCTATCCACGAATACGCAGCACTACTTAAATCATTAAAAATAGCACTGGAAGGCATCTGTAAGCTAGGATTTATACTATTTTTTGCAATATTTGGATTCTCTACAACGCTGCCAGCTACTTTCCCTTTAAAATCACTTAGTATTGTAACGTTTCTTTTCAATACTACATCCCCTTTGTCACCCGACCATTCCAAGAGTGCTGAATCATCTCCAATAGCTGAAACCGTCAGATTTTGGGGAGGCTTAGGGTGTTACTGTTGTTTGAGGAGTATAGATAGCTGTTGGTTCTTCCCCTTTAGCATCAGCAATCGTATCAAAGAAGAAGGCTTTCGCAAGCTCATCATTTTCAGCATCCACAGTTGCTTCTCCATTAACTAATAAACCATTAAGATTTAATGTTGTTGATACAGAAGCATTAGATTCAGCTTCTGCTGCGTCAGGAAAGTTTCCTAAAATTCCAGTTCCATACTGTGCTTTATATTTACGTTCCACACCTTCTACAGGATTGTCAAAGAAGACTCTCCAAACTTCAATTTCTTCTCCATTTTCATATGCATATTCCAGCATGCTGAATACCTCTGTATTGGTTTTCAAAAATTCCATTTCAATGTTAGAGACAACGCTGCCGCCAGTTGCTACGCTACCGTCTTTAGTTGCCTGAGTTTCGACACTTGTTTCACGATTATACGTATGGCTCATTTCCAAAGCCAACAAACCAGCTTTTTTAAATGGACGTTCCTTTAATAGACGAAACATTAACTTAACATTTTTACCTTGAATTGCTTTTTCCATAATTATTCTCTCCTTAGTAATTAAATGATTATCTGCTTCAACAGCAGCGCATTGTTTAACTGTCACAGAAAATAGAAAGAAGAAAATTTCTTTATTGAAACTCCCTACTTAATTTTTCTATACTCACAAAAAATCCTTACTGCTTTTCATTTATTATTAAAATTTAATTTTATCAGCGGTTATTTTTTGTTCTTATAGCTTTATTAAGTATTTAATTTATTAAAGATTTTTCTTCAATCATATTTTTGATTTATCATTTTCCAGACAGTCCGCATAGCTTTTTTAGTCTTCAATGTTTAGACTGAAAATGTAATGAAAAAACTAGTTTTTTTCTACTGCAGTAGTTTCTTTTACATTTCCGATAAACCAATAATAGCTGATTATGTCTCTTCATAACTTTCAAAGAACTCCCAAAAAACTTTCATTATATAAATAACTGACTCTTTAAAAATTTATTTAAACAAAACTAAAGCTATAAACTTTTGTCTACAAGATATCCTTAGCCAGCTCCTGAACTTTTTTTACAATCTGCTCATCATTCATCCAGTCTTCGGTGCGCGTTAAATCATAAATGGCTGTCATTTTCTTTGGCGTCTCGGGATTCTTTTTAAACTGCTCTTCAATCTCCGGCTGATTTTCCGAAGCCAGATTGAATAAATTGACTTCCAGCTTTTCCTGCATTTGAAAGATACGCGTTAACGTAGGATTGAATCTTTTTTCGGCCGCCAGAGATGCATTGCCGCCAACCAATTCCCTCCAGTTCAGTTCACGTTCTATCCTTAACTCGTTTACTCTATCCCAAAAATCCTCAATTGTAGTGATTGTGCTCATTGCATTCCACCTCTCTTTCCATTCTTTTTTCGCTGTTCATTTGTCTTAAAATATAGACAATCAACAGCCTCTCAATGTAAAGCTGATTAGAAAGTGTCTTTCAGCTTGTTTTTTCATATCTGCTATGGTTCTCTATTCCAATCTGCCTAGCCTCATAGTAGCTGATTATTTTCATTCTTAACTTTCATTTCTCTGTTAAAAGTCTCCCATTAATTTCCCAGTTCCTTTTTATCATGCATTTTTCCAATACAAAAAAACCGGAAATCAACCAGGATTCCCGGTTTTATATTTATTAGGTTCTTTCTTATAGGATTTGACAGAAAACCTATACAGTCATCCTAATCATTCAAACTTTTTCCATTCGCAAAAAAAAGAGCTTGAAACAAAACCAGCAATTTCTTGCCTTTTTGCTCCAAGCTCTACGATTTCATTCAATTCTTTTTTCCTACTGGCACTATTAACGGAAAACTACTTATTGTCGTTATCAAAAAAATCCTTCAAAAATGATGCCTGCTACTTAACAAAGGTTAGTGACTCCATCAACTGAGTCAGATTCTTGTTATTCTTTTCCTTTTTACTGTTAATCGTCCAGCCAATATTTTGGATATAGTAGGTTTCCCCTTCCAAAACATCATAGATCCAGGCAGTCTTTATTCCATCTGAAGTTAAGCCAAACGTATATCTGGTCCCTTTAAAACCATTATACTCAATGTCGCTTTCTTCCACATCATAAGTGTCTTCAAGCATATCTGGTACAATTAAATCCTTATATTCTTCAAAGCCTTCAAAATCATCCTTATGCTCACTTAAAACCATATAATAAATATCTGCGTCGTAGTTTTCAAAACTCAAATCGGCATCATCTGAAAGTTCATCAGGCTCCAATGCTTCCCAGCCATCGCTCAATTTCAACGTAAAGGTTCCATTTTCTGTTCGATAAACAGTCTCTTCCTCTGTTCCTTCAGCTTTGCTTCTTTTTTCTCTTTTTTCGCGTTGGCTCGTCCCTACTCCTGTAGAACTTTTTTCATCATTGTTTCTTGTACAGCCTGTCATTAAGATGCTTAATAGGATAAATCCGCCCACTACAAGTTTTTTCATCAATACTCCCCCTAAATCACATATATCATTGATTATATAGTATCTAAAAACCAACATCAATGGGATTAGTCATTAGGAATTGGGAAAAGTGCAGAAATCTATCATAGAATCTGAGAAATAAGCAAAAAAAAGAGTTTTGAACATAAAAATAACTGTCCAAACTCTTTCTTTTTAATTATTCTGAACAAACGGCATTCCAGTCTTTGCATGCTTTTAAGATTACAACGCAGGGAGAATCCTAGACAAGCTTATAAGAATCCTAACGTTCTGGTTTCAACCTCATCGCTGATACATATCATTGTAATTAACAACCGTTCGATCTTCCGTAGCAGAAGAACCGGATACAGCATCGATTTCTACCACAGCGGCATATTCTAATTTCTTTGCAATAACACCTGTACGAATCTCACTTTTGTAAATAAATGATACAGACTGTCCTATATCAAAAAGCTTCTTGATTTCAGAATCCTCTTTTTGCTTTTTTCCATAGGCTTTTTTTTGAGTCGGCTCTGCCATGATTGCCCTCCTTATAAAAAAAGACAGTCTTTTGAAGACTGTCTTTTTGATAGACTAATTTTTTACGATATTTACAGCTTGAGGGCCACGTTGACCATCTTCAATATCAAAAGTAACTGCTTGACCCTCGTCAAGAGATTTGAAACCTTCTCCTTGGATAGCTGAGAAGTGAGCGAAAACGTCTGTTCCGTCTTCTGCTGTAATAAATCCAAAACCTTTGTCTGCGTTAAACCATTTAACTGTTCCTGTATTCATAAATAAAATCCTCCTAGTGCTGTAGCACAATATATTTGCAATATTTTCACGATAAAAATAAGAGGAATTATTCTAAGAATAGATAAGGATAAAGCCTTTTAGTTTAACCAGAAGCATACTACAAGAATCATCTTACCATATCCATTCTTAAAAGTATACCAATTTACCTTGAAATAAGTAAGAATCTTAATTATTTTCCAGTTTTATACTAAAATCGGATATTTCGTTTCATATATTCCAAAATAGTTTTTGTACTTTGTAGAAAATCTGTAAGGCTTCACTTAGACAAGCCAAAACCCTCTGCTAAATAAAGGGGGTCAACTATGCCAGCTGCAGGGATCGAACCTGTGACCTGCGCGTTAAGAGTGACTTAAAATCTTTTTCACACGTATATATGTTATTAAACCGGTACATTTTTTCTCTATTTTATTTATTATCTCATGATAAACACTCATTTTAGACAAATTTTAGACTAGCATTCTCAAAATCAAACTCTTATAATATAACATCAAAATATTCGAATAGCATATCCTACTTAATAGATATATTTATTTGCTTGATTCTTTTGTTGAAAATTTTAAGAGTAAACTCATTGCGTTGGCGTTTTCAGTAGCTGAAATCATTCTAAAATTGATATATTCAGGTGTTTTTTCTCTGCAATAAAAAGTCATAAATCGATACTCCATTATATGAACAAATTCATAAAATACTCTTTCAATAGAGACTTCATCTTTCTTTTGAGTGTTTATAGTTACTACATATGTTGTACCTTCCAGTTTTATTGAAAAATCTAGTACATTTTCAATATCCCTCAACCAAATTCTAATTTCGGTACTAATTCCTTCCTCTACAACATAATTAAGTTTTTCATCTAAGCATTTTACAAAATCATTTAACATTATTTTCTTCATATTTTTAGCCTAAATTTCCAAAAATAGACAAGCTAATTCACTCTCATCTCTATTTCCTTTATTATTAATTAAAAAATAGCACCTTTCATTTTCCAATATACATTGTCTAATACTATAAGAACTTTCGGCTTCATACAACAGAATCCATTCATCATTTTCCCACAAGTATAGTTCTTCTTCATCATACTTAATTATTTTTTTATCTTTAATACTATAAAAATAACCTTTACTATTATACAACAGTTCTTTTTTCATTTTTCCATCATCATAAATAATTTTTTCATAATCACGATAAATTATTTCTTCTTGATTATTAGTAAGGTATGTTAAACCATTAACTGAATGTTCTTCCACTGTAAATAGAAGATTATCATAGGTGAAAAAATAATTTTTTTCTCCATCCATCAGTCGAAAACGGCTTCCATCAACATAATAATTCTGCATAAAAAAAGTAGTACATTGCATTTTTACTATTTTCTTGTTCTTAACTTCTACACTATACAATGTTTCATTCTCTAAATCTTGAATAATTACATAGTCATTTAAAGTAGAGGCATACATTTGATAGATTACAAGTTCTTCATCCACATCTATTTCTGTTACAAATGAAAAATTTTTATCAAAAACAGTCAATCCTTTATAATTGCTATTTATTACTATATATTTTTTTGTAACAGCTAATGCATAAACATCATTATTTTCTATTTCTTTCTTTAGAATTTTCAATACTATCATCTCCTTTATCTAGGTAATTTTTTTGTTTTATCTTGAGTGCCCGGAATTAGTTCGCCTGTTTGATGGTTAGCTTCTCCTAAATGATTACCTCTTTTATCATAAACCTCTATATGCGAGCCTTCACCTCTATGAAAAGTATCCCTATGATAAAACTTACCATCTTTTTCATAGACAACTGCGCCTTTTATTCTTCCTTTACTTTTGTTTACTTTGAAACTCTTATCACCTAAAATAGTTTCATTATCTAAAGGAACCCTGTCCTTTTCTTCCCATTGTGGAGTTTTTGAATACATAATATTATTAGCATAACTTTTAAGTAACGCCTCTAAACTACCAGCTATTGCAGTTGATCCAGCCGTTTCGACTACCATATTGTTTGATAAAGACAAAACTCCTACATTGCCATTATCCACGGATACCAATAGTTTATCTCCTACCATGCCGATAATTTCTCTTACAATGGCACGAGTTCCATTAGTTAGTGATATTACTTGTCCAATTAATGTAACCCATTGCGTGAACTTATCATTTTCAACTTCTTGACGAAGTAAAGTCAACATTTCCTTTTTTAGTAAATCATTATAAATTTTGGTAGCCTCTTCATCTAATACACCATTTTTATACACTTCAAATACTTTACCACCAAAGATATTTTTACTTTCTTTAATTGTCATGTTTCCATTTTTTATCTTATCTTCTCTTTCTTGCCATGACGCATGAAGCGGTTTCACTAAAGACAAATTTAACCTTGATATTTCGAAGACTCCAGAACTTGGGTTCCACGCTTTACCATTTTCAATTTCAGATAACCAATTATCTAAATTAGCCAGCTTTGATTCATAATCAGAAAAGATGTTTGGCGAACTACTATTGAAGCTATATAATCGTTCTAATTTTTCTTCAATTCTTCTTATAGAATTTTGGACATTCATATACCGTTTTTCTAAATGAAAATTTGTTTCTTCTTTATCCAATATGATAGCCATAGAGCGAAGTAATAATTGACCTTGATTGATTTGATTCTTTAATTCTTCTTCAATTACATCACAAGTATCTACGCTACTTTGAAATTCTTTCGGCAATCTTTGATGTGCCTCAATAAAGGCTTCACAAGCCAAAATAAATCCATTCGCCAGAGGTGGATATACAGTTAAAAAATATTGTTTTGCTGAATCATACGTTTTACCAGATAATGGAGCATTAAAAAATGATGTTGCACTATCTTTTAATTGACCTGAAAATCTAATATACTCATCCGCCATCTGTCTAGCAGCATTCGATTGAGCTTCTACTTCACCAACAAAGAAATTAATATCCATATCTATCCTCCATTTCCTTTTCACTAAATAGAGTTTTTTTCTTATGAAATAGTTCCTCTTCTTTTACTATTAAATCCTTTGATTTTTGTTCCAATTCCTCAAATGCTGATAATAAATTTTCCTTGTCTTTCATTCCTAATCGATAGTTTTCTTCCTTATATACTTCGAAATCATTCCTATCATGCGAGTTCTCATGACTTTCTATTAACTGTTCGTAAAATCTTTGCTCGTCTTGATCTATATAAAATAGTGCTTCATCATACTCCTCTAATTTCCTTTTTTGTTTCTGTAATTGTTCTCTTTCTTCATCAATCATTAAAAGGCTTTTCTTAATTTGTAATTCCTGATCTTCTTGACTTTTCATTAAAAACCACCCAAATCAAAAAAAGATGTTTGTTCAAATCCTTTTTGTAAATTTTGGTCAATTTTACTAAATTCCTTCGCAACAGAATTGATATTATTTCCATCTTTTGCTAATGCATTAGAAATGCGTATCCCTCTATCGTATAAATCCGAAATACTTTTTTTTGCATTTGTATTTCCTGTCACAGTCGTACGACTAGCTAAACTTGTCACACTGTGCACTGATGAAAATCCACTGGCTACTTGACTTAATCTTGCAGAAATACTACTAGCAACACTAAAGCTACTGTTGACCTCACTCATAAAACCATCATCCTATACTTTTTTCTAAAAGTATATCAAACATTCCAAAAGACGTCTATTTGCTTTACAATAAATTCGAATATCTGCTTATAACAAAAATACTTAGTTTTCTAGGCTCTTTACAATACTCCTAATTTCTGTTTTCTTCTATTATCTACAGATTTTTGATTGTAACGTTTACGAGGTGTAATCGTTTCTAAAGCACTAATTTTATTCCTCAACTCAGCAACTTTTTCTTGCGGTAATATCTTTACAAATTCTAGCCACCCCAACACTCTTTCGAGAGTATATTTTTCACCCGCACCGGACAAATAAAGTTTGATTTCCCTAATAGCATTCGTTTTATAATCATGTTCAATCTTATAAAATGAATACCAATACTAACCAAATCCTGTACTTAAACGCACAGAAATCAATGAGTAACAAATTAAATAACATTTTTTAAAAGTACAATTTTTCACTTCTTTTTAGTAAGTAGTAATTTTTAGGCAACTACCTTTTTTAACATTTTTTAAGCAAACAAAAAACCCTTGTTTATCAAGGATTTCAACTATGCCAGCTGCAGGGATCGAACCTGTGACCTGCGCGTTACGAGTGCGCTGCTCTACCAACTGAGCTAAGCTGGCGTTCAATGACGAAACTATTATAAATCTCTTTTTTTGAATTGTAAAGAGATACTGCCAAGCAAACCATTAATAGTCATCTACTGACATCATTTTCTATTCCCCACTTAAGCAATGGATTTATACGAACTGTTCCTTCACTTTTTACTGGTCTTGCAAAATCATTCACTGATTCTTTCCCAATAAAAAAGCTTGAGCTATAAAAACTACAGCCCAAACTTTTTTGTACTAAAGTCAAATATAGAAGCCTCACGCTTTTTCTCGTCTTATTTAAGACAGTTCTACTTATTTTGTACCAAACAAACGGTCGCCCGCATCACCTAGTCCTGGAACGATATAGCCATCTTCATTCAGCTTCTCGTCCAATGCAGCAGTATAGATATCAATATCTGGATGTGCGTCCTGCAATGCTTTCACACCTTCTGGCGCTGCAACCAGACAGACAAATTTAATATTACTGCCGCCGCGCTCCTTCAACGAATCAATTGCCATGATAGCTGATCCACCAGTAGCCAGCATAGGGTCTACTACGAATAATTGACGGGCATCAATATCTTCCGGCATTTTCACAAAGTATTCTACCGGCTCCAACGTTTCGTGGTCACGGTATAAGCCGACATGTCCAACCTTAGCTGCTGGAATTAGTTCAAGAATCCCATCAACCATGCCAATACCTGCTCTTAAAATCGGAACAATCGCTACCTTCTTACCTGATAATGTCTTTTGTGTTGTTTCACCCATTGGTGTTTCAATCACAACATCCTCTAAAGGCATATCTCTGGAAACCTCATAAGCCATCAGCATTGCAATTTCATTAACTACCTCACGAAAAACTTTAGTTCCGCAGTCTTTGTCTCTGATGATTGTTAATTTGTGCTGAATTAATGGATGATCAATTACTTGAAATTTTCCCATGTTCTGTCTCCTAACTATTCATTTTCTTCTACTATTGTAAAACAAAAAAGAGCGGTTGACTAGTCAATCACTCAAGAATTATTTCTTAGCTTTATCTTCTTCTTATTTAGAAAGCTCAATTGACTCTATTCTGTTATTTTAGTAGACACCAGCTAAAATAAACCCTTACTCAACGCCTTTATAAGCGGCATAATTGTTTCAAATTCTTCTGCTGAAATCAAGTTAAAAATCATCTACATATTTCTTCGGATTTTCCCAGCTAAGTGCATAACACAACATGCTTTAAAATCTGTAATTACTAGCGCAGACTCATTATTTTTATCAAATGAACCATCATTCTTTTCAGGCTCAATCTTCTGTCATAAACTGCCATTAATCCGCGCTTTCTAGATTAGTAAAAAAGCAACAAGACTAGTTTACTGAACGAGTTATCTTACAAGTTATGTTGTTATTTATCAAAATGAGGACGTGTCTGAAAAGTAATGTGATATCCGAATGCTCAAGGATAATTGTCACAATCAAGAAAAAAACACTGATTTAGCTCATAAAGGTTTTTTCTGCCGACAAGTCCAGCACACCCTCGAAGCTCTATTCCCCGCTAGTGTTTTTGGACACGCTCTAGTCCTAGTTTGAGCCTTCACTACTTCTTTTAAACAATTCATGTTAAATTTTCATTCACTTAGTGATACATCTGATTGATTTGAATTAGATAAAATTTACTTCCAATCAACAAACGCCCATTTCCACCTCAACTTTGTCCTCATCAACCTTCTAATAAATACTGGGAAGTTTTCATGATATACTGGATAAGTAACTACAAATTTTATTTCCTGTACCTCTAGCATTCTAAGTTGCCTAAAACTAAACTAAATGGATTAGATATGGATTTATTAATCCAGTCAACAGCAGCTAAAGCAATATCTGTTTTCCATGAATAGAAAGTAGTGTTTGATAAGATTTATTAACTTTTTGATTTTAGCTCGTGTTTCTTTGAAAAAGTTCTTATAAAAAAAATGAAAGGCTAATTATATGAAAACTTTACTTATCTACTTTATTACGATTGTTCTATCTAATACAGTTGGTGCTATTTCTGGTATGGGCGGCGGTGTAATCATCAAGCCCGTGCTGGATTTTATTGGACTCCATTCGTTAAGCGCGATTGCTTTTTACTCCAGTACCGCTGTTTTTACCATGTCCATTTCTTCAACCTATAAACAGCTTAAGGATGGAATTCAAATTGATTTTAGCCGAGCGCTGGCAATCTCTATGGGTTCCTTATTGGGAGGTGTTCTCGGTGACAGTCTGTTAAATCGGCTGCTCGAGTTTTTCAAATCAGACAATCAGGTTCAAATCATTCAGAATGTCTTAATGATTCTTACATTACTCATTGTTCTTTTTTATAATCAATGGGGGCAAAAAAAACTAGCGCTTTCCAGTAAGTGGCTTTATTTAATCATCGGACTTTTTCTGGGGATTCTTTCTACTTTTTTGGGAATCGGCGGCGGACCAATCAATGTAGCTGCTCTTATTTTCTTTTTTGGCATGGATATCAAAATGGCAACTGTGTATTCCATCGTTACAATTTTCTTTTCTCAAATTGCAAAGCTTTCCAGTGTTGGACTAAGTGTAGGCTTCTATTCCTACGACCTGTCAATTTTATGGGCTGTAATTCCAGCAGCCTTGTTGGGAGGCTGGCTGGGTGGTTTGCTAAGCAGTCGAATGACAGAGGTTCAAGTGAAAAAGCTTTATAGCCTCATCGTTCTACTAGTCTTGCTCATTAATATTTATAATTTATACGCAGCAATAGGATAACTGCTTTAAAGTTATGAATACACAAGCTCTTTTAACAAACCAAAAACAGCGTTCAAACTTTTGAGCGCTGTTGTTTTCTCTAATGTGCTAATCAGAAATATGTGCTTGTTAAATATTTATTTACATATAAAATCTCAGTGGTGTTGCAAAGAAAAATAAATGGCTAAGCATGCTTCAGACCAATAGAATAGGTAGTGAGCCGGAAGCAACTCGGCGGAAAGCCCTGGCCGATTTCCTTCCTAAATGAAGTCAAACAAGCTGTAACTTACTTGAAAAGCAGCTTGTAATTCCTTATTTGCTTTTGACACTGCCCGTTCTTGGTTCTGAAGCATAACTATCCATAGACAAAAAAGTCCTTTATACTACTCTTGGATGACTTATCCAAGACCAATAAAAAGGATTACCACATGAAAGAGTATAACGCAAAAACATCTTTTCAGAAATGCTTTTCTACAATAACGTTTGATTCTTTATCTGAGAAAACTAAACGAACCAGCAAAAACTTTGATTAGTATAGTAAAAAGCTTGATTTTAGAGCCATTCTAAAAATTCTCCTTTTCCATTTTCAGCAGGTTGGTGTTTTCAGATTATTCTGACTATATTTCTGCAACACCAGTGATAAAATCTTATTTAAACTGTTTTTTTACAATGCTAAAAGGAAGCTTTTTACCAATATCCCATGGCTTCACAGGAAAGCCTTTGAAGTTCCTTTCTCAAAAAAACTTGAAACAAAGTCAGATATTTTCTGCTTTTGTTTCAAGTGCTAAGATTTCATTCAATTTTCAGTCCTGACAACATATTTTGATACAGAACCTATAACATTTCAAATCAAATAAATCGTTCGTTTACTTTTTATATAACGGATATTTTTCTGTCAGCTCTTTCACAGCGTCCTTGACTTCAGTCATGGCAGCTTCATCTGTATGATTCTTCAAAGCTTTGATAATCAGTTTTGCCACCTCGATAGAATCTTCTTCTTTGAAGCCTCTAGTAGTAATCGCAGGTGTCCCTACTCGGATTCCACTTGTCTTAAACGGGCTAAGCTGTTCAAAAGGAATGGAATTCTTATTCACTGTAATATTCACTGTATCCAAAATTTTCTCTGCTTCTTTACCATTTAGTCCAAAACCAGTGACATCAATCAGCAGCAGATGATTATCCGTCGCACCGCTAATCAAGCGGGCTTCAGGTGACTGGTTGAAAACTTTAGTCATTGCTTTGGCATTTTCAATTACTTGTTCACTATAATATTTAAAATCAGGATCAAGTGCTTCTTTAAATGCCACTGCTTTACCAGCGATTACATGTTCTAACGGACCACCCTGAATACCAGGAAAAATATTGCTGTTGATTTTTTTAGCTAATTCCTCGTCATTTGTCAAAATTAGACCGCCTCTAGGTCCCCGCAGTGTTTTATGGGTTGTAGAGGTTGTAATATCGGCAAAAGGAACTGGATTAGGATGCAGTCCAGCTGCAACCAGTCCGGCAATATGTGCCATATCCACCATTAATTTTGCGCCGATTTCATCAGCGATTTCACGGAATTTTTCAAAATCGATTGTTCTGGAATACGCACTAGCTCCAGCAACAATTAATTTTGGCTGATGTTCACGTGCCAGAATACGTACAACATTATAATCAATGACTTCCGTCACCGGATCAACACCGTAGCTGACAAAATTATACGTTTTTCCGCTAAAGTTAACCGGTGAGCCATGGGTTAAATGTCCCCCTGCTGATAAATCCATCCCCATGATTGTATCTCCTGGTTCAACCAAAGATAGATAAGCCGCTGTATTTGCCTGTGACCCAGAATGTGCCTGCACATTGGCAAAGGCAGAGCCGAACAGTTTTTTTGCTCGTTCAATCGCCAGCGTTTCAACTACATCAACAAATTCACAGCCGCCATAATAACGTTTTCCCGGATAGCCTTCTGCATATTTGTTGGTTAAAATACTTCCCTGTGCAGCCATAACGCCTTCAGAAACCACATTTTCCGATGCAATTAGCTCCAAATTATTCTCTTGACGCTCTTTCTCTTTTCCAATAGCTTCCCAAACCTCTGGATCATACTCTTGATAATTCATTTTAGACAACACCTCATTCGATTTCTTGTTTCGATTGTATCATACTTAATTCCCCTCTACCTAAAAAAGCCATCAGATTTTGAAAAAATTTTGATCCGCTGCTTTTTTCAGACGATTCATATATGCAGTCCCCAGTCCTATTTCTGGAAAAGCAGGCACAAAAATCAAATCCAGCTCTTTTTCATCTAAGGAACGTAGTCCTGAAAACAAGTATTTCGTTGCCGGCTCTACACCCTCTTCACCAAAAGAATAACCGACTATCTTTTTATCGTTTAGCAATTCAAGTATTTTTTTACTGGCAAAGATACCTAGCTTTTTCTGATTTTTTTCCGCCCAATCTGCGGCTGCCCGCCAGCTTTGCTCATCATTTTGAACAATCCAAACCGGGGTACTAGGAGAGTAATGCTTATACTTCATTCCTGGGGCTTTAGGTGCTTCGTTCTCGGTGAGCAAATGCTTATCCACTGATACCTGCCCCACAACTTGTTCCAGCGCTTCTTTCGTCACAGCACCTGGCCGTAAAATAAGTGGGGTTCCTGAGCTATCCGTTAAGTCTAAAACCGTTGATTCTACACCAATCTGAGTAGGTCCGCCATCCAAAATAGCAGAAATTTTTCCGTTCAAATCGTGATATACGTGTGCAGCTGTTGTCGGACTTGGTTTTCCTGAAGTGTTTGCACTTGGACCAACAATTGGTATGCCTGCAGCTTCAATCAGCTTTAGGGTCAGCGAATGATTAGGCATCCGAAATGCGACGGTGTCTAAGCCTCCTGTGACAGAGGAAGAAAAGCTGCCGGTCTTTAACGGCAAAATCAATGTCAGCGGTCCCGGCCAGAAATGGTGTATCAGCTTTTCAGCTGTTTCCGGCAGCTGATCAATATAGCACAGCAGCATTTCCAATCCGCTTACATGGACAATCAGCGGATTGTCGCTGGGACGTCCTTTCACCTGATACACCTGCTTTACTGAAGCTTCAGAGAGTGCGTTTGCGCCCAAGCCATAAACCGTTTCCGTGGGAAAAGCTACCAGTTCGCCCTGCTTCAGATACACTGCAGCTTCGTCTATATCATTTTTTGTAAAACATCTGGTTTCCATTTTCCATCTTCCTTACTTTTTCAATTGTTTCTATTCAGCAATCACCATCCGGTCATTTCCTGAAAGATCCTTCTCGACACGAACCTGTTTATTTGGAAATTTTTCCTGAATAAGAGCCTTCACTGCCGCCCCTTGCTGAAAACCAATTTCGAAATAAATCTTGCCTGCTGGTTTAAGGCAGTTCGCTGCCTCCTTCACAAGCTGCTTGTATATTGCCAATCCATCATCTTCTGCAAACAAGGCCTGCTTCGGCTCATACTTTTTCACACTTTGATCCATCAGCTGCCATTCTGTTAAACTAATATACGGCGGATTGGAAATAAGAATATCTATCTCCTTATTCAGAACTGGAGCAAGTCCATCCCCTAAAACCAGCTCTATCGAAGCTGCCAGTGCTTCACTATTTTGTGCCGCAACTGCCAGCGCTTCTTTCGAAAGGTCCACCGCAGTAATCTGCCAATCAGGACGTGCCAGCTTCAGGCTGATTGCAATTGCTCCTGTCCCCGTCCCTACATCCACAACGGTTAGCTTATTCTGCAAATTCTCATTGAGACAATATTCCACCAGCTCTTCTGTTTCAGGACGCGGGATAAGCGTATCTTCACTGACCACAAAACGATGCCCATAAAATTCACTATAGCCTAGCAAATACTGGGGCGGATAATCCTGCTGCAGGCTATTCAAATCTGCATGAATCTGTGCTTCTTCCACATCAGGAATCTCATCCTTCATATGAAGCAGCCAATCCGTTTTATTCCAGCCTTTTCGTTCAAATAGAAGATAGTATGGAGCATAATCGTCCTTTCCCAGCTCTTTTAAAAAAGAAGAAGCCCGTTTCAGGACTTCAAAATAAGTTTTAGCCATTTTGCATCTCTTCTAATTTAGAAGTTTGATCGTACAAGACCAGCGCATCTACAATCTCATCCAGCTTCCCAGCCAAAATCTGATCCAGCTTCTGAATTGTCAAACCTATCCGGTGATCTGTTACCCGATTCTGCGGGAAATTATAGGTACGAATCCGTTCCGAACGATCCCCTGTTCCCACTGCAGATTTTCTAGTTGCATCATATTCGCTTTGTGCTTCCTGCTGGATGATGTCATAAACTCTGGCACGCAGAACCTTCATTGCCTTATCCCGGTTTTTCAGCTGCGACCGTTCATCCTGCATCGCAACTACTACTCCTGTTGGAATGTGTGTTAAACGAACAGCGGATGCTGTCTTATTGACGTGCTGACCGCCGGCACCGCTGGCATGATAAATATCTGTTCGAATATCTTTATCTGCAATGTCGATCTCTACTTCTTCCGCTTCCGGCATTACGACAACTGTAGCTGTTGATGTATGGATACGGCCTTGAGATTCTGTTGAAGGCACACGCTGTACACGATGAGCACCACTCTCATATTTCAGTTTTGAAAATACATTTTCGCCGGTAATCATCATAATCACTTCTTTGTAACCGCCGATACCAGTAACATTTGCTTCTAAGACTTCAGCCTTCCAACCCTGACTTTCTGCGTATTTCTGATACATATTGAACAAATCACCAGCAAAAAGCGCTGCTTCATCACCACCGGCAGCTCCTCTAATTTCCATAATAATATTTTTATCATCATTCGGATCTTTAGGTAATAATAAAATTTTGATTCGCTCTTCAAGAACCTCTTTTTCCTTCTTCAGCTCAGAAAGCTCTTCCTTCGCCATTTCAGCCATTTCAGCATCAAGATTTTCGCCAAGCAGTTCTTCGGCTTCCTTAATTCCTTCAACAACTTTTTTATAGCGGCGATAGTTTTCTACTGTTTCCCTGCTTCCTGCTTCTTCCTTTGAAAGCTGCATAAAACGTTTCGTATCCGTAACTACTTCCGGATCGCTCAAGAGCTCCCCTAATTCTTCATAACGATCCTCGATCGCCTGTAACTGATCGTACATGTGCATTTCTCCTTCTCTAGATAATCAGTGCAGCTCAGCTTTTTGCCGCGTTTACTTACACTGAAATAATCATTTTTTCAATTGTTTTTCCACGTTTTCCGATTTTTAACGCTATCGGTCTATTTCATTTGTTTAGATTTGGCTCTTAACTTGCCTATCACTCTGTTTACTAACCTATGAAGCTGCAAATCCATTATATGCTTCGCTATAGATCTTTTCTTTTTTCAGGGTGGAAATAGTGTTTCCGACAAACTGGATAATAGGCTTCATTTCCGCCAATCTGCACCTGATCACCTTCATACACTGGTTTCCCATCTATATAATGTAAGTTCATGATTGCTTTTTTATGACAGAACCAGCAGATTGTTTTTAGCTCCTCGATTTTATCCGCATAAAGAAGCAGATATTTTGAGCCTTCAAACAGCTCATTACGAAAATCATTTTTTAACCCAAACGCCATCACTGGTATTTCCAAATCATCCACGACTTTAGCAAATTCAATCACGTGATGTTTGCTTAAAAATTGAGATTCATCTACCAATACACAGTAAGGTCGAGCATCCAGACTTTTAACCAAATCATAGACATTTGTCTCTTCAAAAATAGGCAGGGCTTTGCGCTTCAACCCAATTCTACTGGAGACATTTCCCACACCATCTCGTGTATCCAAACCACTGGTCATGATAACAACCGGTTTGTCTTGTTCTTCATAATTATGTGCTACTTTTAAAATTTCAATTGTTTTTCCGCTATTCATTGCGCCGTATTTAAAAAATAATTGTGCCATTACTCACTGTCACCTTTCATTTCATTCCTTTCGTATTTTACTATATTTTGAACAAAAAAGCAGTATTTTCGCAAAATTGCCTGTCTTTTTCCAAATAAAATAAGTTTTCCTTTGCCTCCGTTTTCAGACAGCACTTAGCAATGCGCTTTTCTTTTTCCTGCAGATGACAATATAATGTTATGTTCGATTCCGTAATTTTTCTGTTCCCTAACCTGCTTTTTCTGCTATACTTTACTTAATTACTTGCAGGAGGCGTATTATGTTCAACAGTCGCTTTCTTTGGCGTTCCCAAAGAAAATTTCGTCATTTCATCAGTGACCATTTCTCATCTATTCAAATTATTGTCAGCTATTACATTTTGATGACAGCTATCTCACTGATTTTATTTTATCTACCATTTTTTAGAATCCCAGGTTCTTCTGCTTCCTTTCTGGATATGCTTTTCATGGCTGTCAGTACAGTGAGTGTTACAGGTTTAACCACCTTTGATATTCATACCATTTTTAATGATCAAGGTATTATCTTACTGGAAATTCTTTTTCAGGTAGGTGGTCTTGGTATTATGATGATCTCCACTGCCTTCATTATTTTGTCTAAACGAAGAATTACTTTAAAGCAGCGTCAGCTCATTATGACTGACATGAATCAGCCAAAGCTAAGCGGTATTGTCCGGCTGATTCGGATTACTTTTTCCATATTATTATGGTTCCAGCTGCTGTTTGGTGTGTTCTTTTCCATTTATTTCTATATTTCCGGCTACTACACAAACTGGAAGGATGCAATTTTCTATGGCTTTTATCAGTCAATCTCGGCAGTTACTAACTCTGGCTTTGATATTACTGGTAATTCGATTGTTCCTTTTGCCAATGATTATCTATTTCTGATCATCATTATGTTCTTAATCTTTATCGGGGGAATTGGCTTTCCTGTTTTAATGGAATTTCGCGAGTGGCTGCTCTTTAAGAAAACCAAACGCTGCTTGCCTTTTCGTTTTTCCCTTTTCAGTAAGATAGCTATGCTAGCCTTCATTATCCTGTTCATTGGCGGGACTATTTTGATTTATCTGCTTGAAAGAAATCATTTATTTACAGATATGAGTGAGACTAACCGCTGGATTACGTCTATGTTTTATTCCATGACAACCAGAAATGCCGGACTTCAGATTAATCCGCTTCAGGATTTTCAAATAACTACACTGATTGTCTTTTCTATGCTAATGTTTATTGGCTGCAGCCCAAGTTCTGTCGGCGGCGGTATAAGGACTACAACCGTTGCTATCATTGGTCTGTATCTATACTCATTTATTAAAAGTGAAGACAATGTTAACATCTTCGGCCGGCGAATTGATGATGATGATGTAAAGAAATCAGTTGTTGTTTTTATGCTTTCTCTTCTGATGTGCTTCTTTTCTGTGGTTATTCTTTCTGCAACGGAGGAGCATTCCTTGATTGCGATTATTGTAGAAGTTGCCTCTGCCTTTGGGACAACAGGTTTATCTTTAGGCATTACAGATGATTTAAGCATTACCGGAAAAATCATGATTTCACTCTTAATGTTTATCGGCAGAATTGGCATGCTGTACACATTAATGATTTTCATTCCCAAAGAAACACGAGATCTTGGCTACGAATACCCTTCAGAAAAAATCATTATTGGTTAATCAATTTTGAATTTTAACCATCTTAGTAAAGAAATCCCAAAAAACAGCAGATAGTTGTTTTTTGGGATTTCTTGCGATTCAATGAAGATTGAGAAAAATCAATTAATATTTTTTTTTAATTATGGTATTATAGGTGGAGTTTCAATATATAAATTCCAGTAGTATACATAACGGGTTTTGAACAGGGTTTATATAGCGTGAAAAAATGGAAAAAAGCTATTGGAGGGTACTTTATGGGATTAAGAAGTCAAGTGGCGATTGCTGCCGGCAAAACATCGCAATGGGTATTAAAAACTTTTTTTAAAGGCGGAAGCAGCTATCCGGGACAACTGGCATTAAAAATAGATCCTAATATTTTAGATACATTGGCAAAAGACTACGAAATTGTCGTGGTAACTGGAACCAACGGAAAAACTCTAACAACCGCCTTAACCGTTAATATTTTAAAACAGGAGTTTGATCATGTTTTGACAAACCCTACCGGAGCAAATATGGCTCAGGGAATTGTTTCTACGTTTCTTTCTGCCAATGCTAAAAAAGGACAGAAAAAATTTGCAGTTCTGGAAATTGATGAAGCCAGTCTAAGTAAAGTGACGAAATACATTAAACCAAAATTGTTTTTGTTTACCAACATTTTCCGTGATCAGATGGATCGCTATGGAGAAATCTATACAACTTACCGAATGATTGTTGAAGGAGCAGCAACTTCACCGGAAGCGACGATTCTCTGCAATGGTGATTCACCAATCTTCAATTCAGTGGATACCGTAAATCCAAGAAAATACTACGGCTTTAACCATCTGCCTGATAAAGAACAGCTGGCACATTACAATACCGATGGCGTATTATGTCCTAATTGTCATCACATTTTACACTATAAAATGATTACTTACGCGAATTTAGGCAATTATTACTGTCCAAACTGTGACTTCCATAGACCAGAGTTGGACGTTCAGCTAACCGATATGATACATATGGACAATGTCTCAGCTGAATTTGTTATTGACGGCGGAACCTATGACATAGCTGTCGGCGGCATGTATAACGTGTACAACGCTTTAGCCGCTGCTGCAGTGGCTGAACATTATGGTGTGGATAAAGAAAAAATCAAAGCAGGATTAAGCTACGATGAAAAAGTGTTTGGACGTCAGGAAGTGATTCAAATTGGTGATAAACGCTGTACACTGGTACTTGTTAAAAATCCGGTGGGCTTGAATCAGGTTGTTGATATGATTGGCTTAGCTCCCTATCCCTTCTCCTTGGTTTCTTTGTTAAATGCAAATTACGCAGACGGAATAGATGTCAGCTGGATTTGGGACGGAAATCACGAAGCCTTTGCAGAGATGGATATTCCAGCAGTGATTGCCGGCGGTGACCGTCATACAGATATGGCGCTGCGCTTAAAGGTAGCTGGCATTCCTGAGGAAAAGCTTACTGAGATTCCTGATTTGGAAAAAGTCATTACTGCTATTAAAGAACTGCCAACTGAAAATGTGTATATTTTAGCCACTTACACAGCTGTGCTGCAGCTTAGAAAAGCACTTGCTGTCCAAGGCTATATTCAAGGAGGAATGAACAGTGTCTAAAGAACTTCATGTCTGTCACCTTTACGGTAACCTGCTGAATACGTATGGCGACAATGGTAATATGCTGATGCTGAAATATCTTGCTGAGAAAAACGGCATTGCCTTTACTTCTGAGATAGTCAGTATTTATGAACCGTTTGATCCTGAAAAATATGATTTAGTCTTTTTTGGCGGCGGGCAGGATTTTGAGCAGGTTATTGTTTCGCAGGATATTCAAACAAAAAAAGACACGCTAACCAGCTATATTGAAGATGATGGCGTTATGTTGGCTATCTGCGGCGGCTATCAGCTGCTGGGACATTATTACATTGGCGCAGATGGTGAAAAAATCAAAGGCATCAGTGCTTTGGATCACTACACGCTTAGTCAGGATAACAACCGATATATCGGTGATATCACTATTCATAACGAGGAGTTTAACGAAACTTACTATGGATTTGAAAATCATAATGGACGGACATTCTTAGGGGAAGGGGAACGCCCTTTAGGAAAGGTTGTTGAAGGCAAAGGAAACAATGCCGAAGATGGTTCCGAAGGAGTTATCTACAAAAATGTCTACGGTTCATATTTTCACGGACCTATCCTTTCCAGAAATGAGAATCTTGGTTTACGTCTCATTAATACTGCCCTTGAAAGAAAGTATGGAAAAGATGCGGGAATACAAACCGCTTAACGAACAACCGACTTGGCATCGTAGGGATTTACTTTACTCATGAGGCTACTAGTAATCATAAAAAATAAACGAAACAGCGAGAGGACATAACTATATCCCCTTCGCTGTTTTTATCAATACTTTAATAAACGAATGGAGAATTAACAGCTCTTTGCCGATTCACCTGTTGAACCAATGGTGTAAAAATCTCCATCAAGACTTCTGGGCCGAGCTCTGTTATTTTGCGGGAAAGAGAGCTATAACAAAGGAAGTCACTGCCTATTTTATTGGTCTGAAGCATGATGAACTAGCTTATTTTCTTTGTAACACGAGTGACATAATCTAAAACAAATCGAAGCTGGCGCACTACTTTCTCTCACTTATCATTTCAGCCTTCCTCTCTACGCTTCTGCCAGCTTACTTATCTTTGTATAATGTGCGATTCTGTCTATTTAAAAAGAGTCCCGCAGTTTTTACTAACTACGGGAACTCTTTATTTTTTTCTAATCAGATTTTATACGCCTGGCTCAGAAGCAATGATTGTCAGCTCGCCTTCAACACGCCATCTTTCGACACCGTCAGGAAGAATGAAGCTGTCTCCCATCTTCAACTCATACGTTGTATTCTGCTCAGGATTAGCCTGTTCAATAACTAATCTGCCCTCACCGTTAATGACAGTTGCCAAAGTATAAGGTGCACCCTTTTTCAGCTTTAATGATCCTTTAACCAGCCATTCGTAGACATTAAAGAACTCGGTTTTCAAGTAAGTCACTAGACTTGACTGCCCTTGGTTTTGCTGTTGAATCTGCAGTGCAGGCTCTTTCGCCGGTACAGTGGTCACATCGATTGACTGTTCCAAGTGAAGCTCTCTGGGCTGTCCCTTATCATCTTTTCTGTCATAATCATATACTCTATAAGTTGTATCGCTGCTCTGCTGTGTTTCCAGAATCATAATCCCTTTACCAATTGCATGAATCGTACCGCTTGGTACATAGAAAAAATCACCTTTTTTAACAGGAACCTTCTTTAAGAGGTCATCCCATTTTCCTTCATGAATCATCTCAGCTAATTCTTCTCTGGTCTTTGCATGATGTCCATAAATAATTGAAGCTCCCGGCTCGGCATCAATGATATACCAGCATTCAGTTTTTCCTAGTTCTCCTTCATGTTTTAAACCATACGCATCATCTGGATGAACCTGAACAGATAAATCATCTTCTGCATCCAAAATCTTAATTAGTAAAGGAAAAACATCTCCAGAAGCATTTCCAAAGAGTTCACGATGTTCCTGCCATAGTTCATCCAGTTTTTTACCGGCGAACTCGCCATTGATAACCGTGCCAACGCCATGAGGATGTGCACTGATTGCCCAGTCTTCACCAATTTTGTCGTTAGGTAAATCAAAGCCAAACACTGTATGAAGACGATTGCCGCCCCAAATCTTCTCTTGAAAAACAGGTTTTAGAAATAAAGGTTGATTCATGATCACTTACTCCTCCGCAACTTTTCTAATAGTTAATGTATAGTCATTATCTGCTAATTTTAACTCATTCTCGCTTTTTCTTCCAGATAAATCTGCAGCAGCTCATCTCTTTTTTCAATATAAGCCTGACGGTTGTCTGCAGGATGAACCCGGTTAGATAAAAAAAGAAAAGCCTCTTTGTGCAAAATATCTAATAATAAAAATGTTCCAGTGTAACCTGTATGAAAAAGAAAACGCTCGCCGTTCAATCCTTCTTTCAAATCCCAGCCCAAAGAACGCTCACCTGTAGCTGCAAGTGTATAGTCTTTTAACAATCCTTGAATCGTTTCTTTTTTCAAAAACGTTTTTCCGTTATAGCTACCATCATTTAAGTACATTTCAGCAAAACTCAGCAAATCTGATAAATTTGTAAACAAGCCGGCATTTCCCGCATGCTCTGACAATACAAAGGCTTTGGGATCATGCGTCGCTCCTTGAATTATTCCTCTGACAGGATGATCTTCTGTAGCTACGGTTTTTACAGAAGCCGCAGGAAGAAAACAGCTGCTTGTCATTTGCAGTGGTCTAAGTACTCGCTCCTCAAATAACTCCACGGCAGTTTTTTTTAGTAAATGTTCCAGCATCAAGCCTAGCAGAATAGTTCCTACATCTGTATACTTTACTTCTTTCCCAAGCTTACTCCCAGATTCCACGTTATTGTAGGCCTCGATTAGCTCTTTTTGCGATAATGAATCCCGATTTTTTATGTACGTATGAATATCACTAGTATGTGTAAGCAAGTGTCGAATCGTTATCTTGTCATCCGTAAATACCGGGTAATACATTTTAAGCGGCTGATCCAGTGCAATAAGCTTTTCCTCTAGCAACTGCAAAATAACAGTTGTGGTACAAATCACCTTTGTTAAGGAGGCAACATCAAACAGATGATCTGTTGTTAGCTTTTCTTTTTCAGGAAGGAGCCGTGCAAATCCAAGTGTTTGAGACTCTATACTGCCATTGCGTATAAAGCTGTAGGAAACACCTGGAAATACGCCCTCTTTCAGGAAACTGTTAATACAGTTTTTTGTCTGTTCATACATCATCTTATTCTCCATATCCAGCTTATTCGCGGACAAACCACCATTCGATACCATTTACGTCAAAAACAGTCAGAATCGACCGTTTATTATCCACAAAAAAGTCCTGTTTCATTGTTTTCAAGTGTTCACTAAGCCGCTCAATTTCTTCCGAAGTTTTCAAATCAACGACAAAAAAACTCCAGCCTAAATTGTCATAATCCTTTTCTTCTACCAGCTGAAAAACAACCTTCTGATTGTTAAACGTCAGCAAGTCTTCAGCAAGCTTTTTCATACCGAAGATATTCTCATAAAAGGTTTGACTCTGCTCTTTATTTGCAGTATTCAACGAAATTTTTACAAGTCCACTACCAACAGTTTCACCATTCTGGCCATCGTGCGCTTTGTTTGGATAAAGAAATTCAATTTCATTTTTTTCTGGATCAACCAAACGAACGCCGTTTAACTTTTTATTTTTTGAGAGTTCTTCTGTGGAAATATCCTGGCTGGAAAAATGTTGGAGGGCTGCGGTAAACTCTGATTCAGAACCCATCTGAACAGAATAGTGCACGAGTGAAGCTTCAGCTTTTTCTGAAAGATCCATTGCATCTGTTTCCTCTAAAATCAGTTGCTGTTTTTTATCTTTATTGATATCAAATATTGACAGTCCATTTTCTTCATTTTTCAGGGTAAACCCTAATACATCTTTATAGAAGCTGACCATTTCATGATTACTATTGATTTTGAATGCAATTGTATTCAAAGAGGCGTCCTCTGCTAATTGAAAAGTCCCCATACATTTTCCTCCCTATCACACTAACAATTCACTACTATTGTATCACTTGTCCTGAATTGAGCAACTAATTAAGCCCGACGATTCAGACTTTCCAAGCAACTAGACCAATTATTTGTTTTATGTATTAAATACATGATTTTTTCATAAAAAATATTTTATTTTAAAATAACAAATGATATTTAATGTAAATTATACAAAATAAAACAAAACAAGTATAGTAAGATTTTCCTCACTTGTTTTGCTTTATTTCCTCAGTTTTATTGATTTTATGAAGGAATCAAATTGAAACAGAAGAGGTATACTTTGAGAACCAAACAAGTACTGATAAATATCCGTTCGTCCCTTGTAATGTATAAGCAGAAATTTCTTAATTTGTCCCACACCATAGTCATTCCTTAAAACCCATTATTCAATGATCCGCTTCAGCTCTTCAACCACTTTTTCCAGCGGCTGATTTCCATCAATTACGTGGAGATTTTTATACTGCTGCAGCTGCTCTTTAATCTGCTGATCCTGCTCAAATATTGCCAGTCGTTTCTCTTGAGAAAGCTTGTCGTCTTTACGCAGTTTTAGGCGTTTTTGACTATTTTCCCTGCTGACATCTAAAAAAATTGGAACTACCTGATTGCCAAAACGGGCAGCCAGAGTCCGAAAGCCTTTGATGGTCAAGGCATTGTAGGCACTACGACTACGAGTTTTCCTAACAATCTCTTCTACCCCAATTCCATAATAATGTCCGTCATACTCATCATATTCAATCAGCTTACCTGTATTTATTAGTTCTTCAAACTGCTCCCTATCGACAAAATAATAATCCAGTCCCTCCTGCTCTCCTTTACGCTTTTTTCTAGTGGTATAGGAAACAATTTTACTTTCTTTGGGAAAGGCCAGCTCAGTTATTTTTGTTTTTCCTGATCCGCTTGGACCCATAATGATATACAGAGGATGATTTATTTTTTCCACTTCCATACAGGTCTCTCCTTTCTAATATATAGTTCAGCTAATTCTAGGATTGTCGTTATTCATGCAGCATACTCTTTCTTTTTACTATCATAGCTTGATTTTTCAGCAATATCAAACCTTTCACTTCTTCCAACTGTTTAGAAATCATTACCAAAAATTTTCTTATAAGCAAATATATTGCTTCCCTTACTTTTTATTAGTAAAATGATAATGTTTAATAATGGATTTTGTCTGAATAAATTGAATTTTATTTAAGTTTTCGGATGCATCCTAAAATAATCATAAAACTATTTCTGCTGCACCAAATTATCAGTAGTGGAATCACAATGAAAAGGAGAAAACACACATGTCAAAATTATTAGTTGTTAAGGCACACCCACTTACTAAGGAAGAATCACGCTCAGTGCGGGCTTTGGACTCATTTTTAGAAAGTTATAAATCAGTTAACGCTGATGATCAAATCGAAATTCTGGATGTCTATGCAGACACTGTTCCAGAAATTGATGAAGAGCTATTATCTGGATGGAATGCCTTAAGAGCCGGTTCTGAATTTACTAGCTTGAATGCTTCACAACAGGAGAAAATTTCTCGCTTTAACGATTTAACAGAACAGTTTATCAATTCAGATAAAGTTGTTATTGCTAATGCACTTTGGAACTTGAATGTACCAACCCGTCTAAAAGCATGGATTGATACAATTAACGTTGCAGGCAAAACATTCAAATATACAGAAGAAGGTCCTAAAGGCCTTGCTGAAGGAAAAAGCGTACTTCATATCCAGTCTAACGGCGGTGTATACGGCGGAAACGATTTCTCTTCACAATACGTAAAAGGTATTCTTAACTTTATCGGTATTGAAGATGTTCAACAGCTGTTTATCGAAGGAATCGATTATGCACCAGAACGTTCCGAAGAACTAATGAATGAAGCCTTGAAAAAAGCAGAAGACTTAGGTAAAAGCTTCTAAAAAAGCAATTAAGTGCTGCAGCGGCTGTCGAAATGACAGCCGCTGCAGCACTTTTTTCCGGTTTACTACCCACTTTTTTGTTCTCTTTACCTTAATATAAAAGAGA
>NZ_JBTXLW010000008.1:0-36901 GCF_054871795.1 Enterococcus sp. LJL51 | reverse complement strand
CGGCGCGGGAAACGCCACACACAACAACCCCCCCCCCCCCCCCCCCCCCCTCCCCCCCCCCCCCCCCCCCCCCCCACTTTTTTATGTTTCATTATCAACTTTTTCGTCATCTTCATCGTAATATAAAGTAGAAACCTCTTTATACCATTCAAAAATATTTGTAATCACTACTTTTGCAGCGGCGTAGATAGGAATCCCCAGTATTACACCAGCGATTCCAAATAATTTTCCGGAAGTTAACAACACCAGCAAAATCGTCACCGGATGAACATCCAGCTGACTTCCCAGTACTAGAGGTGATACGACACGTCCTTCAATGGTTTGCTCAATAATAAAGACAATCAATACCTGAATTAAGAGGACCGGTCCGCCGACAATTCCTAGAAAAACAGCAGGAACCATTGCCAGAAATGACCCTAGATAAGGAATCAAATTCAAGAAACCGGCGATAATGCCTAAAGTAACAGAATAATCTAGTCCGATAATAGAAAAACCAATAATGAACATTACAGCTACTGCAAAGGCTACAGTCAGCTGTCCTCTGATATAAGAAGACACCTGTGCATTCATTTCAGATAAAACCTGCAATGTTGGCTGACGCATTTTATTCGGTAAAAACTTGATATAGAACGGTGCTAGTCTTTTTCCATCTTTTAACAAGTAGAACAGGATAAACGGCATCGTTATCACAGCTACAACAATCGATGCTACTGCCCCAAAGAAGCTGCCCAGACCTTGAACAGTGGATGTGGATAAGTTCTTAATAATTTCTCCCAAAGAGCTAGTCAAACGCTCGCCCATATCTTCCAGAGGTTCCCGCAGCTGCCCAAACAACGGATCACTGAGAATTTCCTGTGTTTTACTATCTATTGTTTCAACATACTTAGGAAAATTATTGCCAAAGCTAAGTATCTGACTGCGAATCTCAGGCACAATCACAACGATTCCCCAAACGATTAATGCAACTACAATTACAAATAAGCCAATAATACTCCAAGCTCTCGGAACTTTTTTCTTTTCAAGAAAATCTACAATAGGATTCAACAAATAATAGAAGATTCCCGCCATAATAATCGGCAGCCCTACTACACCAATAAACTGCCAGACTGGCGTAAATAAATGAGATACCTTGGTGAAAACAAAAATAATTAATAGAACTAGTAGTACAATCAGTAATGCCGTAACAACCTGATTATTTAAAAACCAGCGCCAAAACCAAGATAAGCGGCTTTCTGATTTTTCTTTTTGATCATTTGACATTCAACCACTCCCTTCAGCTCATGTATTCAATGATGGAACCTACATTGATTTCCGGAAATTTATTTGGCGATAGATAGATGCCGTTTACCACTGCATCTTCCGCAGGAACGCTGTCAAAAATTAGTGTTACGTGTGATATGCTGTTGAGGTTTGCATTGGCAAAAGAGCCCACATGCTCAACAGTATAAACAAGCTCATCAATTTTCAGTTGATTTCCTTTTTTTATTGCCAGCTCCTGCTGTTCTTCAAATTTCTGGATTACAGAATACTCTCTAAGATTCTCTGTAGCTCCTTCTCCGAAAAGAATGATCATTGGTTCCTTCCCATCAAGTGCGTGATCGCCTATCGCAGTTACAATCGATTTCATCAATACTCTCTCCCTTTAGTGTTTATATATGTAGTTTAATTCTAATGCCTTCTATCATATTCTTCTTCGATTTTCAGAAGATTTAGAAAAAAATTTAGAATCAAATGCTGTGTTATAGGATTTCTTTATAAAAAATAAGGTATTTTTCTATAAGCAATACTCCGAGCATCCTATTACTCACAGCTTAAATTTTAATACTTTATAAGTCGCAGACTATTCTTTAATAGACTCCTTTAATTATAACATAGAAACCATTTTTTCTTTGTGTATTTCCCTTTAAAAAGGGCATCCGTTTCTAAAGCTTCAAACAAATAAAAACTAAAAAGCCGGGAAAGAGTTGCCTCTTTCCCGGCTTTGAATTATTTCAGAAAATCAAAGATATGAGTCCATACTTCCTTATTAAAAACATCTTTCGGATCGCCGCCGCCCACAATACCGTAACCAATCATCGTGCCGGTAACAAATAGAATGACGACAAGTGAAATCACCACTAGTATTTTCAATAAAGTGACTATGATATAACGTGTCGAACTCATAAATAACTACTCCTTTTTAACGAACTACTGATGCTTCTTTGACTTCAGCAGTCTCTCCATTCACTCGTTCCACTTTTGCACCAAGCTTTTGAAGCTTTTTGTGGAATTCATAATATCCTCTGTCTAAATACTCCAGATGAGAAACGCGGGTAATTCCGTCAGCACGTAATCCCAAAAGAATTAACGCTGCCGCCGCTCTCAAATCGGTTGCATTGACGGCAGCTCCTTGAAGCTTTCTACCGCCATTGATGATTGCCACGTTGCCGTCAATCTGTACATCTGCATTCATATGCATCATTTCTTCCAAATGCTGGAAGCGATTTTCAAAGACAGTCTCAGTCACTACGCTCGATCCTTTTGCCAACACCTGCATAGCAGTTACTTGTGCCTGCATATCTGTCGGGAAGCCTGGATGAGGCAATGTTTTGATGTCTGTCGGTTTTATTTCTTTCGGACCGATAACTCGGATGCCGTCTTCTTCTTCACGAACAATTGCACCCATTTCAGTCAATTTAGAAATCAACGGACGATTATGCTCAATAATTGCTTCTTCAATCATAACATTACCTTCAGTCATTGCTGCTGCAACCATGAAAGTACCTGCTTCGATACGGTCCTGAACAACAGAGTGTTCTACGCCGTGCAGCTTGTCTACACCTTCAATACGCATCATTTCAGTTCCGGCGCCATAAACATGTGCGCCCATTTTATTCAATACGTTAGCTAAATCAACGATTTCAGGTTCTCTTGCCACATTTTCAATAACTGTTGTGCCTTTTGCACGGACAGCAGCCATCATAATGTTTTGTGTAGCACCTACACTAGGAAAATCAAGATAAATTGTATTTCCTTTTAATTCATCAGCAAAAGCTTCGATATAACCATTTTTCTGAACAATCTTAGCACCTAATGCCTGAAATCCTTTTAGATGAAGGTCTATCGGCCGCTTGCCGATTGCACATCCGCCCGGCATAGCTACTTTAGCATGACCATTGCGGGCTAATAATGGCCCCATCACAACAATAGAAGCTCTCATTTGTCCAACAAATTCATAGTCTGCTTCAATTCCCAGCGGTTTTGTCGCATCAATATATACTTCGTTTTGTTCTTGGTTAAAGTTTATGTCTACGTTTAAGTGTTCAATTACCTTATTCATTGTAAAAACATCTGAAAGAATCGGCACATTTTTAATTTTAGTGGTTCCTTCTTCTGCTAAGAGTGTTGCTGCAAGAATAGGCAAAACTGCATTTTTTGCCCCTTCGATTTTTACATTACCTTTTAATTGGTTACCGCCATGAACAACGATCTGTTCCATTTCGTTCCCTCCAAAAATAAGAATAGGTTCTTCCTACCCAAAATCTTCCTCATTATAACACTATTCTTTGCAAATTTGTACATTTTCTTCTTATTTTACTTATTCAAGATAAGAATGACATAAAAATATTACGGCATAACGCGATGAATTCCAGAAAAAAAGAGCTCGCAGTATAGCCTATTACAACTGAAAATAAGATTAATAACACCCTTATCTGCCGGACATGCTGCTGCTTGAAAAACTGATCGATTCTGACCGCCTGCACTGTCCAAAAACTCAGATAGATAAATAGTACATGGGAAATAATTCGAATCAATGCATCTACTCCGTAAAACTCCATGTTTAACTCCTTTTATTATTCCTTCTAAAAATAAACATTCAGAGAGAATAAAAACTTACTTAAAATTCAAATCCTACAAAAATAAAAGCTGTTTAATCTCACTCGCTTATGCTGCATAAATAGTTTGGCAATAAAGCAATTCGCAGGATTTATCTAATAGTTTATCACAAAACAAACAAAATTTATAAAAATAGTGTTTATTTTATAGTTTCGCGTATTTTATTTTAAATCAAAAAACACTCGATTCAGCAATTCTTAAGATTCTTACTATCAATTTTTGCTGAAAACTTAATTTTTCTATGTACAAATAAAAACCGGGTGACTGCCCTCCTTTTCAACAGCTTATTAAGCTGTTGAAAAGAGAAGTACATGCAGAGTCTAAATCACTCTTTATCACCCGGTTTACCGCATTTTACTAATTAGTGATGTTTCGACACATTGATGCGGTTGATTGCTCGGTGAAGCGCTACATTCGCACGTTTCAGTTCATCAATGTTGTCTTTTTCTTTTGCTTCCTGAATCATTTTCTCTGCGCGCAGTTTTGCACGTTCGGCTCTGGATACGTCAATGTCCCGTTCTCTTTCTGCACTATCGGCAATAATCGAAACTACGTTATCACGTACCTCCATAATTCCGCCGTTCACCGCAATCCAATCCACATGGGTGTCTGCATCTGTCCGCTTCACCCGAACCTCGTCAATCGCCAGAGGGACGATAATCGGTGCATGCTTCGGCAAGATTCCGATTTCACCGTCTGTTGTTCTGGCAACAACAATCGTTGCACGGTGATCGTAAACCAGACCGTCCGGGGTCATTACATTAACAGTTAATGCCTCTTCCATTATGCAGACCTCCTAGTAGTTCAATGTTTTCGATTTTTCGATGACCTCTTCGATTCGTCCAACACTTCTAAACGCTTCTTCAGGTAAATCATCATATTTTCCTTCAAGAATATCTTTAAAACCTTTTACAGTTTCAGAAACAGGCACATAGGAACCGGGCTGACCAGTAAACTGTTCTGCCACGTGGAAGTTCTGAGAAAGGAAGAACTGAATCCGGCGTGCTCTGCCGACCAGAACCTTCTCTTTGTCGGAAAGCTCATCCATACCGAGTATAGCAATGATGTCCTGCAGTTCACGGTAACGCTGGAGTACGTGCTGTACCTCAGTAGCAACTTCGTAATGCTCTTCTCCAACAATCTCAGGAGCCAAAGCACTTGACGAAGAAGCCAGCGGATCAACCGCGGGATAAATTCCCTGTTCAGTCAAACGACGTTCCAAATTGGTTGTTGCATCCAAATGGGCGAAAGCAGTTGCTGGTGCCGGGTCAGTGTAGTCATCGGCTGGTACATAGATTGCCTGAATAGATGTAATAGACCCTTTCTTAGTGGATGTAATCCGTTCCTGCAGCTGACCCATTTCTGTTGCTAAGGTCGGCTGATAGCCCACGGCAGAAGGCATACGTCCAAGCAAAGCGGATACTTCCGAACCTGCTTGAGTAAAGCGGAAAATATTATCAATAAATAACAGAACGTCCTGTCCTTCAACATCACGGAAATACTCTGCAATTGTCAATCCTGTTAATGCAACACGCATACGGGCGCCTGGCGGCTCATTCATCTGACCAAACACCATAGCTGTTTTTTCAATAACACCAGAGTCCTTCATTTCATAATAAAGGTCGTTCCCTTCACGGGTACGTTCTCCAACACCAGTAAATACGGAAATTCCGCCATGCTCCTGAGCGATATTATGAATAAGTTCTTGAATTAAAACCGTTTTACCAACACCAGCACCCCCAAATAGGCCAACTTTCCCGCCTTTTAAGTAAGGAGCAAGTAAATCGATAACCTTAATTCCTGTTTCAAGAATTTCAGTGCTCGTGCTTAACTCATCAAAGGTTGGTGCTTTTTTATGGATACCGCTGCGTGCAGCATCCTCTGGAAACGGTGCTTCCAAATCAATCGTATCTCCTAAAACGTTGAAAACCCGTCCCAAGGTTTCTTTCCCAACCGGTACGGAAATGGGTTTTCCTGTATCAATAACTTCCATTCCTCTTTGGAGACCATCTGTTGATTCCATTGCGATAGAGCGAATAACTCCATCCCCAAGCTCCAAGGCTACTTCAAGCACAACTTTCTGTTTGTTTTCGCCATTTTTATACACGACTAATGCATTATTTATATCAGGCAGCGGCTGATCTAAAGAAAACTCAACATCAACAACTGGGCCGATTACTTCAATAATTTTACCTGAACTCATGTTTCTTCCTCCAGTCTTACTAAGTTTCACAGTCTATCTTCAATCATTGAATACAAAACTGGATTTATTCTAACGCAGCAGCTCCAGCTACAATCTCTGTGATTTCCTGCGTAATCGCTCCCTGACGAGCACGGTTATAAGAAATCGTTAAATCTCCAATAATGGTCTGAGCGTTGTCGGTCGCAGTCTTCATTGCTGTCATCCCTGCTGCATGTTCAGCAGTTTTCGCATCAATAATCGCTCCGTAAATCAGACTATCCGCATATTGAGGCAGTAAATGATCCAAGATGGCTTCTTTTGAAGGCTCTAAAATATACTCCTGTTCATAAGAAGCATCTTCATCCGGATCCAAATCAGAAATCGGCAGCATTTTTTCTACTCGAAACTGGCTTGTCAATGAATTGATATGGTGGTTGTAACAAACATATAATTCGTCAAAGACTTCACTGTCATACATTGATGTTGCTGCAGAAACGATTTTCCGTACTTCGTCAAAAGAAGGCTGATCAGTCAGACCTCTTAACTCGTAGGCAATATTAAAGCCTCTCGTTTTAAAAAAGTCTGCTCCTACTCCTCCGATTGCAATTAACACATACTCGTCTTGATTGTCATGATCATCCTGCAGCATAGTCATCGTTTGCTTCAAAATGGAGCTGTTGTAGCCGCCAACCAAGCCTTTATCTGAAGTTATCACAATGTATCCTGTTCGCTTCACAGGTCTGCTGGCCAGCATCGCATGAAATTCATTCAACTCAGGATAGCTGGGATCATCACTTAGTTCTTCCAGATCATTCAGCTGAGAGGCAACAAGGTGAGTTACAATCGAACGGATTTTCGCCGCGTATTCCTGAAAATTCTTTGAAGCAGCTTCTGACTTTGTCAGTTTCGCTGCAGATACCATCTGCATTGCTTTCGTAATCTGACTCGTCTTTTTAGTTGAAGCAATTCGCTGCTTTATTTCATTCAATGAAGCACCCATTTCCATTCACCTCTCTAAGCTTTAGACATTTTTTCCTTCAAGTCATCAACAGCAGATTTCTCTGAAATAGCCGATGCATTAAATACTTCTTTAAATTCATCAATTACTGTTTTCAACATTTCTTCATCCGGCAAATCCTTCGTAGTCCGAATCGTTTCAAAAATATCAGCATGCTTGCCTTCAATATAGTCAAACAGTTCTTCTTCAAAATCGAGAATGCGGTCAACACTGATGCTATCCAGCAGTCCTCGAGTCAGTGCAAATAAAATGACTACTTGTTTTTCTACCGGCAGCGGCATGTGCAGTTTTTGTTTTAGTATTTCAACTGTACGTCGTCCGCGGTTTAGTTTTGCCTGTGTGGCTGCATCCAAATCAGAGCCAAACTGAGTAAATGCTTCCAGTTCCCGATAACTTGCCAAGTCCAGACGAAGTGTTCCGGCAACCTTCTTCATAGCTTTAATTTGGGCAGAGCCCCCAACACGTGATACTGACAACCCAGCGTCTACCGCCGGACGGATTCCTGAGTAGAATAAATCATTTTCAAGGAAAATTTGACCATCTGTGATGGAAATCACGTTTGTTGGAATATAAGCAGAAATATCACCAGCTTGTGTTTCAACAAACGGCAAAGCTGTCATTGAACCGCCGCCCATTTCATCACTTAGCTTAGCTGCTCTTTCCAACAGACGAGAATGCAGATAGAAAACATCGCCGGGATATGCTTCCCGACCTGGCGGTCTACGTAAAAGCAATGAAAGTTCCCGGTAAGCTACCGCTTGTTTGGACAAGTCATCGTAAATGATCAGTACATGTTTTCCGTTGTACATAAATTCTTCACCCATTGCCGCTCCAGCATAAGGAGCAATGTAAAGCATTGGCGCCGGTTGAGAAGCACTTGCAGTTACAACGATTGTATAGTCCAATGCACCTAATTTACGTAGTGTTTCTACCTGTGTCCGAACAGTTGATTCTTTTTGCCCGATAGCAACATAGATACAGATAACATCTTGACCCTTTTGGTTGATAATTGTGTCGATTGCGATTGATGTTTTACCCGTTTTACGGTCACCAATAATCAATTCACGCTGTCCTCTTCCAATTGGTACTAATGCATCAATCGCTTTCAGACCTGTCTGCATCGGCTCATTTACTGATTTACGCTGCATAACGCCTGGCGCAGCAGCCTCAACGGGACGTTTTTTATCTGTTTTAATTTCACCAAGACCGTCAACGGGTTGTCCCAGCGGGTTTACAACACGGCCGATCAAAGCTTCTCCTACAGGCACTTCCATTATTTTTCCTGTACGCTTGATTTTGTCCCCTTCACGGATGGATTCAAAATCACCTAAAATAATAATACCAACATCGTTTGATTCCAAATTCTGCGCCATTCCGTAAGCGCCGTTGGAGAATTCCAACAGCTCTCCGCTCATTGCATTTTCCAGACCATGGGCGCGGGCGATCCCATCCCCTACATAGGTTACAGTTCCCACTTCCTCAACAGCTAGTTCCTGCTGATAATGCTCGATTTGTTCTTTAATTAAAGCACTGATTTCTTCTGCTTTGATGGACATTTGCGTCACCTCTTTATTCTACTAAAGTCTATCTCAACAATCGTTCTTCTATATTCTTCAACTGTTTTTTGATACTTCCGTCAATCACCTTGTGATTTGCTTCAATTACTGCCCCGCCTAAAATTTTAGGTTCAATCAGGTTAATAAAATTGGCTTTTTCGTATCCCAACAATCCTGCTGCTTTTGCTTCAATCTGCTGATGCTGCTCTTTCGTCAGCGGCACAGCGGTCACAACCGTGCCCAAGACCAAACTTTGCAGATCGTCATATCTTCTTTCATATTCATCAATCATTAACAGCATTTCACTCATCCGGCTGTAGCTATGTACTACATGGAGAAAATTTTCCACCGTACCTGAAAAGCCTTTAATCAATTGATCCATAATTTCATCTTTTTCATATGGCTCCAATCGAGCATCGCTTAGAATATCGCCAATCCCCGGAACCAGATGATAGACCTCCCGCAGCTTTAACAGCTGTTGATAAACATCAGCGGCTTCCTGCTTCTCCAGCGCCAGCTCAAACAAAGCTTTGCCGTAGCGTTTACCAACCATATATTTATCTAGTTTCATCAATTTTACCTAATCCATCAATATAAGAATCAATCAGCGACTCATGCGCCTCTGTTGTTAATTCCTTATTAAGGATTTTCCCTGCAATCTGGATGGACAAGGCTGCCACATCCTCTTTCACTGCTGCCATTGCTTTATCATGTTCCTGAGCGATATCACTGACTGCTTTTTCCTTCAGCCGGGTTACCTCTTCAGTCGTTTCAGCTAAAGCTTTCTTGCGGTTTTCTTCTCCGCTATCTTTGGCATCCTTTATGATTTCCGCTGCTTCTGATTTTGAAGCAAGCAGTTTTTGCTGGCGTTCTTTTTCCATTTGCGCCGCTGATAGACGTGACTGCTCAGCGGAATCTAAATCATTTGCGATTTTATCTTCACGTTGTTTCAGTACATCTGTGATGGCACCCCACGCAAATTTTTTGATTAAGAGCATCAAAATCAAAAAGGCGCCGGTCACTACGATGATTGTTCCCAGTGTTGTACTGGGTGCTGCCTCCCCTAAAACCAGGTTCTTAAGCATGAAGTTTCGCCGTCCTTTCCTGCATTCTCTCTAAAGACAGACACAAAAGCATTCTTTCATTCTTATTTAAGTCGACCTGAGTGAATAACATCCCTCTCAGATACTTTAAAAGTTCATCCAAATCTTATCTGTGTTGTCTTAACTTCGGCTATTTACATAACTATACAGAAGAAAGCAGTGACGATCGGTTTGCCCAACAACGTCCTGCTTCCAAAGTAAATTATCTCAGCACCAACAATAATGCAATAACTACACCTAGAATAGGAACCGCTTCAATCAAGGCTACCCCGATAAACATCGTTGTTCTTAATTGACCAGACATTTCAGGCTGGCGTGTCATTGATTCAATCGTTTTAGAAATAACCTTTCCGTTACCATAAGCTGCTCCAATTGCTGCTCCAAATACTGCGATCGCTGCTGCGATATAATTCAATCCGTCCATTTTTTATTCCTCCTAAGAACTTTGATAATAGATTATTGTTAATTATTCTTCCACTTCAACTTTATGAGCCATGTAAACCATAGATAAAGTCACAAAAATGAAAGCTTGAATCCCACCGATAAATAATGAGAAGGCCACCCAGATCATTTCCAGCGGAATCGCCAGTGGAATAACCCATAAACCTACTCCTGAGACAAGACTTGCAATTAGTCCCAACAGAACTTCACCAGCGTAGATATTTCCGTATAAACGCAAAGCCAGTGTAAGCAGATTCGTAAACTCTTCCATAAACTTGATTGGCATCAAAAAGGCCACAGGCTTCAGGAAACTATTTTTAAAGTACCCTTTAAATCCAAAACGGCTGATACTGAATACATGGGTCAGAACAATCATGATTAATGCCAGCGTCAATGTCACCATTGGATCAGCGGTTGGACTCTTCCAGTAGGAATGTTCGCCAACTGCAATCTTCGTGACTAAGCCAATAGTATTTGCAACTAATATGAATAAGAACAGAGTGAAAGATAATAAATGAAAATTCGTAACTTCTTTACTAGGCATATTGTCAGTAATAATTCCGCGAACAAAATCAATAATCCACTCAATTACATTCTGTTTTCCTTTCGGTTTCATCTGCAAATTTCTTGTGCAAAAATAAACAACGGCAAAAACGATCACACTAGTCAGCAAAACCATCGTACAGATAGTCGCATCAAACCATATCGGACCGATATTGAAGAGCGGTGTTTTCTCTTCCATTTTTTTCACCTCTTTTCTGCTCAACTGCTTGATATTTTCTTAAAGTTATTTTCAACCACAACGTATAATACCACCATCGATACCGAATTTCAAAAGTTTTTCATGAAAATTCGACATTTTTTCTAATGTGACTAAAAAAACATGTCATTTTCCTTTCATAATTCTGCTTAAACAGTGGAAAAAAGCTGCAATTGTTTTTTATCAAAAACGATGGAAGCCATCAGTTTTCTTTCACTCTAACAAATTTTACGCGGAAGATAAAGAAAAGAACTTAAATATGCGAAAAAGAATATATAACAAATTAAAAACCATTTTCAGCATTTCACTTTTCTTTATCCTTATGAAAATCCTATGAAAAACTATTGGTTGTCCTGATAATTTTTCCAAGCAAAATAATTGCTACTTGGCTAATTAACAACAAAATTTACAGCTCGTTCTCTTCAGTTGGTTAACGAGACAGATTTTTTAATGTCCGGTTGATTTGACGGTCGACTTCTTTTCGTTTCAAGTCTTCCCGCTTATCATATTGTTTCTTACCTTTAGCAAGTCCAATCAAAACTTTGGCAAACCCATCCTTAATATAGACCTTCAACGGAACAAGCGTTACTCCCGTATTCTTCGTCTCACCGACCAGCTTTTTGATTTGTCTTTTGTGCATCAACAGTTTTCTTGTACGCAGCGGATCATGATTAAAAATATTTCCCTGCTCATAAGGACTGATATGAACATTGTACAAAAATATTTCTCCATTGCGAATTCGGGCAAAACCGTCCTTCAAATTGATTCTAGCATTGCGGATTGCTTTGATTTCAGTCCCCTGAAGTACAATCCCTGCTTCGATCGTATCAATAATCGTATAATCATGCCTTGCCTTTTTATTTTGGGCAATTAATTGTCCTTCCCCTTTTGGCATCACAAACTCCTCCGATTTTATTTTTTCTTTTTATGTTTATTTTTTGTCTTTTTCTTTTTAGCAACTTCCTTATAAAAAGGTTTTTTACCACCTTTTTTCTTAGCTTGCTTTTCCTTATTAGCAGGCTTTGAAGAATTAGACTCTTTCTTTTGTTTATTATTCAGCTTTTGCCGGCCGCTGTCTTTTCTTCTTCGGCTTTTACGGTTGCCGCCTTTCGAACCTTTAATCTCCAAACGTTCAATTTCTTCTGAATCAATTAACTCAAAATCAATTTCTCTCGTTTCAGGGTCGGATTTTTCTACTCGGATACGGACTTTCTGACCGATTTTAAGGGTTAAGCCTGTCCGTTCTCCAACCAGCGCTAAATGATTTTCGATGAAATGAAAATAATCCTGCTTCAAATTGTTAATGTGTACTAAGCCTTCAATTGTATTTGCTAGTTCAACAAAAATACCGAACTTAGTCACTGAGCTGATAACTCCATCATACTCCTCGCCAATCTTATCCGCCATGAATTCGGCTTTCTTCATACTATCAACTTCACGCTCTGCTTCCACTGCCCGTCGTTCCATTTTTGAGCTGTGGTCTGCGATATCCGGTAGCTGTTCACTCCATCTTCCTTGATTTGCTTCAGACAAATCCTCACTGTAGCTTCGTATCAAACGATGTACAATTAAATCGGGATAGCGCCGAATTGGGGAAGTGAAATGAGTATAGTATTCTGCCGCTAAACCATAATGCCCAAAATTGTCTTCAGAATAGCGTGCCTGCTGCATACTTCTAAGCAACATGGTATTAATTACGATTTCTTCTGGTTTACCTTCTATTTGTTCAAGTACCCGCTGGAGATCCTTTGGTGTAATGTCTGCTTTGGTTCCTTTTACCAAAATACCTAGCATGGCAGCAAAATCAAAGAACCGCTGCATTTTTTCTTCTTTAGGCTGTTCATGGATTCGATAAACAAACGGCAGCTTCTTTTCTGTGTAATGACGGGCTACAGTTTCATTAGCAGCCAGCATAAAGGATTCAATTAGACGTTCTCCCAAACCACGTTGGCGTAAAATAATATCCTGCGGCTGTCCATCTTCGTTGACCAGCACCTTCGCTTCATGGTCTTCAAATGAAATAGCCCCCCGACGTTCTCTCATCTTTTCTAAAATACTATGCAGTTCGGCCATCTCATTAAACATCGGTACTAACGGCTCATAGCGGAGGATGGTTTCTTCATTCTGTTCTTCAAGAATCTCATTAACCGCTGTATAGGTCATTCGCTCCGCCGTCTGAATCACACTCGGAAAAATCTCATGAGAAACAACGAGTCCATCAGAAGATATTTCCATCTGACAGCTTAATGTCAGCCGAGGTACCTTGGGGTTCAGTGAACAGATACCGTTGGATAAGCGCTGCGGCAGCATCGGAATTACCCGGTCTGTCAAATATACGCTGGTTCCCCGCTCATAGGCTTCACTATCCATTGGACTGCCTTCAGTTACATAGTGAGAAACATCCGCAATATGAACCCCTAAAAAATAGTTCCCATTTTTTAGTTTTTGAACAGTAACTGCATCATCCAAATCCTTTGCATCTTCCCCGTCAATTGTCACGATTACCTGATCCCGTAAATCCCTGCGGCCGGTTAAATCCTGTTCGTTTATTGTATCCGGAACCTGATCAGCCTGGGTGATAACATCATCAGAAAATGAAGTCGGTATGCCATGTGCAACAATAATTGACATAATATCCATTCCCGGGTCGTTCTTATGACCAACTACCTTTTTGACAATTCCTTCCAAGCTTTTTGCGTATTCTTTTTCAGGATAGTGCGTTACTTCTGCAATTACAATACTTCCAGCTACTGGACGAATGCCTTCAGCAGCTATGTATACAGTTAATCCAGATATTTTTTTATCCTTCGGTAGAACATAGCCGTACAAATCACTTTCCGCTGTTTCTTCTTCGCTATAAGCAAAAAATTCACCAACAATTTGACTAACTGCCCGTTCTTTAATTTCCAGGACTGCTCCTTCTGCTCCACGTTCTGAAAATGGGTCAGCCGGCTGAATAATATCAATTAGCACTGTGTCACCATCCATCGCATAGTTGGTATGCTCTTTAGCAATATAAATATCCGGTTCCTCTGGATCGATTGTCACAAAGCCAAATCCCCGCTCGTTCCCTCGAAATACACCTTCTACAGAAATCCCTTTTTCAACCAGCTTAATTTTTCCTTTTTTAGTAAATTCAATCAAATTTTCCCGTTCTAAAGCTGCTGCTGTTTGAATCAAGAACTTAAAATCAGCACTTTTCTGCAGCTGCAATCCTTCAGCCAGTTCCTCCATTGAAAAGCTCTTTTTCTTTTGATCCTTCAAATAAGCAAGAATCGTTTCCTTAATTGTTTGTTTTGTCATTCTTTCTCCTCATCCCAAGATAGGGTCTCTAAATAGTTTGCCACATCCTGTTCTAGTTCTTTATGTTCCGGTCCTACAGTCAAAACATGTCCGCTGTTTGGATACCAGTTAAATGTAATTTTTGTGTCAGTCAAAGCCGCTGCCGTTTGAAATGCACCTTTTGGATCAATCATTTCGTCTTGACCAGCTTGAGCAATAAAAACTGGCGTATCTATTTTATCTAATGCTTTTGCTGTTTTTTCAGCATAATTTTCTATCTGCCGTAGCTGTTCAACGGACCGAGACCGTATATCAGTCATTCTTTTTTCGACGGCTTCTTCTGATTCTCCAGATAGCTTTATCACGTTTTCGGCATAGAGAATAAAGTTTTCTGGTACACGCGTCTTAACAGGAAATATAGGGGAACAAAAACAACCGCCGCCGATGACAGCTTCCTCTTCCTGCGTTAAAAGGTTGACCGCAAATAAGCCGCCCATCGATAAGCCCAACACTGCTATCTGACCATACCCTTGATCTTTCAAAAAAGCAACTGCCTGAAGAGCATCCTGCTGCCATTTTTCTACAGATTGATCCAGTATGTCTTCCGGATTTAAAGTTCCATGACCTGAAAACATCGGACTGTATACGGTATAATTTTTATTTTCTAAATAACGGCACAACATCCGAACATCATTGCTGCTGCCGGAATAGGCATGAAATAAAAGAACTGCTTTTGCTCCTTTTTTAATAAAAAGAGGTTTAGGCAGATTTATTTTTTTCTCCATTTGTTTCACCTCAATCTCATTTTATCATATTCTTATCAGAAAGCCTCTTAGAAGCAAAGCGGTTATTTATATAAATTGTAAAAACACAATTTTGCTGACTATAAAAGACCTATACCTACCACTTCATCAAAAGCAGAGAAACTGTAGGTAGCAGTTCGTTTATTCAACAGAATTTGTATATTTGGGCATCAAAAAAAGTCTGAACGAATACTCATGATGAATACGTCCAGACTTAAAAAATCAACTAGCATAATTTACCGATAGTACACAGGTAAAACAAAACCAATAGCTTTTGCTTATATCCTATTATACAAATCAACTATTTCTTTCTGATTACTTAGATGAAAGAAACGATAATACAAATAGTAAAATCATCCATGTAGCACCAATAACAGTTGTTGCACGCTGCATCACAGCTTCAAAGCCACGAGCTTTCTGCTTACCAAAAAGCTTATCCGCTCCGCCGGTAAAAGCACTTGCTGCACTATTTTGTTTGCTTGGCTGCATCAAAATTGAGATTACCATAATCACTGAAAGAACAATGACAACAGTCAAAATAAAATTATACATCTATTCATACTCCTTATTCACAAATTACATCTATTACACTTTAGCATATTTTGAAAATAATTACTAGCTGTAAATTTCTTTTTATCTTTGAAATCAATTCGATTTTTCAACTTTTTTTCACCCTTCTTTTCTAAAATAAGAAGTTGTGCTTTAAGTATACTACTTATCACTCGCGGTATTAAGTTTACGAAACTTCGGGAGAGATATGAAGAAAGGCCAGAGGATAAAAGAAAAAACAAGTCTGATTTCAATAGTTGCATCAAAATCAAGCTTGCTTTCTTTTTTTAGAAGGATTATTACCCCAAAGACTAATTTTAGTTCATTTTCTATAATTTTTATTTTCTTAATACATCTCCGTACTCAGGCTTTGTATCAAATTCTTTTTTAGCAAACGGGCATAGAGGAATAATCTTTTTCCCTTCCCGCCGAGCTTTTTCTACGCCATTCAGTACCAATTTTTCTGCCAAATGCTGTCCTCTATATTCTGGTTCAACAAAGGTATGATCAATAATCATCATTTCAGCTCCAGCGTCAGACCAGGTCATCTCTCCAATTTCCTGATTTTCATCATTATAAAGAGCAAAACGTCCGCTTTCTTCTTTAATTTCCATGATTTATTTTCCGTCCTTTCTGATATACTTTAAGGCACCGCTTGGGCAGGTATTAATTACTTGAATATCATTTTCAACCGAGCCGTTATCGGCAATAATCCAAGGACGTCTACCTACTTCAAACACTTCGGGATTCCCCCGTACACAGTTTCCTATATGAGCACAAATATCTTTACTATAATAAATATCAATGCCTTCGCCCATATATTTTCTGTAGCCGTTTGCTAGGAGCATTTCTTCCGTCACAGGTTTTCCATCAATTTTACTACCGTCCATCTGCTATACCTCCTGATTTGACTGTCGAAGTTCAAGTCTCTAGACAATTCTCCTAAAGTATTTCTACCAAACATACAGCTTGATTTTATCAGTCCTGCTACATCGAGAAAAAAGAAGAAACACTTCGACATCTATACTCCGATTCTAACAATTTATTTTAAATAACACAAATAATTGTTCCGGGAAACTATTAGATTCTCATACTAGCTTTTATTCTATCTTAGAGCTGTTTCTACAACAACTGCAAAGCTTAAAGTTCATCAGTTAAACCATTTCGCTTAAGCAACTATTTGAATTTTTTCTCTAAAATCCGAATAAACGGCGTTCCAAAAGTAGCTCTCTCGGAAATAAGCCGAACTATCTCAAAAATATGAAAAGCTATTTTCGGATAATTCGTCTTATTTCTCGGAGCTAAACACTTTTGTCTCGACCTCTTTCACTCTATTTCCAAAAATCATCAAATACGGTAATCGGCAAATGACGTTTATGCTGTGTTTTTAGATACCAGCCCTCTATTTTTTCAACTGCCTGTTCAGATATTTCTTTTCCTTCCAGATAGTCATCTATCGCATCATAGCTGACCCCTAATGCAGCTTCATCAGCAATCAGCGGTTTATCATCCTCCAAATCAGCAGTAGGAACTTTCAAATAAAGGGTCTCGTCTGCTCCCAATGCTTGAAGCAGTTGTTTGCCTTGACGTTTATTTAAGCGGTATAGAGGTAGTATATCGGCACCTCCATCTCCAAATTTGGTAAAGAAGCCTGTGATGCTTTCTGCTGCATGGTCCGTTCCAATCACCGCACCCTGACGTTCTCCTGCAACTGCATACTGAACAATCATTCGCTGCCGAGCCTTCATGTTGCCTTTATTGAAGTCACTGATTTTTTCTCCTGATGCTTCAAGTGCTGCCACACAAGCGTCAACCGCAGGACGAACATCCACTCTTAACGAAACATCCGGCTGAATAAAGGTTAATGCTTTCTGTGCATCGGCTTCATCTACTTGTGTACCATAAGGCAAACGAACCGCGACAAATTGATAGCGTTCATCCTTAGTCTCACTGCGCATCTCTTCCATAGTCAGTTGAGCCAGTCGTCCTGCCAAGCTTGAATCCTGGCCGCCGCTGATGCCCAAAACCAGTGTTTTTAAAAAGGGATGCTTATAAAGATAAGCCTTCATGAAATCAATGCTTCTACGAATTTCTTCCTGCGGGTCAATTCTTGATTTAACACCTAATTCTTTAATAATTTCCTGCTGCAGTGCCTTCATAAAAAATCCCTCCATCATATACTAAATGTAGACAATTTTGCGGTGAACTCCAATTTTTTCAACGATTTTTAGAAATCTCTATCGTTTCTATGAATCCGTTTAATTCCATTTCTCTAACATCACTTGATTACAAACTACTGCCGTCATTAAACTTGCTGACATCTTTTCTGACTTTTTCTAAAAGACGCATTTTATGATTCCAACACTCTGTTGATAAATCAACCGGATATTTTTGCGGATTTAAATCACGCTTATATTCTTCCCATAAAGAATCAAGATTTTCTTTGGCGTAATTTTTGATTTCCTCAAGGGTTGGAAGCTCATAGACCCGTTTACCCTCCACAAAAATTTCTTGTAGGACAGGACGAGCATCAAAATTACGAACCGTTTTATTGATGAAGGTATGAACAGGATGGAACATGAAGATTTCTTCTTCTTTCCTCGGATCTTCCTCCCAAAGTGTCACATAGTCACCTTCTGATTTCTTGTCGGATTTTCTAGTAATCCGCCAAACCTGTTTCTTCCCAGGAGTTGTAACCTTTTCTGCATTACTGGACAGTTTAATTGTATCTTGCATAACGCCGTTTTCATCTTCAATTGAAACTAGTTTAAATACTGCGCCTAATGCCGGCTGATTATAGGCTGTAATCAGTTTTGTACCAACACCCCAAACATCAATTTTGGCTTTCTGCATTTTTAAGCTGAGAATTGTATTTTCATCCAAATCATTGGAAGCATAGACTTTTGCATCAGTATACCCTGCTTCATCCAGCTGTTCTCTAACCTTTTTAGATATATACGCCATATCGCCGCTGTCGATTCTAACACCGAGAAAATTGATTTTATCTCCCATCTCATTTGCTACGCGAATCGCATTCGGTACTCCCGATTTCAATGTATCATACGTATCAACCAGGAATACACAGTCTTTATGCGTCTGCGCGTAAGCCTTAAATGCAGCATAATCATTGCCATAAGACTGAACCAATGAATGCGCATGAGTGCCGCTAACTGGAATACCAAAAATCTTTCCGGCGCGAACGTTGCTTGTCGCTCCTGCTCCGCCAATATAAGCTGCTCTAGTACCCCAAATGGCTGCATCCAGCTCTTGCGCCCGACGTGTACCGAACTCCATCAGCGGATCATCGCCAATCACTGATTTAATTTTGGCTGCTTTAGTAGCAATCAATGTTTGAAAATTCACCATATTTAAAAGTGCCGTTTCGACTAACTGGCATTGTGCCAACGGTCCTTCAATCTGAATTAGCGGCTCGTTATTAAAAACAATTTCCCCTTCAAGAGCAGAACGAACAGTACAGCTGAATTTAAATGTCTTAAGATAGTCCAAAAACGCTTCCGGATAGTGTTCTACATCTCTTAGATAAGTAATATCAGTTTCAGAGAAAGTCAGATTCTCCAAATAATTAACCAGCCTTTCCAAACCAGCAAAAATCGCATAGCCATTACTGAAAGGCATATCTCTGAAATAACATTCAAACACAGCATGCAAATCTGCTCTACCTAGCTCCCAGTAGGTTTTCATCATATTAATTTGATAAAGATCCGTGTGAAGTGTCAAACTGTCGTCTTGATAAATTTTTTCCATTGTGCAACCTCGATCCTTTTGTTTTTATCTCCGCAGACTTTCTGCTACGAAGACTTTTTCTTGAAGATAAAAAATTTGCTGAAAAAATAATTTAAAACTACAACGATTACTTGTGTCACCAGCTTTGCGAATAAATCCGGCGCCTTCAATACCTCCACCAGCAGAATCATAACTGCCATGTCAATAGCAAATGACAGGATTCGGTACCAGTAGAAAAGCAGCATTTCCTTCCAAAAAGACTTCTGTCCTTCTCCTTTGCTCTGAAAAACAAAATACTTATTTGTGTAAAAAGCAAACAAGACAGACAAAAACCAGCTGATGCCGTTACTCACTCTATAGTCCAGCGATAAAACATCTGTACAGATGAAGTATACGCCAATATTTACTAAAGTCGTTGCCACGCCAAAAAACAGATAGGCAATGACTTCTTTATATTTCAGAAAGAGTTCTTTCAATTTTCATCTTTCCTTTCATTTCTCTATTTTATCAAAAAAACAGCAGAAAACCCAACGATTTTGAATGAACTACTGTCAAATCTACTTATTTCCCTATTTTTTATACTTCATTTTAGGTGTTTATAATAAAAAATTGCCAATTGCGTCCGATCTCTCAGCTCCAGCTTCTCCAACAGTGAACTGATGTAGTTCCGCACAGTACCCTCGCTAAGAAACAGTTCCTGAGCAATTTCTTTATTGTTCATGCCTTCAGCAATCAATGCTACTGTCGTCAATTCCCTCTCTGTCAGTTCAAACGGACATACTTTTTCACTTTTCTCAGTTTGAAGCAGATTTGGCAGCTTTCCAATGATTGTGTGACCAAAAACCGACTGACCATTATTCACTGCTTTTATTGAAGGAACAATGGCTTCCATGTCTTGTTTCAGCAAATAGCCTTTCACGCCAATTTTCAATGCTTCAACTATATATTCATCATCCGAAAAAGTTGTCAAAAGTAAAATTTTTGCCTCCGGAGTCTCTGATAAAATCGCCTTTGCTGCATCCAGTCCTGTACTCTCGCCCATCCGAATATCTGTCAGTAAAATATCCGGACTAAATTCTTGGTACAGCTGAACTGCTTCCGACGACGAATGACCGATGCCGACCACCTCAATCTCCTGACCTACCTCGATAATTGTTTTCAACGAAGTTGTTACTAAGTAATCATCATCTACCACTACCAATCGTATCATATGTTCTCTCCTTTGTTTTTGGGAAATACAGCAATCAAACTAAAGCCTTCATTGGTCTGATGATGATTCAAACGACCGCCAAGCTTCGCCAGCCGTTCCTCCATACTGATTAATCCAATGCCTCGATCTAAGCTTTTCCCTCTTGTCACTTTAGAACCATTATCTGAAATCATTAGTTTGTAAAAACCAGGATGCTGTTTAAATACTATTGTTACTTTATCTGCATTACTATGCTTCATTACGTTAGAAAGTGCTTCCTTAACAATCATAATACATGCAAGCTTGCATTCCTTATCCAAGTATTCTGGAAATTCTCCAGTCAGTTCAACCTTACAGAACTGAAAATTATTGATGATTTTCTGCATGGCTATAGATAAACTTAATGATTCATCATGAAGGTTATGGACACTTGACCGAATATTATCCATACCTTCGGCTATTGTTTCTTTTAACTGCTCCAAGGGCTTTTCTAAGCTTTCTGATTGATTGATGGTCTGGACCGCACCAAGCTGCAGCAGACTGCTGGATAGCAAATGCCCCACATTATCATGAATATCTCTGGCAATACGATTTCTTTCATTAGATACTTCTAAAGAAATCACAGCCTCCTGCCGTTCCTGCTGTTTCTCATTCTGCTGCTGTAAGGTATATTGATGTGCAAATAGTTCGTCCTCAATTGAGCGGCTGTGCTCTTTCAGACGCTCAGTTCCCACATAACGATAAGCTAGATAAAATGCCAAGCTGCATAATAGGATGACATAAAACTTTATCGGCAGTTCATACTGCTCATTATATAGTAGAAACACAAATAGCAGACCACTGTTGATTATGAGAACTGAATGATTTTCATCAAAGCCTCCATCATAGAAAAAAAAAGGAACAAAAAAAACATATTCTTTCCACCAGTATGAAACCAGCAGCATAACTAGAACAAAAAGTATCGATAATTTGGGCTCCTGAACCACCCAGATGAATATACTGAAAAGCATCGTCAGCAAAATAAAGATAATCCACTCCGTTTGATATGCCTCATTGAATAGAAGCAGTGCACTAAGCAAAAGAAGAAGACTCTTTTCCATAAAGTTATTTATTGTAAATCTTTCCATAATTTTCTCCTGTCTCTTTAACCTGATAGTCAGTCTTCACAAGATTGTGACAAATGTCACATCAACTTATGAAGATAGTCACTAACTAATCAATAATCATTCCTGTATAGTTACATTATAAATTGAAAAAGGGAGAATGAGAACATGATTATTGAAATTAACGATTTAATTAAACGATACGGAAAACTGGTAGCATTGAATCACTTTAACCTTCAGGTAAAGGAAGGAGAAATCCTAGGCTTGCTGGGTCCCAACGGAAGCGGTAAATCAACGGCAATCAACTGCATGCTTTCCCTGCTCACCTATGATAAGGGTGAGATAAAAATATTCGGAAAAGAAATGGCACCGGATCAATACGACATCAAAAAAAGAATTGGCGTTGTTCCTCAAGAGGTTGCAGTATTCGAAGAACTTACTGTAGCTGAAAATATTGATTATTACTGCGGCTTATATATTACGAATAAACAGGAACGGAAAAAAAATGTAGAGGATGTTATTCAACTAGTCGGCTTGGAAGATTTTACGAAATTCTTTCCCAAAAAACTAAGCGGCGGCTTAAAACGCCGGTTGAATATTGCCTGCGGAATTGCTCATAAGCCTGAATTGATTTTCCTGGATGAACCTACAGTTGCCGTGGATCCGCAAAGCCGGAATAAGATTCTGGACAGTATCAAAGAATTGAATCGCCAAGGTGCAACTATTATTTACACAACACATTATATGGAGGAAGTAGAACAGCTTTGCGACAATATCGTCATTATTGAAAAAGGACAGGTGATTGCCCAGGGAACAAAAGAACAGCTGAAAGCTATGATTCATATGAACGAAAAAATTATCATTGAAATTCCTGATTTCCCGGAAGCAGTCCAGCAAAGAATCTTGAATCTGCCTAAAGTAACCGACATAAAATACAATGACATGTTCGCAACCATTAATACGGAAGAAATCAAAGCTGTTTTAACGAATATCCTTGCCATCCTTGATGAGGAACAAGTTGCTTTTGGGAACTTCCACACGCAGCAACCAACCTTGAATGATGTCTTTTTGGAAATAACCGGCCGTGAGCTGCGGGATAAATAGAAGGAGGAAAAGCGATGTTTTGGCATTTATATATTTATCGATTAAAAGTAGTTTTAAAAAATAAACCTTTGATGTTTTGGACCTTCGGTTTTCCCATCTGTATGGGTATCTTCTTTACAGCGGCCTTCAGCAATCTTGATGCCAATGTGAACTTTGAGAAAGTACCAGTTGGGATTGTTCAGAAAACAGTTAACGATGAGCATCAGAGTGAGCTATTTCTTCAAACACTGAAAGAAATTGAAAACGATGGAACAAAAATGTTTAAGCCGGTTAACCTCTCTGAGGAAAAGGCTGAGAAACAAATGAATAAAGGGGATATCTATGGCTATTATATTCTGACAGATAAGGACATCACTCTGACATTAAATCAGAAAGGCATTCGACAAAGCTTGCTAAGTGTTTTCCTTGACCAATTTAATCAGGCGAAGAAAACTTTATCGGATATTCAGCAGGAAAATCCCGCTCTTTTAGCGACTAGCTTAGCTAACGATATCGGTAAGCAGCAAAATTACATTGAGTTGTCTAAAAAGTCCACTGGCAACAATAGTACTAAAAGCTTTTTCTTCTTTACACTAGTAGGAATGAGCTGCATGTTCGGCTTTTTCTGGGGAATAGAAAATACTAATGATGAACAAGCCAATCAATCAGCTAACGGGATTCGTTTAAGTATGGCTCCTCAAAATAAAATGATTATTGTGCTGGCTAATCTAGCAGCGGCATTCACAGTCTTCATTATTGAACTGTATTTGATTCTTGCTATCTATCATTTTGGCTTTGCCGTAGATTTCGGCACCCGCTGGCAATTAATACTTTTAACCTGTACACTAGCGGCTGTTACGGCAATATCAATGGGGATGTTTTTGGGGAATGTTATCAAACTGCCGCTGGAGCAAAAAACATCGCTGGGTGTTTCTTTCCAGATTATCTGCAGCTTTTTAGCTGGAATGATGGTTCCCGATGTTAAATACCTTATTAGTCGATATGTTCCTTTACTAGGGCGTATTAACCCCGTGAATTTGGTCAGCGAAGGACTCTACAAGCTTTACTACTATGAAAATATCGACAGCTTCTACATCAATCTGATTTGTTTGGGGATTATTACCGTGATTTTTGTTTTACTAAGCTTCATCTATGAAAGGAGAGCACAATATGTCAGTGTTTAAAACATTTTATTATATATTAAGGGAAAATAAAGTCTCCATTCTCTTAGGCTTTATCATTAGTATCGGCATCTCCTTCATGTATGCCGGCAATCTAAAAACTACTGATTCCGCCTTTGAAGCAACTGAATCTAAAATTGCTATTTTCAATAATGATGATTCACAAGAATCTAAAGATTTGATTGCTTACCTAAAAGCTACCATGGAGGTTGTTAATTTCAAAGGAACTCAAGAAGAAATCGACGATGCCCTCTACTTTGAAGAACTAAACTATGTCCTGACTATCCCTAAAGACTTTGGACTCTCTCTTCAAGCAGATGAAACAGCAGACAATATGCTGGAAGTTCAGGTTAAACCAGGCAGCTTCAATCAAATGTATGTAGACAATATCATTAATCATTATCTGTCTACTTATCGCTTTTATTCAACTGCTTTTCCAGAAAAGGATACTGTTGAAATCAATCGATTAACGAAAGAAAATATAGCAGAAAAAGGAACGATTGAATTTGATAAGAGCTATGACCGGCTGGAAAAAAATAAAGCAACTGGTGGTGTATTCAGTGTGCTAGCTTACGGCTTGTTTATGACTGTCTTTAGCGGGATTTCGATTGTTAATCTTGCCTTCAACAGAGATGAAATTCGCCGCCGCAACAGCTGTTCACCACTCTCGCTAAAGAAGCTTTCCCGTCAGCTTTTAACAAGCAGTCTGTTGTTTGCAGTCATCTGCTGGGCATTATTCATCGCCTATGCAATGGTTTATACAGGTGTTGGCTTCACAGCCTATACTACTTATTTTATTACCAACTCGCTAGTCTTTTTACTGGCAATCATTGCATTTAGTATTTTTATCACTGGATTGATAAAAAGCTCTGAGCTTGTAGGTGCAGTAAATAACATCTTTATTCTAGGCAGCTCTTTTATTGGCGGAGTGTTCGTTCCATCCGAAATACTACCTGACATTGTCAATAAAGTTGCCTCATTTACACCAACCTATTGGTTTGTCCGCACTAATGAACTTATCGGAAGCAGTACTTCCCTTGATAGCAGTTTCTTGAAGGAATTTCAATTTAACATTTTTGTTTTAGCCGTCTTTGCTTCAGTCTTTTTCCTTCTAGCAATGATGACGAAAAAGGAACGCGGTGGATTGAAATTCTCCTTTTCAAAAAAAGCAGCTGCTTAATTAGAAAGGCTTGACGAAATCATTTAGCCCTAAAAAAAGGCGAGTCAGTTTCATGATGCTGTTCATCATGAAACTGACTCGCCTTTTTATTGAAACGGGCTTTCTTGTGAAGCTAGACAATATTTAAATCTCTCCTCCGCTACCTTTTTTATATTACTGAATTTACAACCATAAAATTTTATAATCTTTTCAATAACTAAAAAAGGGTTGGCGCACAGCAAAACATCTAAACCCTTCTTGCTCTAAAAATCAAATAAATGAGGCTCCGCTCATTATGTTAGCCTGCCGCTATCTACCCCATATTCCTGTATATTCAGATATCACTGGTAATGATAGAAAAAGCAAGCAGTAGTTTTTTAGTGCCTTTCCAATCACTCTTACTCTTCTATTTTCTTTTGAACGACAATAATATCTTTTCTCGGTTCTGAAAAAAGAATCCCCTTTTTCTTCATCTCATTTTGAATTCCAAGATGAACAGTTACTTCTTCCCGGGTACTTTGAAGCAGACGCTTGATGACAAAATCAATTTCCCGTTTATTTATCTTCTTCTTTGGGTTAACCATAACCACATTGATTTTATCAAATACATCTGCATAAATAATCTGCGTATAATCTAAAGAATACAATTTAAAATGCTTTACTGCTTTCTTTCCAAACAGATATCCTGTGATATTCGGATACAGACTGTTCAGATCCAAATTACTGTTAATCGGCGTCTCAACTAGTTTCATCACACACATCTCCCTTACTTATAAATCCTATCAAAAATTTATTTACTTTCCTACACTTTAGCTAAAAGTTATTATTCGTGTATAGATTCTTTGAAGGATATATAGAAATAATTTTTCTTTACCTTTAAGTTTACTCCTTTTCTTATAAAAATGACAAGTTTTCCTATTTTTCGTCTTTTCTTACAATAAAGACTTGACCTTCACGTAGCGTAAAGGTTTATGATAAGAGTGTCAGGAGGGATAACAATGGAATACACGATAAAAAAGCTGGCACAGCTATCTGGCGTCAGTACACGTACACTACGATATTATGATGAAATCAAGCTATTAAAACCTGCGCGGGTTAATTCATCGGGTTATCGAATCTACGGTCGTCAGGAAGTCGACCGGCTGCAGCAGATACTTTTTTACCGTTCGCTGAACATGAAGCTGGAGGATATTAGAAAAAGCTTAGATCAGACAGATTTTAACTTCGAAGCCGCTTTAGAACAGCATTACCATGAGCTCGTCAAGAAAAGAGAACAGATTGACTTGCTGCTTCTGACAGTAGAAAAAACACTGCGTTATCATAAAGGAGAGATTCATATGCAGGATACAGAAAAATTCAACGCATTTAAACAACAAAAATTAGCTGAAAATGAACAGCTATACGGTCAAGAAATCAGAGAAAAATATGGCGAAAAAAAAGTTGAAGCTTCCAATAAAAAATGGGAAAATATGAGTGAGAGCACTTTCAAAGAAATGACTCAAATTGAAGAAAACATGCTGAATGCGTTAAAAGAACTGCAGCAGACTCAGGACTTGGAATCTGATACTGCCAAAACTATTTATGACAGTCATAAAAAATGGCTAAGCTTCAGCTGGCCAAATTATTCACCAGAAGCCCATAAAGGCTTGGCAGATATGTACCTGACAGATGAACGTTTTGCCGCTTACTACGACGAAAAAGGCGGTAAGAACACAACAGAACTACTATGTCAGGTAATTAAGAAATACGCAAAATAACACTTGAATCATCAAACAGAAAGGGGTATCCATCATGGCAAGACCAACAACAAAGGACAGTTTACTTACACAAAGCAAAGAAGAGTATCAGAAGCTGCGCATCGTAGTTGACACAATGACTCCTGAACAGCAGGAACAATCTTTTAGCTTTGAAGACCGGGACAAGAACATCCGAGATGTTCTGATTCATCTTCACGAATGGCACAACATGATGGAACGCTGGTATACTGAAGGAATGGATGGTGAAAAACCTGCTATTCCAGCTCCTGGATATACATTTAAAACAACTCCTGAGCTAAATCAGAAGATTTGGGAAGCCTATCAGCAAACGCCTCTTTCTGAAGCAAAAGCGCTACTTGATAAGAGCTCGGATAGAATGCTGGAAATCATAGAGCATCATACCAATGAAGAGCTCTTTACTAAAAAATATTATAAATGGACAAACACCACGTCATTAGGTGCATATCTAATCTCCTCTACAAGCAGCCATTATGACTGGGCAATCAAGAAAATCCGCAAGCATAAAAAGACATTAGCCTAAAAAAGAGAAAGCACTCTGGTAATAAAGATTCCAGGTGCTTTCTCTTTTTTTAGATTTTTACGCTCAATAGCCCCACTTGCTTGCCTTATCAGAAGGTATTAGGTGCTGAAAAATAAATTGTCCCACACCGCCTTCTGAGCAGTCAGCAGCAATTACCTGAGCCTGCTTTTTAACAAGCTCCTTTGCATTCGCCACAGCAACTGGCACATCAACTACTTCAAGCATCGCTAAATCATTTTCGCCATCGCCAATACCATAACTGACCGCATCAGGAAAATTGGTCATAAAATGCTGGATCGCGTGCCCTTTACTGCTTATCGGATTGACGATTTCCAGACATTGAACATAAGAAGAAAAGACATAGGTCTCATCATCATTCAGCGTGTCACGCAGGTAATCCATCTCCCCGTCGCTCGCTTCCATTATTTCGATTTTCAAAGCCTTTAGTTCAGGGTGCTGCGTCAAATGCTCTATGGGATTTTCCACAAATTCACATTGTGTCGCAAAGAAATTTTCTTTAAAATCCATAATCTTATCGCCAACTTCGCCCATCGGCTTCAATTTTTCTCTCAATGCTTTAAAGTGTTCTAAATATTGTTCATAGGGTTTCATAATAATCCCTTTATCTGTATGAATAAAATAGAAAACATCCCGCTTTTCAAGTAAAGCAGCAGATTTTCGACAATTCTCAAGAGAGAGCCATGCCCGATAGACCGGTTGCTCACCCTTCAAACGATAACCAGCACCATTACTAAAAATCACATCACAGTCATTTGTTATCTTTTCCAATATCTCCTGCAGCTGTTCATAGCCTCGTCCGCTTATAAAGACGAAGTAATCTCCCTGCTCCTGCAGCGCATCAATACTATCAAAATTTATTTTAGGTACATCTCCGCCAATATCTTGAAAAGTACCATCGATATCACAAAATACAATCTTCATTTTTTCCCCCGCTTTCCAGTAGAGCGGCATTCGAATTTTTCAGAAATGATTATGGCAATCAAGAACGAAAATTCGCTGTTTCGCTAGCTATTCCTGAAGAAAAACTAGCTTCACTTATCTTTTAACAATAGTCTATATAACCATTCGCCGCTTACTTTTTCAAATACACTCCAAAATAGTATAACATAATCCTTAGTCCGAAATTTCAAATTCTTTAGAATAATTATGGTAGAATAAAAGAAGCATTTTTAGCTAAAGGAGTTTATTTATGGAAAACAAAGGGTACTTTTCAGGCAGTACGTTAAAGTGGATTGCTATTCTAACGATGTTGATGGACCATACTGCAAAGCTTTTATACCTTTCACCTGCGCTCATTCAACAGCTTCCCAGTGAGCAGCAGAGTTTTTTCACCTTTATAAATCAGCTTTTTGACATCTTTCTATTTTTAGGAAGACTCTCGTTTCCTTTGTTTTGCTTTTTGTTAGTAGAAGGTTTTGTACATACCTCTAATGTGAAAAAATATTTTTCCCGTTTACTACTATTTGCTATTTTATCAGAAGTTCCTTATGATATGGCCTTTCGCCAATCCTATTTTACACTGGAAAAACAAAACGTTTTTTTTACATTGCTTATCGGCTTAGTCGTCTTGATTGGCTTGAAAAAATTTGAAGAACGAACACCTTTAAATGTATTCATTTCCGCTGGTGTTCTGTTTAGCGGAATTTTTGCTGCTGAGTTTCTCCGAACAGATTACGGCGGATGGATTGGTGTGCTTTTAATTGCTTCATTGTATATATTACGCAATTATCCACTGATTAAATGTTTGGCAGGCAGTGCTGTTATCCTGCAAAACAGCTATTCAGGGCTGTTATCTTTCATTTTCATTTATTTCTATAACGGTCAAAGGGGACGGCAATGGAAGTATCTTTTTTATGTATTTTATCCTGTACATCTGTTACTGTTGCTCCTAATCCAGCAGCAGCTGCTAATTCCCTACATTCGTTCATTATTTCCCGTAATTCCTTGATGAGCGGCTCCCAAAATAAAAAATAAGACCCTGGTGGTCTTATTTTTTAACTCCTTATTACAACAGCCATAGTCATTTCAACTAGCTCAATTATTGGGTGATTAGAAGAAAAAATTACTATAGTCTAATCTGCTATTCTTCTACTATTGTTAGATGAGTGGTATCATACAGGACCTTCGCACGGTTCTTCTTTATCAGTTCCCTTTTCACCTGATTCCCGGTTCTTCTATCAATTACAGTTCGGATGATTTCTCCATTCCTGTAAACAACCCCTTGTGATTTGCTAAAATACTCATTTTCGCCTTTAATATGATAACTGTAGGCTTGTTCATTTTCCGCATATAATTCACCGTTAAGATATATATCATCTGTGTAGACGATTAATTGATATATTTGATTAGTCGTATTTCTAAACCGATAGTCAAAATAGTTATAAACAATAGATGTCCCGGTTCCAAAAGGTATCACACGGCCATAATCTGGAAATAAATCAATGTTGTCATGATGATGATGCTCAACAATTTCAAAGGGCGTATGGAGAATAATCCAGTGAATCAGATTAGTAAATTGACACATTCCCCCGCCAATGCCGCTCACAGTGGTATTTTTTCCAATCATTAGTCCTTCTAAATAACCTTCTTTTTCTGTACACATCCCAACTAGATGCCAAAAAGAAAAAGTCTCACCTGGCTTTATTAGAATACCAGAGACCTTTTGCGTGGAAATTGCCAGATTCACTGCCTTGTTATTTTGAAGCTCTAAATCAACATTGCCAAGCTTTCTTCGAATCAAAGAGCGATGCCTATACACGCATACAGGTAATTTTTCCTCTCTTTTTTCAGAAGAAAAGCGTTCTTTTTTCCAGTAGTCTTGAACATGCCGTTTGACTATATTTTTATAGACTGAAATTTTATAGGTCAGAGGTGAAATTTCACAAAACAGCTTTCTTTCCATTTTCCACTCCTCCATGTTCTTTATATCCTTCCAATCAATTATTACATAACATTACTTTTGTGTCAAACACATTACAAAAATATTTCTAAAAACTTTAATTACTTATTTTTTTGTATTTCATTTGATAGCAACCATGATAGAACAAGACAGAGTATTTATATTCTTGCAACTAATTAAAACTAGAATAAAAAAAAGACAGCAGCCGCTGTCTCATAATAACTCTCACTTACTAGTTAATTGAAGTAGTTTATTTACTGTATTGGCGTTTCTAATTGTGACGCTATTATTTACAGACGAGCTGGCAATTTTGGACCAGCGTGCTTTGTTAAAGGTTTTTCGTGGAGCTGACCAGAAGATAACATTGCCATGATGACTAATTTGTTCATACTCCGGTTTTACCTCTCCAACCTCAGCAAACACTTCTTCCACAGTAACTGGAGAAATAACGAAAATCGCATAATGAATTGATTCTTTTTCTATATTCCACCATTCTGGCGCATTACTTAGCGTTGTCGCTAAATCCTTTGCCGATACTACGGTAACAGGAATATTTAGTGCGAATTCATCCACTATTGCAGCCTCACATTTTCTTATCAGCTCACTTTTATCTTGAATATCACTAGAAAAAACAATGTTCCCGCTGTTGATGTAGGTTACCATATCTAAAAAACCGATTTTTTCAAAGGCTGCTTTCAATAACGGCATGGATATCTTATTCTTACCACCTACATTTATTCCACGTAAAAGCGCAATATATCTCTCCATAAATTTTGCCTCTCTTTCTGCTTAAAATAGTATGCCGTCTATCATTTCATCATTTATAGGATAAAGCTACTTAATGGTTATAATTTTAGGCTAGTGGATAATTGAAGTCAATGACTTACTGTTCAGTACTCCTTTTTTAAGCTGGTAAACTTTACCGTCGTGATTAATCTCTTAAATATGTTATATTAGCTATAGAAAATGGAGGTGTTTCCAGTGACTTATCAGGAATTCTTAGAAAAATTATCAAAACCAGCCCGGCGAGCTTTACTTCACAAAAAAATTGATTCATTCCCAAAGCTGGCAGCTCTAACTAAAAAAGAACTGTTAAGCTTCCATGGCATAGGTCCGGCATCCTTGCCGATTGTTAATCAAGCCCTTCACTCAGTCAATATGTCCCTTAAACAATAAACTTTCTGTAGAATAAAAAAGAAACTATTATCAAGCAAACCAACCAAAGAGATTGGAATGAGTTCATAATAGTTCCTTATTTGTATTGGCGTAAATTATTTGACTATACTTCTTGAGTGCTTGCACTTAATAAAACAGAGGCTGCTAAAGCATTGAAGCCATTCTTCAAATAGAATCCTTCTGCAGGATATCCTCGTTCTGTATCTAGAATAATATCAGGTATATTTTCTTCCGCAAGGGACTGCTTTATTTTAGTCATAAAACAGCTCCCTATGCCTTTTCTTTGAAGCTCATTGGAAATGTAAAATGCATCCATATGATATTCCAATCCTTGATACCAAGGTCTCACAAAGCCTAAAGCTACTCCTGTCAATTTGCCGGTTGCTTCATTTCGTAAAATAAAGCCTTTAAAAGTATTCATCCCCTGTAAGCTTTTAATATAATCCGCAATCTGCTGAAACGTAAGCTGATCGTTCCAAGGTTCAGCTGAAAAAACTTCGATATACAGTTCAATCGCTTCTTTTATGTCCGCCGAATCAATACTCCTATACAGCCATTCTTTTTCCATAGTAACTCTTTCCCCCTTTTCTTGATAGTATATCAGCTGTTACGTGTTGAGGAAACCCGTTGCTGAACTGTCTCTGGAGCTAATGACCGTATCCAAACTTCTGAAGTTTCTTAATTGTTCTTTTCAAAAGCTGAGATTAGCCGATGTTTTTCCTCAATGATTATTTCTGGATCAATCATATCCCGATTGAACAGCAAATCATAATTAGGATCTTTGGGCTTATGCTGATTAACACCAAATGCAACACTGTCTGCAGGAATATTTTTTGTAATAATCGCTCCAGCTCCTATAGCTGAATTTTCACCAATTACTACTGGTCCCAGAATCTTGGCACCGTCTGCTATAATTACATTTTTAGCAATGATTGGGTTTCCCACGTTCTCCCACTTCTTTACAGCTTTACTGTATTTCATATTCGAACCAATTGTAACATTTTGATAAATGACCACATTTTCACAGATTTTTGCTGCGACAATTGTACAGCCTCGTGCATGGTGTGCAAAGGGCACACTCTCATCTATCTCAGTACAGTTAATTTCACAGCCGTACAACCTTTCCAGTAATTCCGCTGCTTCTTTAGCAAGTTTTTTATTTACTGAAAAGCAATTCATATTTATTAGTTGTTCAAACATTTGAACTTCCCCCTTCTTAAATATTCTTCATGAAAAGTACAAGTTCATATTGTTTCTTTGTCAAAAATAAAAAAACTTACTTAAAACTACAGGAGAAATTCTTCAAGAGAAATTGTTCTTTGCGAGTAGTGATTTTTGGGTCCCGCTCTACTAATCTATACATCATTATTGCTAATTTTATTCGTTGAAAAATTTATTTCTATATCATATATCCGTATGTGAAAGTAAAAAAGTCGTTTTGCAAGCTTCCTACGTCATTCAGCCTTTCTGATTTTTGTTGCTGTTCTGCTTTTATCCTTGTAGAATATAATCAAAAAAAGAGAGATACTTATTATGAATCTAAGTGATTTACCGCTTGCCCTAGATATAGCCTTTGCAGGTGTTACAATTTCTGGAATTTTATTATTGATTGGATATTTTCTAAAATTATCCAATGGAAAATTCTGGTCTTTCCCTTTTTGTTTGCTGTTTAATGATGCTGATGAACGAGCTATAGGAAACAAGATGAGAAGATTTATATTTTCATATGTCCCTGTATTTTTTGTCATTTTTTTGATTTTATTTCTATTTTTAATGCTGCGATAAATCTGTGTCGTCCTTCTATCCAAATTGAATTACTTTACTTTTCCTATGAGGAATACTTTGTATTTGGAGAAGACTCGTTGTTAAAATATGGGATTCATTTATGATTATTAAACAAACTAAACAACCTATATTTTTTTAGAAAAGTTTTGCCCTTTTTAGCCCTATAAGCAGTAAAAAACAATAGAAAATAAAAAAAGAACCTTGAAAAATCAAGGTTCTTAGAGGTTACTTACATCATGCCGCCCATACCCATTGATGGATCCATTGGGGGAACAGCTGCGCCAGCTGGTTCTGGTTTATCTGCAACTACTGCTTCTGTTGTCAGCAACAATGCTGCTACAGAGGCTGCATTCTGCAAGGCTGAACGAGTTACTTTTGTTGGGTCAACAATTCCTGCATCAAGCATGTTTACCCACTCACCATTGGCTGCATTAAAACCAATACCTAAATCAACATTTTTCAGTTTATCAACGATGACTGAACCTTCATAACCGGCATTTTCAGCAATTTGGCGAATTGGTTCTTCTAATGCACGAACCACGATTTTCACACCTGTTGCTACATCGCCTTCTGCGTCTACTTCTGTTACTTTACCAATAACATTTACCAACGCTGTACCACCGCCGGAAACCATTCCTTCTTCAACAGCCGCACGAGTTGCGTTTAAGGCATCTTCGATACGCAGCTTCAATTCTTTAAGTTCTGTTTCTGTAGCCGCACCGACTTTAACTACCGCAACACCGCCAGCTAATTTTGCCAGACGTTCCTGTAGTTTTTCACGGTCGAAGTCAGAAGTTGTATCAACAATTTGATTTTTGATTAGTTGAACACGAGCATCAATCGCTTCTTTGCCGCCGGCTCCCTCAACGATTGTTGTATTGTCTTTATCAACAACTACTTTACTTGCATTACCAAGGTTTTCAATAGTTGTATCTTTTAACTCTAAACCAAGATCTTCAGTAATCACTGTTCCACCTGTTAAAACAGCAATATCTTCAAGCATTGCTTTGCGGCGGTCACCGAAGCCTGGCGCTTTCACTGCAACCACATTGAAGGTTCCGCGGATTTTATTTAATACTAGTGTAGGTAACGCTTCACCATCTACATCATCAGCAATAATCAGCAGCGGACGAGATTGTTGTAGAATTTGCTCTAATAAAGGCAGAATATCTTGGATATTTGAAATTTTCTTGTCAGTAATCAAAATATACGGATTTTCTAAAACAGCTTCCATTTTATCATTGTCTGTCACCATGTATTGAGACAGATAGCCGCGGTCAAACTGCATGCCTTCTACAACATCCAGCTCTGTTTCGATTCCTTTCGACTCTTCAATAGTGATAACACCATCATTACCGACTTTTTCCATTGCATCTGCAATCAGCTGACCAACTTTTTCTGAACCAGAAGAAACAGCTGCTACTTGTGCAATTGCTTCTTTTGAGTCTACAACAGCAGAAATATTATGCAGTTCTTCAACCGCTGTTTTTGTAGCCAATTCAATTCCCCGGCGGATGCCTAAAGGATTTGCTCCAGCAGTGACGTTTTTCAGCCCTTCACGAACAATTGCCTGTGTTAAAACAGTCGCAGTTGTTGTACCATCTCCTGCAATATCATTAGTTTTAGAGGCAACCTCAGAAACTAATTTAGCACCCATATTTTCAAAATGATCTTCTAATTCAATCTCTTTTGCGATTGTTACACCATCATTGGTGATTAGCGGTGAACCATAAGATTTTTCTAAAACGACATTACGACCTTTTGGACCTAATGTTACTTTTACTGTATCAGCTAAAATATCCACACCACGAAGCATTGCTGCGCGGGCATCTTCTGCAAATTTAATTTCTTTTGCCATGTTATTTCCCACCTTATTTATTTTATTGTTCATTCTGTTTTATTAGGATTTACCTGAGAATTCTAATACTTAATAGCTCAGATTTACCTTAATACTATAAAAATTATTAGAGGTTTATTCTACAACTGCGATGATATCTTTTCCTGAAACAATTAAATATTCTGTTCCTTCATATTTAACTTCTGTTCCGGAATACTTTTCAAACATAACTGTATCGCCTTCTTTTACTTCCGCAGGAACTTTTGTACCGTTATCTAATACACGGCCTTCTCCCACCGCGATAACTTTACCAGTCTGTGGCTTTTCTTTTGCAGCTGAAGCTAAAACAATACCTCCTACTGTTTTTTCCTCTTCCTGTGCGACTTCAAGAATGATGCGATCGCCTAATGGTTTTAACACAATAAATCCCTCCATGATAAATTTTTTGATTTTTAGCACTCTTGCAAAGAGAGTGCTAACTCACACTATTTATAATACTCATTTCTGATTTGCTTTGCAAGTCTTTTGTATGAAAAATAAGATTTTTATCTTACTTTGGATTATCTCCCAAATCCATTGACCATTTCATTCCAGTATTTAGCGCACTTCATGCTAAAATAGAATTAGTGGAAAATAAAAAAAGGAGGAAAGCGAATATGAAACAGCGCATTGCTCAGACTATTATTCTTACATTTGTTTATCTTTTCATCGCAAATGCCGGAAATCTTTTTTTTGGTGTAGATAAGCAATTCGACTGGACAACTACCTTGTGGGAAGCCTTGTTTTTTTCAATTTTTATTTTCCTTTTATTAGGATTCCGCCACAAAAAATAGATAGGTTTTCAGTTTTCTATAGGATAGTTTGAACTACTCACTTGAAAAGAAAAGAGGATTTTATGGCTGCTAAAAAAACAAGTATGACAATGATTTTGATTTACCTGGCTGTCTTTGTCTCACCATTGCTCTTTGCATCAGCTTCGCAGGATGTCGTGGTCTTAGCCTCCACACTAGCCTATATTTTAGGTGCAGGTTTAATGATTGGCTTATATCTAAAAGATAAAGAAAAAACAATGGTGGAAAAAAAGGGGCGGCTTCACTCTCCAGTATTCGTTCTGCTTCTCGGAGTTAGCGGCATCTTTCTGGCTCTCTTTCTTCAGGGAATTGTTGTTAGCCTTCAAACGACCATTACAAATACAGCTCCTAATTCAGAAAATACTAAAAATATTATCTCAATTATTTTGAACAACAGCTTATTTGTTTTTGCGACAATTATTGGGGGACCAATTATGGAAGAATTTGTTTTCCGACGTTCATTAATTGATCTCTTCTATTATGAAAAGACTGGTTTTTGGTTGGGAGCAATTCTCAGCTCAGCACTTTTTTCCATTATTCATTTTGACGGAAACTTTTTTGTTTATTTCGTTCTGGGGCTTTTCTTTGCCATTCTCTATAAAGTGACTGGGAAAATCTGGACCTCCATCATTGCCCACTGTGGTATGAATACACTTGTCGTAGTTATACAGCTGATTCTTTATTCCAGCGGACACTCATAGAATAAACTTCACAAATTATAGATGCATATACTTCAAAGAACAATTTTATAGCATTGCTAAACAGCATTAGCTGTTCTTCAAAATAAAAGAGGGACTTGAATCAGATTTTATAGGATAAATTTTTAATTTAAAAAGAGATAAAGGAACGTCAGATTGCGTTCCTTTATCTCTTTTTTAGGCTCTATACTTTTTGATGTTGGTGGAATTCCACCAATATCTTTTTTATTTTCCAAAACAATAGAAAAGACACCTTGAAATCCTTTAGAATTAATTTGGCGAACCAATCCAAAAGGAGGAATCAAGA
>NZ_JBTXLW010000007.1:0-177510 GCF_054871795.1 Enterococcus sp. LJL51 | reverse complement strand
TCTCTTTGACTTCAAGAGAATACGCCATTTTTTTCTTCATCAAAAGCACCTCCGCTAAATTTATTATATAAAATAAATTCAACGGAGGTGCCTCTTTTTTATATTCTCATTCTTGGGGGTCAGTGCCAAAGTGTTCAGCTCCGAGTACCTACTTGGTTCTCAACGTTTAGCACTTCTATCCCATCCTTATTCGTCTGCTATCGGCACAAAAAAGTGATTTATTCGGTTTTCTTTTGAGGCAAAATGATGATAAAGGTTGAGCCTTCACCAAGCTTTGATTTCACGATAATCTTTCCATCGTGGAGGGTAATGATTCTTTTAGCAATCGCCAGTCCAAGTCCGTTGCCATGTGACTGGTGGGAGCTGTCGCCTTGATAAAATTTATTAAAAATTCTTCGCCGAACTTTATCCGACATACCTGCTCCGCTGTCTTTAATATTTACTTTGACTTCGTTCCCTAAACGGTAGCAGTTGATTTGAATAGTTCCTTCATTATCGGTGAAGCGAATAGCGTTGCTGATTATATTAAGCCAAACCTGAATCAGTAGGTCGGAATCACCATAAATCAAAACGGGATTTAAATTTAAGCTCATAGTCAGATTTTTTGCTTCCCACTCCTTTTGAAGGAGAATCAAGGCGTGTCTTAGCTGTTCGTCTAATGAATAGCGTGTTTTTTTCAAGGTAATACTTTCCTGATTTTCCACCTTGGACAAAAGCAGAATATTCGCTGACAAGGCACTTAAACGAGCTGTTTCTTCCGTAATAATCTGTAGATATTTGGTGCGCTCAGCTTCTGTAAGAGCCGGATTTTGCAGCTGTTTGGCAAAGCCGTTAATCGAGACCAAGGGTGTTTTCATTTCATGAGAAAAATCATTGATAAAGCTTTTATGGACGAGTTCAACATTCTGCAGCTCTCTGGCCATAAGATTAAAATTCTGAATTAAATCTTCTAAGTCATTATTCATTCCAGTAGGATCAATCTGTATATCAAAGTTTCCATCAGCTATTTGCCGGGTTCCTTCAACCACTTTATTCAATGGGCGTAATATCCGTTTACTGAAGAAGGTAGCAATTAATGTGCCGATTACTGTACATGATAACAAGGTGATTATCAGTCGGATTAACGGATAACCGAATAATGACTCCACAATTCCAAAGTGCATGAGAATAACTAGAAAGATGCCTGAGATAATTGCCGATACGAGAAGAATCAATGCAATAACTAGAGAAAAATGAACGTACATGGAGCGTCTATTTCGATTCATGTGCAGCTCCTTTATAGCCTAATCCCCGAATAGTAATGAGGGAAAAATCAGCGGAGTCGGCGAATTTCTCTCTAAGCCGCTTGATATGAACATCGACAGTTCGCTCGTCTGTCAAAGAGTCTGCGCCCCAAATATCGTTCAACAGCTGTTCTCGAGTGAATATTTGATTTGGAAAAGACAGCAGCTTATAAAGAAGTAAGAACTCTTTTTTTGGTAGTTCAGTACAGTTGTCGTCATGATAAACTGAGAGACTGTTTTTATCAAGGAGGGTATTGCCTACAGATAGGCGCCCTTCCAAGTTAATTTGAGCTCTGCGAAGCAAGGCTTTTATCCGCAGCAGCAGCTCGTCAAAATCAATTGGCTTCACTAGGTAATCATCGATACCAGCTAAAAATCCATTCTTTTTATCTTCTGGTGTTCCCTTAGCGGTTACCAGAATAATCGGCAGCCGTTCGTTTTCTTTCCGAATAGCTGCAACCAGCTGATAACCATCTAAAACAGGCATCATGACATCAGCTACAAGTAAATCTACAGCGTGTTCTTCCAGAATAGCCAAGGCATCTTTCCCATTGGCTGCTTCCATTATCTGATAACCATCCTGAACAAGTGTAGCTGCCATCAGCGTGCGTATATTTTTATCATCTTCTGCAATCAGAACTGTAATCATGTCATTCCTCCGTTCTTCTGTTTCACTATATCATAAACTAAAATCTTGTTGAAATGGAAAAAATAAATGATGTCTTACTCTAGCAGCTGGATTTGTCGAAAACAGTGGTCAAAAATATTAACTTTTTTATAAGAAAATAATGAAAGCGTTATATGTTTTTATACAGCTCATTTGTTCATACTCAGTACATAATCCGATGGTAGTCTGACAGAGATAGAAAGAAATCTGTTGTTCTAACTGTTTTAGACAATATGGAGCAACAGAGTGAATAAAGGAGAGAGAGTTATGCTTCAGGTAAAAAATATAAAGAAGAGTTATACTACTGGAGAGTTTACCCAGGTCGCTTTAAATGGTGTTAGTATCAATTTTCGGGAAAATGAATTTGTAGCGATTCTAGGTCAGAGTGGCTCGGGTAAAACAACCCTGTTGAATATTATCGGCGGACTGGATCAATATGATAGTGGCGATTTGGTTATCAATGGTAAATCAACAAAAAACTTTAAACAGGGTGAATGGGATGCTTACCGAAATAATAGTGTTGGTTTTATTTTTCAAAGCTATAATCTAATTACTCATTTAAGTATTTTAGATAATGTTGAGATGGGGATGACGCTTAGTGGTGTTTCATCTTCTGAAAAGAAACAGCGGGCAATGGAAGTGTTGGAGAAGGTTGGACTGAAAGAGCATACCCACAAGAAACCAAATCAGTTGTCAGGAGGACAAATGCAGCGGGTAGCGATTGCCCGGGCACTGGCAAACGATCCGGATATTATTCTGGCAGATGAGCCGACAGGTGCGTTGGATACTGAAACAAGTACGCAAATAATGGATCTGATTAAAGAGATTGCGGACGATAAGCTGGTTATTATGGTTACGCATAACCCAGAGCTGGCGGAGGAATATGCAGATCGGATTATTAATTTTAGAGATGGTCATGTAGTTGATGATTCAAATCCTTATGAAGAATATGAGCAGGATAATAACTATCAGCTGAAGAAAACGAGCATGAGCTTTTGGACAGCTTTGAAGCTTTCCGGAAAAAATATCGCTACGAAAAAGTGGCGGACTGGTCTGACAGCGTTCGCTGCTAGTATAGGGATTATTGGAATTGCGCTGATTCTGAGTCTTTCCAACGGGTTCCAGAAACAGATTGACTCCTTCCAGAATGATGCACTATCGGAATATCCAATTACGATTTCCAAACAGGCAATGAATATGGATGAAGACGCGATGAAGGAAATGCAGAGCAATTCCCCGACTAGCAAAAAGGAATATGCTAAAACGGATGAGGTAGTGCTGTATAACCCTGCTGAATCAAGTATTCGTCATACAAATAATATCACAGATGACTATATTGATTATCTAGGTGGTATTGACAGTGAACTAGCCAGCAGTATTGGCTACACACGTGTTGTCGGAATGAACCTTGTTAGGGAGGTCGACGGCTCTGCTCAACTAGTTAATTTTAATGCAGATGAGACCAGCGGAGGCGGCATGGGCGGATTATCAAGCATGAGTAATGCGGGCCTGTCTTCTTATCCAGTAACGACGGGCGGATCAATAAATGGATATTTGAAAAAGAATTATGATGTGATGGCTGGGAGCTATCCTGAAAATACCGATGACATTATTTTGGTCATTGATAATAAAAACCGTGTAGATGAAACGATTCTAAAAAATCTCGGCTTTGATATTACAGATAAAGAAGGAATTGATTTTAATGATATCGTTGGGACTGAACTGAAGCTAGTTGGAAACAATGACTACTATTCTAAAACTGACTTTGGCAACTATGTACCAAAAAATGATTACGAAGATATGTACAAAAATTCTACAAGAACATTGAAAATTAGTGGAATTCTTCGTCAAAAAGAAGATACACAAGTTGCTATTCTAAGCAGCGGAATTGCGTACAGCGATCAGCTGGTAGAAGAAATTATCGATGCAGAAAAGGATTCTGCAATTGTGAAAGATCAAAAGGATTCAGATGTCAATGTAATGACAATGGAAAAATTGGATGATACAACAAAACAATCCACGTTAGCTTATCTAGGCGGAGACAGTATGCCCCAAATGGTGTTTATCTATCCGACGAACTTTGAAGCAAAGGATGAGATTGTTAAATATTTGGACAAATACAATGACGGCAAAGATAATGCAGATAAAATCGTATACACTGACCTGGCTCAAACCATGACAGATATGACCGGTGGGATTATGGACGGTATTACTATCGTACTTATTGCTTTTGCCTCAATATCATTAGTTGTTTCTCTAATCATGGTGGGGATTATTACCTATATTTCTGTTTTGGAAAGAACGAAAGAAATTGGCGTTCTGCGTGCCTTAGGAGCCAGAAAGAAAGATATTACCCGGGTGTTTAATGCGGAAACGCTGATTATTGGTTTGTGCTCAGGCTTGCTGGGGATCTTGATTGCCTATCTGCTGACGCTGCCGACAAACATTATATTAGAAGACATGACAGGCTTAACTAATGTTGCACAGCTAAACCCGGTGCATGCACTGCTGCTGATTACAATCAGTGTTGTGCTGACATTACTGGGGGGAGCACTTCCAGCGAGATGGGCAGCTAAGAAAGACCCTGTTGAAGCACTAAGATCAGAATGATGAAATAGCCATAGCAGAGCCGCTCTTAAAAACAGGAAAAGAGCGGCTCTGCTTTTATTTATTCTATTGTGACAGAGTATCGCTTTTATGCTATTCTTAATGAAAAAGAAGGGAGAGAAAGCCGATGCCGAATCCAACATTTGAAAATCTGAATCAACATAGAAAAGAAGAAATTATCTCAGTTGTTCTTCAGGAATTTGAAGATCGGAGTTTAAATCAAGTGAAGGTTGCAGAGCTTATCAAGCGGTTAGGAATCTCTCGCGGTGCTTTTTATAAATATTTCGAAGATTTAGATGATCTCTATTTATACCTGCAAAGTTATTTTTCTGAGATTATTCATAGAGATATTATGAATTGTATTATGGAAAATCAGCAAAGGCTTTTTTACGGGATTGAGCGGTATCTAAAGCGTGTCGCAGAAATGAACCGCAATTCTGATTATTGGCGGGGAATTAAGCTGCTGGTGTTGGGCTCCAAAACAAGTTATTCGATGGAAACCATCGACATGGAAGAGTCGCCGATGATTCGAGCTTGGTTTTCTTTACTAGATAAAAATAATCTACACATGAACAGCGGAGAAGAAAAAATCTCCTTTTTATTCTTTTCAATGGAGCTGGTAATGGATTTGTTGAGCAGCTTTCTGTTGAATGATTGGGAATCAGAACGGCTGCTGAAGGAATATAATTTTCGTGTAGCTTGGCTCTCTCATGGACTGATTAAATAATTAAGAAGAGAAGAATTAAGCAAAAGCGAGCGGTTTATTTAGGAAGAAGCTAGGTCTGTGGTCACTCATCCCCAGCATCGTATGAATAAGAATTGTTATCTCAACATTAAAGAGCTGTACCAAACAATTCGTTTGATACAGCTCTTTTTTTTACGGTTTAGCGATGACTTTTTGATTTAGTGGTTGTTCAAGGGTCGTTTCTTCATCCAGCTTTCTGAGGCGCTTGACCGCTTTGATATAGGAAGCAACTAAAACGACTGTAGAGCCAATCCATGCAAGAGGAGACGCTGCAGCTGCTCCTGTGAATCCAAATAAAGCAGTTAGGAAGATTGCAGCAAAGGAACGCATAAACAACTCCATAATACCTGCAAGTGTTGGAATCACCGTTTGCCCCAGTCCTTGCAGTGTATAGCGGACAACCAGCAGTATAGCGAGCACCCAGTAGAGACTGCCGTTAATATTGAAATAGACTTGTGCCAGATTTAAAACCTGAGTCTCACTAGAGCTGACAAATAGAGTAACCAGCGGTTTGCCGAAAAGAATCACAATACTGCCGGCAAGAATACTAAAGCCGATACTTAAGAATAAGGCACTTTTAACTCCTTGCAAAATCCGTCCGTATTTTTTGGCACCATAGTTTTGGGCGGTAAAGGTTGCCATGGTGATGCCGAAGGACATCATCGGCTGAATCGCAAACTGATCAATTTTACCTGAGGCAGCCTGAGCAGCAACGACATCTGTTCCTAAGCTATTGAGAGCTCCCTGCAGAATGATAGCGCCAATTGCAATGATGGAGGTTTGAAAAGCCATCGGCAGGGCGGCGTTTAAATGATCTCTAATTTCAGACCGCTCAAAAGAGAAATCCTTCCTCCGTATTTGAAGATTGGGAATTTTCTTTTGAATGTAAAATACACAAAGAATGCTGGCAACGACCTGTGCGGTAACAGTAGCCACCCCAGCTCCAGCTACCCCCATATGAAAGTTGATGATTAAAACCAAATCCAATACAACGTTGACAATACTGGCGACAATCAGAAAGACTAGTGGTGTTCGGCTGTCTCCCAAGGCACGAATGACATTGGACAATAAGTTAAACGCCATCGCAGCAAAAATTCCGATAAGAATGATTGAGATGAAGGTTTGTGCATCATCAAGAATCTCTACAGGAGTCTGCATCAGTAAAAGCAGCGGCCGAACAAAAATAAGACTAAGAATAGTAAGAATCACTGTGATGATACTGCTAATCAAAATGCTGGTAGCAAAGCTGCGTTTGACTCCTTGATAATCCCGAGCACCAAAACGCTGGGCGGTTATGATTGAGAGTCCTGAAGTCAATCCTTGAGCAAATCCGATAATTAGAAAAGTAATACTGCCGGTTGCACCAACAGCAGCCAAAGCATTTTTGCCTAAAGTCTGCCCGACAATTATCATGTCAGCCATATTATAAAACTGTTGGAAGATGTTTCCAATCAGTAATGGTATTGTAAAAAGAAAGATGAGTTTTAACGGTTTTCCAGTTGTTAGTTCTTTCATAAAAATAACCCCTTTGATTAGTTGGACAGCAACGAGAATCAAATACTTTAGCCTATATTACTCATTTTTCAGAAAATGTCTACACATTTTTTTGAAAATGGATGTTTTCTAATAAAACTTTTTCAGTTTGATAATAATATAACTGAATAGAGGAAATAACAAGGGGTTTTAGGAATGTTTTTTTGAAAAAATTGAATGGATAAAAAGTAATCAGCTTTTTATTGGAAAATTCCCTCTTAATAACAAAAAACAGCCGGATTGGCTGTTTTTAAAGTATGGAGCTTATTAGGCATAGAGGAAAGCATATAAACGCAGCCGCTTGTTGCCGGCTGTTAATCGTAATGGAGACAGGAGCAGACACTATTTTTTTCGGAAGTTATTTATATAACTTGTTTTTAATACGCAGACTGGCAGCAGTATGCATGATCCAGTGACGTGAAAAGGGCATTTGGATAAGTCCTTTGATGTCTTTTTTACACCAGTAGTCAATAAGCCAGCAGGCATTCTCGTTGTCACTTACTACGTGTAATGCTTTAAGGAGCAGCTTACTTTCTTCAGTCATTTTTCGCTTTAAATCGGAATATGACAGTTTTTTCAGCATAGCATCTGTACTGTCTTTTACAGCAGCGGCATAGTGATAAAGCTCTTCTATATCCAATGTATCAGAGAAGTCAGCAATCTGCTGTTTTACAAGTTCATTTCCAGTAGTAATAATAGATGCGCCAATCCGTTCCTGGTAATTCCCTGTAAAGAAAATCTGATCTTCACCTTTTATAAGAGAGTGGGTAACAATATCTTCAATTCTGAAAATGTGCCATATGGAATAAGCGATGGTTTTGTTATGGTATCCTTTGGCGTTGATAAAAGGAATGGCCTTAAAATCCTCCAAAGTCAGTTCTTCCTTCAGTTGATAGAGTACCTCCATCACAGATTTCCGCAGTTCCAGCAGCGTCTTTATGCCATCATCAAATGTAGCTTCTTTTTTCAGTTGTACCTGCATAGTTTTATTCATTTCCGACCAATCGTTAGTCATTTATTCTCACCTCGTAATTTTTGATTTAATTATAGGTAAAATGAAGAGGATGCAGTGCTTTTTTATAAGCATACAATTAATACAAACCTTAAAATACCTATTGATTATTTTCTCAGAACAGCCAACTCGGCTGTTTTTTTAGGAATTTTATGTATCTTGTCTGTAAAAAAAAGATAAAGCCGCAACCGTTCCCATCTATATTGTAGACACAGATTATTCTTTGTATTCAGCGATGTCTATCGCCTCTATATAGACTTTCTCCCCATAGTCATCAGTTTCAGAATAGGTAAAACCGAGCTTTTCCAGTAAGCGGATGGAGGCTTGATTTTCCGGAAGAACCCCGGCTTTGATTTGTCGGCAGCCATGTGTGCTGAGGGAAGCGAGTACAGCACTGACTACTTCACTAGCATAGCCTTTCCGGGCTTGAGCAGGTGTGATAGTGTAGCCCAGCCAGAAGGTACTATCTTCTTGTTTTAAGTAAATATCGCCAATCAACTCATTCGTTTTTCGATTGCTTACTGCAAATTGCGCACCTTTTGCAAAGTCGGGTTTCGTTAGCAGAAATGCTTGGTATTCTATTTTGCTCAGTCCTTTGAAGCCCTGATGAATCATCCAATCCAGATTATTTCGATAAAGCATAAAGTTATCAATATCCTTTTCTTCAAAAGGTCGGACTAGGCAGCGTTGTGTTTGTATGTACATGACAGCTCCTTTAATGTTTCTTTTTCTTTATTCTATACTAAATAAAAAGAAACAGAAAGTTTATTTCAGTGTTGAAATAAGCGGGTGTTTAACGGAGAATAGCTAACCGCCGGGCATTTTGATAGAAGCTCGCAAAACATGTTTATTTATTGAGAGGTCTATAAATTTTATTCATGCTAGACTTGAAATCAAGGAGGTGTTTAGGAATGATGGAACATTTTGATCAAGTCCTATCTTATATTGAGAAACAGTTGAAAGGAGAGATAAATTCGCAGAAAATTGCTAGAATTTCCGGCTGTACGTTTGCTTCGTTTCAAAAAATGTTTTCTTATATTGTCGGCATTCCTTTATCCGAATATATTCGACGCAGAAAGATGAGCCGGGCAGTTTTTGATTTGCTGGAAGGGAAAAAGATTTTGACTGTATCCAAAGAATATGGATATCATTCGCCGACAGCATTTAACCGGGCCTTTCAGTCTATTCATGGTTTCCCGCCTTCTGAAGTAGTACATAGAAAGGAAGAACTGACTATCTATCCAAGATTGCGGCTATCGCTTAGTGTTTCTGGCGGAGAACAGTTTCAGTATCGTTTGGAGGAAAAACCTACACTTTTCTTTGTAGGTAAGAAGTATCCGTTAAGTTCTGATATTGAGAGGAATTTTCACGAAGTTCCCTTTATTTGGCAGAATTTTATGGGGAGCGAGCTAGAGCAGCAGCTTGTAGAATACCGCAAACAAAATCAAAGTCCAATCTTCGGTATAGCAGTAGCTGAAAAAGCACAGCCTGCTCATTACTATATAGGTGTTTTCAAGCAGCTTGAAGCTGACTGCCCGGATGGATTAGAAGAACTAGTCTTACCGGCTCAGCGCTGGCTGCTGCTAAAAGGTCAGGGAAGCATGCCAGAGGCAGTACAGCAGCTGTACAGAAGGTTTTATCAAGAATGGCTGCCGGTGTCAGCGTATGAATATGAGCTGAAAACAGATGTGGAGGTTTATCCTTCTCAACAGGAGATGCACAGTAGTCAAAGCTGCGAGCTTTGGCTGCCTATCAGAAGAAAGGAGCTTAGCAATGAGTGAGCAAATTAGTATAAAGAATATTGAACCTGTAAGAGTTGCTTACAGAAGCTATCAGGGAGATGTGCGTTCAGCTGGAAAGCTGATGCCGTCAATTTTTAAAGCAATCAGAGGGAGAAATACAGGAGCTCCTTTCTTTTGTATCTACAAAACAGATCCTAAAACAAAAATCGGCGAGGTTGAGCTCTGTGTACCAACTGCAGAACAACCGGCAGCAGCGGATGTGGGCATAAAAACATTTCCTCAGATGCGGGCACTTAGCCTAATTCATAAAGGAAGTTACGATACGCTGGCTGCCGCCTATAAACAGCTATCCGTTTATATTCAGAAAAATGATTTGACTGTAACAGGGGCTTGCCGAGAGGTCTACATTAAAGGTCCGGGTGCATTGTTTAAAGGAAATCCGGCAGGATATATCACAGAGATTCTGATGCCTGTTGTTTGGGAGGAGCAAGAAGATGATTGAAGTAAAGGGAGTCACAAAACGATATAAGACAGGTGTGACTGCGCTTAATCATCTGGATTTACAAGTCAATGAAGGAGAGATATTCACTTTGCTTGGTAAAAATGGTGCGGGAAAATCTACTCTGATTGATTGTCTGACTACGGTCTGTCAGCCAACTGCTGGTTTAATCCGCATAGGTGGTGAAGAGTTGACCGAAAGAAACGTTTTTGCCATTCGACGACAGATTGCCTGTGTAGGTCAGCAGATTTCTATTGATACGTTTTTGACACTGAAAGAAAATATGCAGCTTCAAAGCAAGCTTTACCAAGTAGAAAAGGCAGCTGCTGAAAAAAGGATAGCTGAGCTGATTGAAATCTTTGAGCTGGAGGGGTACACGGAACATCCGATTATAAGCTATTCAGGGGGTGTAAAAAGGCGGCTGGATATTGCGATGAGTCTGGTTTCATCGCCAAAAGTAATTTTTTTAGACGAACCGACTGTAGGCCTGGATGTCTTTTCCCGCAAGGCACTTTGGGGCTGTATCCGTAAAATCAACACGGTCTTAAAAACCACGGTCTTTTTGACAACGCATTACTTGGAGGAAGCCGAGGTCTTGAGTGATCGTATTTTTATCATGGATAAGGGTCGAAAAGTGATTGCAGGCAGTCGGCAGGAGCTAACGGAGTATCTGCAGCAGCGTGTGATCCAGTTGACTTTTGACACAGCACAGGAACAACAACAGGCCTACGCAGTGTTGCTTCAAGAAAACCTAAAAGCTGCAAAGCAAGAAAGAAAACAGCTACGGGTAGAATCTGAAAATATTCAGCTGATTACAGAATTATTACTTAAGAAAAAGCTGGCATTTAGTGGTATTCAGTTAAAACGGCCTTCATTGGAGGAGATATTTATTGAGATTCTTTCAGAAAAGGAGCTGGAAAAATGAGTCTAAAAAGTTTGCTTTGGCGCAACATGAAATGGCGCTATCATTACCGGGTTACCGTTTTTGTTACGATTATTCAGCCCTTAATCTGGCTGCTGTTGTATAGCACGGTAGTCTCAGGAGCGGACAGAGTAGCATACACCTCTTTTATTTTGCCGGGAATCATGATTTTAGTGATGCTTGGCGCCTGCAGCAGCAGTGGAATGATGAATTACATGACTAAAAACGAAGGTAGTTTTCAGCGGCTGTTAAGAGCACCTGTATCTAGGACGAGTATCATCAGTGCACAGAATCTTGAAGCGGTTGTTTTATCATTTATTGAAATTTTCTTGTTGATGATTATTAGTCTGGGGTTGTCAGTTCGGTTTCAGCTATCAGTATCAGGGGGACTTTTAGCAATCCTGATTCTCTTTTTAACTGGTTTTTTCATGGCAAATGTTGCCTACAGCATCAGTCTGAAGCTGCCAAATGAAATCATCTATGAAACCGTGATGAATATGATTGTGCTGCCGCTGTTTTTTGCGAGTACGGCCCTGCTTCCGTTAGAGAATATTTCTGACGGAATTCGCTGGCTGGTCCTGCTGAACCCGTTTACCCATGTGATTGAAGCTCTCCGCAGATTATTAAATGGGCAGTCTCTGCCGCTGAAGAATACCTTGTTTTTAATTATCCTTTTAGTGGTTTTATGTATCATGGGACTACTTTTTTCAAAGCATATGCTGAAAAAGGAAAGCAGTAAATAGTGGTTTCTTTTCCGGATTTTCTATAGTAAAGTGAAAGAAAATAATTTAACTGAAAGAGGGGAAGCAGTTGACTGATAAAAAGGGGACAGCAATCGAAGATGTCCTGACCTATTTGAAGGAACACGCCTCGGAAAAGTATAAGAACAATGTTGTTAAACTGGGGATTCCAGAAAAGGAAACATTGGGTGTGGGGACAGCAGATTTGAGAAAATTTGCTAAAAAACTGCCTAAGGATAAAACGTTTATTTTAGCCTTATGGGCTACTGGATATCATGAATGCAAAATACTAGCTGTTTTGGCTCTGCAGCCGGCTGACTATACTGAAAAGGAAATCGAGACATTTATGTCAGGAATTCAGTCGTGGGACTTGTGTGATTTATTTTGTAAAACAGTGCTGATTGCACGCGCAGATTACGATAGTTGGATTAGAAGCTGGATTGATAAAGAAGAGTTGTATTATAAGCGGGCAGCATTTACGCTAATTGCCAGTACATCTGTTCATGTCAGTCTGACGAATGAAGAAATTCAAGACTATCTAACACTGATTAAAAAGTATTCAGCAGATGAACGCCTGCTGGTCAAAAAGGCTGTATCCTGGGCATTGAGAGAGCTGGGGAAAACCAATGAACAAGCGAAGGAATGGAGTATTGAAACTGCAGAGATTCTTACAAAGCAGACGGATAAAGGTCAACAATGGGCTGGGAAAGATGCGTTGAAGGAACTGTCTACCCTTGTAAGAACAGAAGGACGTACTCGGCTAATATCTTCCAAATCGAAAATGGGTAGAGCGCTTTAGCTATCAGTTTTAGCTATAAATAAGTCTTCAACGCTTTCTACTCCTAAAAACCGAATAAATAGCGGTCCCAAAGCTGTAGCTTTGGCAATAAGCCGGACTATATGAAAATGGCTCCATTTTCATATAGTCCGGCTTATTTCTGAGAAACACAGTGAGGCATGAGCTGATGTTAAACAGTACCTCCCTGGTTCTTGAAGCAAAACACTTTTGATTACCCCCTTTAATAGACACCTCAGGAAATAGATTTTTTGAATTTCTTTATTTTCTTAAGAGCCCATTCATAGTGACTTGAGGTTGTAGAGACAAAGTAGCTGCCTAGAGTAGAGCCGCCAACCCATGCGAATACGCCTTTAGAAAATAATTCATCGTTTGAAAATCCCTCTGCCAGCTTCATGACTTTTGCGTGACTAGCTTTGAGAAGGGCCAAGGCTTCAGCGTAAGAACTGTCTTTGTTTTGTTCCATAAATTCCACATTCATCGCACCGTATGACCGCCAATTGTAGCCTTCTTTAAGAAACTGTTTATGCTCTCCAGCCATATTTGATTCTACCCAGTCTAATAGTAACTGATGCCATTCATATAGGTGAATTAGCACATCGTGAACGTTTCTGTCTCTATTCCAATGCTCGCCCTTTTCCTTACTTACGTCAAAAGAGAAATCTGCTGTTTGCTGTTCAGCTGATAGTGAATCTAGTAAGGTCGTCAGCTCATTAAAGTTTGTTTCTCCCGCAGTGATAAGATCGTTTTTTGTAGTTGGTCTAGCCATTTTTAGTCTCTCCTTTTAGTTCATGATTTATATTCATAATTAACTTCTGTCTTAATTATCAACTGTTCCCTAAGGTACGAGTCAAGAGGTATTTTTTCATTTTTAATTACAATCGCTAATTAGAGAAACAAACATACAGCTGCTGATTTTCGATTTACTTATAAAACGGCGGAGAATATGGGCGATACTCTTACTTCCTTCTGTTTTTAGGCAATTTTATTTTCCCAGTCAGTAGGTGTTAACACTCAAAAAGGTGTTGGCAGATGTTCCGCCAACACAAAATATTCAGGTTTTATAGAATTATTTTTAATAATAAGGAAGCTCTATGATGGTTTCCTGTTTTGATTCGTCTATTTCTTCGTCACTAAGATAATATTCATAACAATAGTGCATGAAGTTATCTCCGTTTTCCTTGATCTGATTAAGCAAGGCATCATAGATGGGAACCATATCGTCATATTTACCCACATAATGTACAGACAATGCTTTGTAGGAAGGCAGTACATATGAAACGATGCCGTCTTTTTCCGGAAGCAGCTGATCTACAGGAAAGCCGATTTCCATTTCCATCTGAGACTCATCAATTTTTCCATCATCATCCATATTTTTAAAGGAAACAAAAGGGTTGCTAAGTATATTGGCCCCTTGTTCGCTAATATACTTACCTAGCTTCATAAAGGTTGGACCAATAATAGTTGGCAGCTCTGTAACAACCAGTCCTTTTTGCGTGAAAGAAACAATTTTTTGTTCAGGTTTTGTGATTTTTTCAATAATCATAGGTACACTCCTCTCGTTTTTTTTATTCTAACATGGAGAAGTGCCATACCATGTCATATTATAAATTGTTTTCTAAAAAATATTTTGCATGTGCACAAATTTTTTCTTTAACCCAGAGAGGTTCGATAATTTTGACATTGCGGCCGAACGGCAGTAAAAAGCTATAGAGTTCGTCCAGCTCTGTAAATTCAAACGTAATATTATAGCTGTTATCTGGATTGACACTTACCTCATCATAAAAAAAACGGTCATATTGGTTATAGGCGATACGCTTGCTGAATTGAAGAGTCACTTTAAACTTGTCAAAAAGATTATCGATACTTTCGGGTAATTTAGGATGAAAGTATTCATCTAGTATGGTGATGCTTTTTATACAGTCGATTCGAAAAAGCTGATGCTCCTTTTTTTCAGGTACATAGCCTAGAAGAAACCAGGTTTGACTTCTAAAAATAATTTTCAGTGGTTCCGCAGTAATCAGCATGGTCTGCCCATAGCGGCTATAAAAGATAAACGTGATTTTTCTTACCAGCAAAATGGCTTTTTTCAATTGAGAAAAGGTGTTGTTGTTATGGGGCAGCGTGGCAGGTAGAGTGAGCTCCAGCCAATCCGTCAAATCAAAGGCGGATTCGAATTTGCGCATTAATTCATCCGTCTCAAGAATTCCCAGTGATTTAAGCAGGTTTAATGCCAAAAAAAGGTCATCCTTTTCTTCATTTCCTAAAAGTGCCTGATCTAAAGTGAAAGAATCCTCTAGAAAAATTCCGCCGTTTTTCCCCTTGACTGAATAAACAGGAATGCCAGAGACACTTAAAGTGTCAACATCTCTGTAGATTGTTCGAACCGATACGCTGAAACGTTCCGCCATTTCTTTTGCGGTTGTTTTTTTCCGGTAGAGCAGAATCAAAATAATTTCCAGTAAACGATTGATTTGCATAGAATCACCTCAAGTTGTCTTTTTCGGCTGCTTCTTAACAGAAGGTTTACACCTCTTGGTTGGTTAATGACTTGTTTCTTGAATACCTAAGATTCTTTTTTCCTCTACTGATAAAGGAAACTCATTTTCTTTAGGAAGAGCGGTCATATCAAAGCTGCCGGCATCAATTTGATTTTTCATCTGGTGAACTTCCTCGGTGATATCGGTGATGTTCGTTGTCCAGTGCCGGACATATTTTTCTACCATTTTCCCTCTTAGACCGAGCTGGATTGCTTTTCGTTCCATTTTTTCCAAATGAAGGTCTTTGTCGGGATCCCATTGGCAGCGTACTTCAGAGCTTTTCACTTTTTTCTGCCAGCTCTCATAGCTTGGATACAACTGTTCATCGTAAGTTGAAAGAACAACATGCTTCAACAGCTCTCTGAAACCGTCAATTGTTATGTCGATTGCCAGCACTCGTTCTTGCCCTTCTTTTGATGCCCAGCCGGAACGATACATCATCCATAGGAAGGAAGGCTTAATCCAGGTCATGCGCTCCAGCTTAAAAGAAGGACCGAAATGACCTAACGAAGTAGCCTCTGCGGCAATTTTATGATTATAGGCTTGGTAAACTCTAATCGTTTCTGAATTAAATGATGCGTAAATCTTTTTTTCCATAATAGACTCCTAACACAATTTGTTACCTTTTATTATATAGGAGCTGCTGAGAGATAAAAAGAAAACCATAGATTATTTTTAAGAAAGAAGGAGAAATTATCTAATCGCAGTATTTTTGTACTAGAAAAAAAGGACTGCTAAACGACTGATTTTTAGCTAGATATATGAATGACATTCACCTACTCTTTCCAAAGCCCTTTTTGGACAGCAGTCAGCCTATTCCGACTGTTTTTTTTCTTCTCCAAAAAACTTGGAACAAAAGCCAGCAATTTTCTGCTTTTTGTTCCAAGCCTCAAAGGTTTCTTCAGTTTTTTCCTGCCAATATACTTTGAGGCAGAGTCTAAAATATTTCGTTTTTTCACTTCCCCTTCTGTTCCAGCTGTTTCTTCTATGCTTTCTGAACAGGGAACTGAATTTCAGTCAGCCAGTCTTCTTCGCTATCTTTGTTCCAGATGCCGTCAATATAATTTTCACGGGGAGATTCCATCAGTTGATAGTTATTAACTTCAATAAAATGGACCAATGCGGCATAGGCTTGGGGCAGTCCAGCATAAGAACCCTTATGCAGAACGCATACAGCTGTTTCAACCTCTGGAAGCTCTTTAAAGGTAATAAGCTCACTATCGGTTCCCATTTCAGTAACGGACTGACAAATTTCAACATCGATGTTTTCTTCACGGTATTCATGATCGTGATACACGTTGAAACAATACTCAGGTTCAGCGCATTCACAGTTGAGGCGCTCCATTTCAGCACCCATTGCTGGTACATAGGAGAAAACTGCATTATATGTAGGCAGTATTGTTCTCATGGAAGCCACAATTACTTTCGGCAGGCTCTTTATCACCACATGATAGTGCTGAACAGCATCTTTTGAGAGAAGATAGCCTTCCAGCTGTGCCAACATGGTTGTTCGTTCCGCAATTTCTTTCATAATTTGCTGCTTTTTTCTTTGCAGCAGCGTGGCTTCGTCCACGCCATTTTGCACCTGTTTGATTTCTTCAAGAGTATAGCCAATCTTACGTAAAGCCAGAAGCTGATGGAGAGTCGGCAGCTGGCTGGAACTATAATAGCGGTAGCCGTTTTCCGGATCGATGTATTGGGGCTTTAGAAGGCCGACATCATCATAATGACGCAAAGCCTTGATTGTCACATGATTCATTTTTGAAAAAATTCCGATTCTGTATAATTTTTCTTCTTCTTTACAATCTGTACTCATTGGACTCACCCTTTCAGAATAACTGAAGCAGAAATTTCCTGCCTCAGCATAACATCTATTGCTTTATCAGAAGCTACTCCCAGCGGAATATTCTGACAGCTAAACTGCCGCACAGCAGTGTAATACCCAGCATCAATAGAACAATCAACAGCGGATTCCCAACAGGTTCATTGATAGTCACTGACTTCAGCAGTTTAATCCCCTGAGTCAAAGGTAAAACACTGGCTACCTGTTGCAGTGCTTTGGGAAATAGCTCAAAAGGAATCATTGCCCCTGATAGAAACAGCATTGGAAAATAAACAAAGCTGCAGACTACATTAGCAATTTTTAATGTTGGGCAAAGGCTGGCAATCAACATACCGATACTATACATCGACACCATTACCAGAAAGTAAGCGCCGATTAGCTGCAGCCAACTGCCGTTCATCTGGTAGCCCAAAAAAGCAGTACTAACTAAAATGATTGTTCCGGCTGAAAGCAAGGCTGTGAGCATGCCGATAAAAAATTGTGCTGCCAAAATGAGCAGGGGACTGATTGGTGTGACGCGGTAATGCTTCAATATCTTTTTATCGCGATAATCACAAATTGTCAATGGAATACCCATAAATGCAGTCGCACAAATCCCAACTGCAAGTAAGGAGCTGAAACTGCTGTCCAAAAACGTGTAGCTGCCTTGAGCAACCTGCTGATTTCCAGCGATTGTTGCGATTAAGACTAATACACCTAGAGGCATGCCCACCCCAAAGAGGAGGCCATCGAAGGAACGTAGAGCCTGCTTTCCTTCGATTTTAACTAAAGTCAGAAATTTATGCATAGCTGATTCCCTCCATATGCTTTAAATAGGCTTCTTCTAAATGCTCCGCTGATGCTGCCTGAATAATTGCTTCTACCGTTCCTTCTACTACTTTTTTACCTTTGTTTATTAAGTAGAGATAGTCACATAAAGCTTCGGCTTCTTCCATATAATGGGTTGTTAAGAACATTGTCAGGCCCGCAGCCTTCAGCTGTTTTAAGATTGTCCAAACTTCTCTGCGGGCCTCAGTATCCAAGCCGGTTGTTAATTCATCCAGAAAAATAATTTCGGGATTGGGAATCAGTGCCAAAATAATGGACAGTTTTTGTTTCTCACCACCGGACAGCTTATTGACCGGTTGTTTTTCATATTGTGAAAGGTGGAACAGTTCTAATAGCTCCCGATAATCTCTGGGCTGTCTATAGAGGACAGATATTTCTTCGCAAAGCTCAGCTACTCTGATAGCCGGCTGATAGCTGGAAGACTGAAGCTGGACACCGATTTTTTGGAATATCTCCTTTCGCTTTTTACCAGGCGTGGTTCCTAAGAGTGTTACCTCACCGTCGTCAAACTGCTTGATACCTAAAAGACATTCAATAGTCGTTGTCTTTCCAGCACCATTAGGACCCAGCAGACCAAATACCTGTCCTTTTTCGACTGAAAATGTTAGCTGATTGATTATTGTTTTGTTTTTGATTGTTTTGCTCAAATCCTTGACTACTATGCAATGATTCATTGTAACTCCTCCCTTCAAAACCAATATATATCCTCCTGTAAGGGGAGGGTCAAGGGAAGGGGATGAAAAAATTTTTTGAAATTATTTGTGTAAAATGCTTCCGTTGCTCTTGACTTAAAGTTGGGTTTAAGGTTTAGACTTAGGATAGTTGATAGGTATAAGATTTGGAGGGAGAATAATGCAAAAAACAACCACTGTATTGCTGGTTACCGATCGGCCGCAGCAATCCTTTGATGTCGTTAAAATTTTGTATGACAAGCTTGTACAAGTAATGACTGAAAATCAGGAATTTAAACTGTTGCTTGCTTCTTATGAGGAAATGAAAGAAAGATTTATTTCTGCGGATATTGTGTTGTTGGGTTATCCCAATCAAGCATTAATCGCTCGATTGTCCTATCTATATGGGAAGACCAGCTACGTTGATCTAATCGATTTATCTGCCTATAGTGTGATAGATGCCCAGCGCTTGAAAAGACAAATTTTGACGATTGATAAGTTGACAAAAGAAGCGTTTAACGACCATCATCAGTTAAAGTGGAATATTCTTTGTACATTTAAAAAAAAGAGTCGTAAGTAACTTTATAGCCATAGCAGCCAAACAGCAATAGATGGTTGATGGTTACTAACAAGATAAGAGTGATGAAAATATTGTCAGAAAAGATTAGAATGTAGAAGATTGAGTCTGGGACATAAATAAAATCCCAGACTTCGGGCATCCCTAAAACCGAATAAGCGGTCTTCAAAAAGCAACCCCTCGAAAATGAGCCGAATAATCTCAAAAATAGGAGAAGCTACAGGTAGGTATCAATCAACAGCTACTCGGTTTCCCGTAGTGTTTCTTGACAATTTTTGGATTATTCGGCTTATTGCTGCGAAACACAGTGAGGGACGAGCTGATGTTAAAAAGTACCTACTCGGTTCTCGCAGTTGTTTTTGAAAATATATTAAAATTGTTCAAATTGTTTTGTTGTCTCTTTAAAGGATTTTTTTGCTTGCGTCACCCATTTTCCTTTGGCCGCTGTTGTTAAACTGCTTAGATAATTTGAGGAGTTACTTTTTAGAGCAGTAATTATTGTCTCTTCAGCTTGCTTCATTCGTTGTTTCCTTGTGTCGGAAACGTGTCTGCTATGACTAGCAGTAAACGAACGAATCAGCGATTTTTCCAAGTTTTTTCGAATATCCTTTAGTTCATCTTTTAAACTGTCAATCATTTAAATCTTCTTCTTTCTTTGAGATAATTCGCTCTTCTTCATAAATAGTTACTTGCTTTTTGTACTGTTGTTCAGTTTCTTCTAAAACACATTCTATTTTATAAGTAAGATTATTCACTAAATTTACTCCTTCTTCTTGTGCCTGTTCTACCATATGATAGGCATGCCTTAAATCCAGTGAATCGTGGTCTTCCTGCCTTGAAAATGTTGAACGGAGTCGTTCAACTGTTTCTTCGAGGAGGGAGTTGAAACGATGTTTTTCCAGAGTAGTTTGTTCTAATTCTTCCTCAAAACATCTTTTTTCTCTTTCGTAATCGTCTTCCAGTTGTTGTATTTTTTTATTGTAGTTCTCATTTTCCATTACGCACTTCCTATCTGACTTGCCAATCCATGGTCAGCTGCCAACTGTTCAGTAATTGAGGCTTTAATGGAGTCAATCAGCTGATCATAATGCTGCTCAATTTCTGCAGCTTTAGCAAGAGCTCGCTCATATTCTGCCACAGGCTCTGTCACAATACTTTCTTTTGTGGCACCACCACTTTGCAGAGCACTTAATTCTTCTGCTTCTGTCAGCGTTGCACCGACAGTACTTGCATTAGCTAAGGTATCCGCCCATAATTGCTGGGCGTCCTCTATTGCGTTGTTGTACATAGTTTTTAACTCTAAAAGTTCAGCTTGAATGGTTTGTTTCATTCCTTCTGTTATTGCTAGAGCTTCTGCAGCATCTAAAAAGATACTTTCAGTCGAGGAAAGCCCGCCACCACTCTTGGTTAATTTATTCCTCAAGCTATTCAGTTCTTTCATCCTCATTTTGGTCATTGTTTTGGCTATTTCTACACTGGATATTTTTTTGCCGTTTTCATCGACTAATGGTAGATAAGCACGGATAAAGGCTTGTTCTTCTTTAGACAGAAAACCAGTCATATCATGCCCTTTTCCGTTGTAAAGCTTAAATTTCTCACCGGGATAAAGACTGCCGAACATACTAGCGTATTTATTTAATGGATCATCTTCAGAAATAAAATAGACAAGACGCCCTTTATACTTATGAATAATATAGGCCATTTCAGCTTCACTGAATATTCGATTTAGAAATCCTGATTGATCAAAGAGCATACCTATCCCTTTTCCTAGTTTATTGCTAAGAGGAGCCGCATTGTATAATACGATATTAGGAATTTGATGAGACATCCCTAAAACAGCACCATCCCGTCCACCCTTCGAATGACCAGTCACGGTATCAACAGTATAATTCTGTTTTAAATTATTCAGAAAGGCGTTCCCTTCTTTAAAGTAAGCCGAACGGGCAGTATCTCCGTTTACAGCAATCGAACCATCCGCTATAAAATCCTGCATTTTCTCTCCCCAGCCATTGTCCAAATTGGTTCCAGCAAAACCAACGGTTACCTTCCCAGTGTTGTTATCCTTAAATGCTACACCGCTAAGACTGGTGTTTTTATCGTAAAAAGCGTCAACTAGCTGTAGATTTGGAGGGAATTTGCCGGAGTTCTTTAAATCTAGTATTTGGTCATTAATATTATTTATAGTTAACCCATTATATAAGGCATTTTCTACCTCATAAGAGATAGTAGAAATTGCACTCGTTTTTTCGGTTCCTGAATTGATTCCTTTATCTTTTAGTTTGTAATCACTCATTGGTTATCCTCCTCATTTGAAGGTTGATAATCAATGGAATCTCTAAAAAAGATAGGTGGATTTTTTTCAAACTGAAATGTTAATTCCTTCGAACTAATTGAGGAACCTTCTAACGTACCACGACCGCTTAAGACTAGAGTTGGTGCCTGCTCAGTAGGGATATTGTAGCGTTCTCTCAATTGCTTTACATTAGTGTCTTGATTGGTTAGCTGATACTCCAATTCATACATTGGAACCTCTGGATTATACATTTTCCGTAGATTTTTGTATTCGTTCAACTTATCAAATTTTCCATATTGAACAAAAAATTTAAAATTTAATATCTTCTCTTTTAAAGCTGAATCAGTCACTTCTTCAGTTAAATGAAAGCCTTGTTCATCGTAAGTTACGGGGTAGGTTTGTTCAATAACTTCGGGTGTTTCTATTTCTCGCTCAAAATAGAACCCTTCTGCTGTTTGAGTATTTCTGTTTAATCGAAGAACCATCCCTTCACTAATAAGGGGTGAAGTTTCTGTGTGGCTAACTCCCATTGTAGAAATAAGAACCCAAGTTCCTTTGTCCTCCTCTTCAAACTCCTCGTCTCGATAGCCCTCCATATCGTAAAAATCCATTAAATTCTTAGTAGGATACATTGCTAAGACATTCTCAAAACCTTGTTCTACTTCCTCTTTATTTTTAACTTCACAACCACCCAAGCTTGTCATAATGAATAATCCTCCTATAATGCTCAAAATAAGTCGGCAGTTTTTCATATTTTTCTCCTCTATTAGATATAAATGAAAATTCAAACATTTTTTTATCCTTTCTAATTATATTGAATATCAGACTTTTTGTCTATGTGATGAGTATAGAAAATAGTCATTTTCGAGCTGCTTCAATTACTAAAAAAGGTGTTGGTTGATTTCTGAATAACACAAAATATTATAGACTATGAAAAAAACAGTCAAGCGCCTTTGCTAATATGACGGCGCTTGACTGTTTCTTGATAAAATATCGAACTAAAACTTACTAAGCTCATTCTAACAGTCTTAGTTAAACGCATGGAAACAGCGGCCTGCTTTTGACTGATGTGGAACGCCGGCTGAGCTAAAGCTTTTTAATAGAGCTGATTTTCCCGTTGATGGTTGATGGATAGGTCTCTTGAATAGCACCGGAAAAAGTGACTTCTACTGTGTCGCCTTCAACGAGGTTTAGCTCTTCAAAGGGATATTCGGAATCAGAAATTTGCAGGGTCACTAAATCTCCTTCAACAAGTATGCTATTGGAATCAGCTGACACAGCGACTGTCCCTGAAATTGTCTGTGTTTCAGCATTAGACTCGATACGATTGTTTTGCCGATTTGATATGAAAAATAGCAGCAGAGCTACAAAACCGGCAGTACAGATAACCGCGATTGAAAATGTTCGTTTGCTTGATTTAATCTTGCCCTCCTGTAATAAGTAATTTAGCTAAAATAAAAAATGGAATCATTTATTTTGATGGCCGTTTTTTATGATTTTTTTCATAGTTCTGTCCACTATTTTTTATTAGATTTACAAAAAGTAACGATGTAATACGGTGGCTCCTCTCTTTATTCTGGCGGAGGATTCCTTCGGCGTCAATAAGGAACTTTTTTATTTAAAAACCTTTAATCCTGTTTTTGAACGTACCGCAAAAAAACTGTCTGTCAGAGTACTTAAAGTATGGGGTTAAGCAGCAAGCTAATGTACAAATTAAAAGGATAATGAAAAAGTGGACAAAAATAAATAATTCCCAGAGCAGAAACTCTCTAAGTACAAAGGGCTTCAGCTCTTTTTTTGTTATATAGAAAAAATATTTACTACTAAGTGAAACAAAGTAGTTGACAGAGGTGGGTACTAAGTATTACTATATACCTGTACTTAGTATTACGAAGTAGGTGAGTGAAATGAATAAATTGACAGAGATGCTGAAGGGAATTCTTGAAGGACTGGTTCTGGAAATCATTAGCCGAAAGGAGACATACGGTTATGAAATCACTAAGACGTTAAATGATCTTGGTTTTACAGATATCGTTGAAGGAACCGTCTATACTATTCTTCTTCGTTTAGAAAAAAATCAGCTGGTAGCTATTGAAAAGAAGCCTTCGGAAAAGGGACCCGCTCGAAAGTTTTATTCGCTGAATGAAAAAGGCGAGAGGGAACTAGAGGCGTTTTGGCAGCGCTGGACATTTGTTTCAGAAAAAATGGCAATAATTAAAGATGAGATGGGAGCGAAGCATCATGGGTAAATGGAAAGAGCTTTTAGAGGTAACAAAAAACTGGCGTCATGAAAAAGCTGAATATAAGGAGTTTGAGCATCGAATCGAGGCCCTTCCTGAGGATTATCGCTTTGTCTTTAAAGAAATCCAAAAATATATGTGGGAGTTCTCTGATTTTACTGGGCATAAGATGCTGGCGGCCATGTATGATTTGCTGGTAATTTTTGAAGACAGTGCTGAAAACGGACAGAATGTTTTTGCAGTGACAGGTGATGATGTAGGTGAATTTGCCAGTGATATCGTGAGAGAAGTGTCCACTACCTGGGTGGATGAAAGAAAAATAAAGCTGAATAAAAAGGTTCAGAAATTTAGAGATACACATACGAGGTAAATAAGAAGCACAAGAAGAATGGAGTGGAAAGCATGAGTGCCCCTGTGATTGACGTAAAAGATTTATCTAAAAGCTTTGGAACACAAACAGTGCTTAAAAACCTTAACTTTCAAGTGGGAAAAGGAGAGGTCTATTCTTTGCTTGGAATGAATGGTGCCGGTAAAACAACGGTTATTAAGATTTTAACAACGCTCTCTCATAAGGATGCTGGTGAAGCATACGTTGCAGGATTTGATGTAGAGCAGGAACCCCGCAGCGTAGAAGAGGCTATAAGTTTGACCGGTCAGTTTACCGCAGTGGATGAACTGTTTACTGCACAGGAAAATTTAGTAATGATTGGACGGCTGCGTCATCTTAAGGATGCCAAAGAAGCAGCCCTAGCTCTGCTTGAACAATTTCGGCTGCTTGATGCTAAGGATCAGCTGGTTGCTTCATTTTCCGGTGGGATGAAAAGAAGACTGGATATTGCCATGAGTCTAATTGGTAATCCGCAAATCATTTTTTTAGATGAGCCTACAACAGGACTTGACCCGAAAAGCCGTCTAGAGGTTTGGGGGTTAATTCGTAAGCTGAAGGAAGCAGGTGTAACGATTTTCCTAACGACACAATATATTGAAGAGGCAGAACAGCTAGCGGATAGAGTAGGAATTTTGAAGGAAGGCCGTCTGATAGCAGAAGGAACGCCAAAGGAACTAAAGGATACAGTGGAAGAAAACGGTGTGGAACTAGGTTTTTACACAAAGAACGACTACGAGAAAGCAGTGGTGCTGTTGGCTGCTTATTCCATACGTGAGAATGTGGAAGAGCTGAATATTCAAGTTTTGACAAATGGGAGTGCTAAAGAATTTGCTTTAGTTCTTGGAATGCTGGAAACAGCCGGGTTAGAGCTGCGGGCATTTTCAAAAATTGAAAGCAGACTAGAAGATGTCTTTCTGAAAATTGTGGAAAAGGGGGCGGCTTAAATGCATACAGTGCAGGATACAATGACGATGACAGGACGAGTATTAAAACACACAATGAAAAGTATTGATACGCTGATTACGGTTGTTTTGATGCCAGTTATGATTATGCTGGCATCTGTCTACATTTACGGCAGTGCGATGGATATGGGGAACAAAAGCTATATCGATTATGTGGTGCCGGGTATCTTAATTTTGACAATCATTACAGGTTCTGGCTACACAGCTTATCGTCTGACACAGGATGTGACTAAGGGAATCTTTGAGCGGTTTCATTCAATGCCGATTGCGAAAAGCTCAATACTTGGAGGGCATGTGTATACCTCTGTTCTGTATAATTTTGTTTCTATGTTTTTTGTAGGCATAGCTGCGCTGCTATTTGGCTATCGGATGGAAACCTCGCTGCTTCATTTTATGCTGGCATTCCTACTGCTTTTAGTCTTTAATTTTGCCATGACTTGGGTGGCGGTATTTTTCGGACTGCTAGCTAAAAGCGTAGAGACCGCCAGCGTCTATAGCTATATATTGATGGCCTTCGTATTCGTCAGTTCAGCATTTGCACCGATAGAAAGCATGAAAAGCGGGCTGCAGATTTTTGCCAAATATAATCCGTTCACAGCAGTCATTGATGGATTAAGAGAGCTACTGAGCGGCAACACACTTGATTCAGCGACCCTGACAGGTTTGATTTTTTCTGGGACGGTTTGGCTGGTATTTGCTTTTGGATCAGTAGTTGTCTATAAAAAGAAGCTGAAATAGCAGCATTTCTAAACAGCAAAGCTCTAGTAAAAAAAGAACATGAAATCCTTAAGTTCAGGATCCCATGTTCTTTTTTACTGTATCTCCGGACTGAGTAAGGCGTAGCTCCTTCGACCAGGAAATAACAAAAGACAATAAAAAGAGGCTAATCAGTGTTCCTTCACGAACAAAAATAGGCAAGTGATAGGTTATGGAGAGAAGTAGGGAAAGAAGAATACAAACGCAGTCTATTAGATAGCGGTAAAATTGAAAGCTGCGGTCGGTTCTAGCTGAAAGCAAGGCACAGAAATTTTCGATAGGGAATTTCAAAAATCCCAAGGCCAGCACTTGGCCGGTTCCAAATCCGGCAATGATTGTTCCTGCGATAAATAGCAGAATGCCACTGAGATAAGAGGTGACCATAATCGGCGCCAACAGATGATATAAGAAGAGATTAATGACATTACCGAAGCTGATTAAAGCAACCAACATCACCAAATAACTCTTGATTGTCCGCTTTCTGTCAAGCAGCCAGCAAATAACTAAAAACAAACAGTTGATTAAGGTAGTGACAGTCCCAACTTTTATAGACGTGAAAGTGGAAAAAGCTACGTTGAAAGAATTGAAGCTGCTGACACCGATATCTGCTTTAATAGTCAAGCTAATACCAAGGGCGCTAATCATATAAAAAACTAAAGAGAGCAAAAAATTCTGGATATTCATTTTCATTTAAAACACTCCTTTCTTATTTACGCTTCTTATTATGTGATACAATTCCAAAGAAGGAGTATGAGATATAGCATATTTTGAAGGAGAAATTTTATGATAAAAACCGCCTATCAACTTTCGTCAAAGAAGAAACTGGCAGCCAATGCTGATTTGTTTTCTGAGAAAGATTTAGCAGAAAGCTATATTACAGAGTTCAGCAGTAATCAATATATTCACAAAGAAGGAGAAGAACTGGATTTTCTATTTTATATTCTTCAGGGAAAAGCCAAGATTCTCAAGAATGAAGAAAACGGGAAAGCTGTTCTTATTCAGTTTGTTAAAGCAGGAGATATTATCGGAGATTTAACGCTATTAGAGGCGGAGACGATGACGAAAGACGTGGTTTCCATCGGTTCGACAGTTTGTCTGGCTATACCTATTCGATATGCCCGAACGGTTCTGCTTAACAGAAATTCTTTTCTAAGGAAAATCAGCAAATACATGGGGGAAAAACTGCTCCTGAGGATGGATCACTTTGCCGCAAATCAGACCTATGAACTAAAATATCGATTAGCTGAGCTGCTATTGGAAGTCTCGGTTGATGATGTCTACAAGGAAAAGCATACAGAAATTGCAGAGTATCTTGGCGTGAGCTACCGGCACTTACTCCATACCTTAAAGCAGTTTAGGGAGCAGGGATTAATTGAGAAACAAAACTCAGTGTACGTTATTGATAGAAAAGGACTAGAAGAATATCTTAGCCTATGATTGGTAAACTACGGGGGAATAGATAAAACAGCTGTGTAGTAGTCGAGCTTTGAATGAGTAAATTAGACATTAAATTTTCGTGGATATAAAGATTATTGTTGGTCAGAAGCGAAAAGCAATAGTAATAACCCCAGATACCGGAGCTTGCTCTAGTATCTGGGGTATTTGATTGAAACAGCTTTGTCCTACTCTGTTTCTACATATTTTTCTAGATAGTCATCACTAGGAGGTATAACCTGAATCACATCGATTAACAGCTTATCAGGACTTTCTATTAAGAAATGCCGCTGCCCGTAGTCTTCATCTTGAAGCTCCATTAGAATCGGCGCTTTTTGTTTTGTCACTATTTCAGTATAAAGCTGATCAACATTGTCCACTTCGAAATTAAGGATGATTCCTTGGCTGACAGCTTTATATTGGTCTGGAATCGTGTCGTGCTGGCTATCGATTAACGCCAGCTCAAAATCGTCATCATTTTTCAAACTAATGTACCAATCACTTGTAAAGGTTTCTTGGAAGCCAAATACTTGCATAAAAAAGGCAGCTCCCTTCTGGATATCCTGACTCATTAATACGGGGTAACAACTAGTTGTCATCATTTTTCTCTCCTTTTAAAGGGTTATTTTTCAATTTTTATTTTAACATACAAACTGTATGTATGTAAATATTAAAAAAAAACCTTCTAAAAAGACCAATAATCTAGGAAAGCAGCTTCCTTGTTATTGGTCCTTTATTCTTATTGTGAAAAAATTAATTATTCTTCTTTTAGCTTAATCGGAACATACCGCTGCATCTGCTTATAGCCGAGACCTTTTTCAATATCATTATTGTACTGATTTTCTTCGTCCAAATAGGGCATATTAAACATGAAATCACGACTTTCATCTAGTATAAAATTAGTGTTTTCCAGCCATTTGTAAATTTTATTTTGTACTTTTTCGATACTTTCATTGTCTTCATCAATGCTGACAGCCATCGCATATAAGCCCCCTGGAAAATCGATAATGTTAAAAGGCTGTACATCTTCTGCGGTTACCTCATCTTTAATCGCACAAACCATCTCTGCTTTGTCTTCTTTCGGTAAGGTAAAATCCAAACAGTCAAAAATGACTGTTTTGAACTTATCATAATGCCGCCACAGCTGCCACATGTAGCCGCCCTCTTTAAAAATGTCCATCCATGTTTGTTCACCAGATGTAATTGCTCTAAAGCCGGGAACTCTGACCACCATGACATCTGGAACCTTCTTGTCCAGCTGATCGGTTATCTCAATCAGGCGACTGACATTGGAGGGCTTTCCAATATAATCAACGCTTACAAATTGTGTTTCAATTTCCTTTGCCTTGTTATATAGCTGTTTGATATCTGCGTTATCTGTAAAATTCATTCTTTCTATTTCTTGGATAAAATCTAAGACAATATTTTTCAATTCATGCAGCAGGGAAACTTCATCGTCAATGTTTTCAACTTTCTTCCCTAATACATCAAGAACGACATCTGACCCGGAAGCACTGAAAATACGCTGAATATCTTTTATGCTAATATTCAGTTTGCGTAAAATAAGGATTTGCTCAATCCGTCTGACCGCATCCTCATCATACATTCTGTAAGTAACGTCTTCACTGCGGATACTTCGCAGCAGACCCATGTCCTCGTAATAGCGCAGCGTACGGGCGGTAATATCATATTTGCTTGATACATCCCTAATCTTAATTAATTTATTCATAAACTCTCCTCTCCTTCTATGATACAAGTGTAATTATAAATGCTTCCCTAAAGGAAGAGTCAAGTTTTTTTCAGTTTGGGAAATTTAGAAATTTGGAAGAAGCCAATGGAATAGGATTTTAAAACAGTAGCTATTTATTGCTTAATTAGTGTAAAAGGACTTGTTTAAGCAAGAATAGATTGTTTTTCCTATCTTTGAGGATAGCCTGAAATCTATGCTTGAATAGCGTGAGTTAAAAAATAGCTATTTTAATATTTGATGAATGATAAAATAGATAATAAAGCTAGAAAATAAAATGTATAGAAAAGAGGAAGAAGAATGGCCTGGAATCTTTATGTACTGAAATATAAAAGAACTGGAAATTATTATGTTGGAACAGCCCCAGATTGGAGAGATAGGATATATGTTCATCAAACAAAGACCTCTTCCCGAGCACTTGGTTCTCAACCATCAGAATTAAATAAATCAAATGCAGGCTTTTATTATTTTGTATATGGGGTTGACGGATTTGAAATAGATGAGAGCAGATTGGGTACGAATCAAAGCGTTTCGAAAATTAATCAAAGTATCTCATACATGATTGAAAATGAGTTAGCCGAATATTTACGAAAATGGGCTAAAGAAGAAATTATTGTAAACGGCGGTTGTTTCCCTCCTACTAGTATTGAGAAAATAAAAATTATAGCTGCTGCTGCTAAAGAGAAAACCGTTAGTTTATCTAAAACTGAACGGCTACTCTTTGAAAAAGAGCTTCCTGAAATATTTAAGTGTGATATAGGCAGCGTAGCAGCTAAAAAGACAATTAAAATGATTAATGTAACAAATAAAGAGGGAATAAGGCTGAATCTTTTAGAATCCGGGGAGTTGTGAAGGTGAAAAGAAGAGGTTCATCAGTAGTCGTTTTTAACATAATGGCTATTGTATAGAAAATAAGGGGATGCGTCATTAGTATGGCTTAATCCCCTAAAACTAAACAAATGGTGTTCCAAGAGCAGCATCTTCAGAGATACGTTGAACGATACTGAAAGTAGGCAGATATTTCGTTTGTTTGAAATGAGTATGATTTTATTTGAATGTTATCAACGAGAGGATAAAGTCAGGTGTAAATTAGCCTGGCGTTATTGCATCATAGTTCACCATAACTATATTACTTGTATACCTACATTTTAACATGTTTGGTTATTTTCTAGATTCTAAAAGGGAATTGCTAGTCTTCTTACAAAAGAGCAATCGAATTCAGAGGTTTAATTTAGTCTTAAAAAATTAATTGGAAGTTCACTACTTGTAATAATCGCGATTGGTTCTGAACGATCATTGATATCTATATTGCTAAAGTAATGTATTTCTTCTTCCCATTCTTGATGGAATCTAATTGTCAAAATGTCATCATTAATGGATAAGATATAATATATTTTTCTGTCTTTAATTAAAGTTAAGCGAGAATTTAAATATTGAACATACATCCTACCGAATTGCCATTGTGCCCTAATAGACAAATTCTGGCTGACAAAATCAATTACTCTAAATTCATTATTATAAACTTCATATCCTACTCTTCCTAAAGGATATTCCTTCAAAATAGCATCAAATTGCTTTGCCGATATTTCAATACCTCTATTTGAAAGCGTCAAGCAATCATGCATATCATATATTTCCATGTTAATACAGCGGTTAAAATCATCTATATTGAAAGTTAGTTCATGTTCAGTAATATTTTCATTATTTTGTGCGAATTCTTCTTCCCAACATTTATTTGTTAACATTGTTTTCACTCTCCTAAATATTTAAGTGCTTTTTCAATTGCTTTAATTATTTCTGGTTTTTTCAACAATTTTTGAATTCTTAGAGGTGCCAGCAACTTACTATCAGGATCTATAAATTTTCCAGAATCAACGTCGTATCTCCATTTTGTATTATTAGGTTCATGATAGTGAACATCACCAGGCCATTCTCCTGGGCGTGAGTTTTCAGCATCAATTCTTTCGGTCTTCCCTTTTGCCATGTTGTTTTACTTTCAAATCGAGGGCCATTTTCTCCTAACATATTACCACTAGCCATAATTGATACAACACCAGCACTGGTAATAAGAAACCCTTCTGCAACTTTAGCAAGAGCTTCTTTATTCACTATTGCTTGAGCCATCATAACGCTTCCGCCAGTATTCAAGGACAGGATAGGTACACCATCTACAATACCTGTCACTCCTGTTATTGTAACAAGAGAACCGCCAATAAAGAAGGTTATTCCGACAAAGAGTGTAGCTAGTAACAGCTTTTCTTCCAGCGTCAACGGATTTTCTAACAGCTCTTGCCGCTTCTTCAAGGAAAGATAGGTTTTGTATTGCAGCGTTGCTTCCGGATCTAATTCTCCATTTACATAGACCTCGTAAATCACTGTCCCGTTGGGTCCTTGCGTTGGTCGTAATTCGTAGTCCAGCAGATTTTTCATCAGCTTTTCCTGAATTGCCTGTTCCCGCTCTTGCCACTTCTCTTGAATCGGTTTTACCCAGGTCATATCAAGTCTGGTCACATCAAAGGTTCCTGAAGCTGGATTCCAGGCACCGCCTTTGTTCAGCGCCGCAATCGCTCGTTCCAGATTCTCAATGTTTGCCTCGGCTTCAGTAAATATACCGGCAGATACACTATCAAAAGTATACAGCTTCTGCAGTCGTTCTTCTAGTTTAGCAATGCTTCCCTGAACACTCATATAGCACCGTTCTAGGTACAAGTTCTGTTCCTCCAGCTTATCCATTACATTTGCATACGAGCGCAATAAGCTCTGTCCTTGTTGAATCTGGTCACGCAGCCGGTCTTCTTCGATATCCCCGCCACCGACGATTTCCTGAAACTTTGCCGGATATTTTTGGTGGGCTTCACTTAGTGACTCCGCTGCCAGGATTAAGGCATTAGAAAGCGGCGGATAGACGGCCATAAAATAGCGTCTCGCAGAATCATAGGTTTTGCCGGACAAGGGTGCATTTAAATAGGCATTCATTGCATCTTTTAGCAGACCGGCATCCTGAATATATTCGTTTGCCAGGGTCACGGCGACATTGGTTTGTTCCTGAATTTCACCAACAAAAAAACTAAGTCCCATCTACCTTCTCCTTTTCCTTCGTATTCTCGAACAACTGATCTTTTCTCGCCTGAAGCAATTCCTCCTCAGCAACGAGCAGCTGCTTTGATTCCTTATAAAGTGCGTCTTTCTGCTCCTCCAGTTCAAAGAAATTCTTTTTATGAGCAGCGGTTACTTCATCCTCTTCCAAACTAAAATACTGCCGTATATCTTCCTCTTCATTAAACTGAAGAACATCAGCAAGATATTCCTGGTGTTGGCTTGATAAGCGCTGACAGTCCTCTTCCAGTTCCTCAAGCTGCCACCGCTGCTTCCGATTTACTTCCTGATCTTCCGAAACCTGAGAAAGCTGTCGATTAATTTGACCTTCATTCATGGTCAATCTCTCACCTTCTCCCTGGTCCTGCAAGAATACTTAAGCCATTAAATCCTTTACCTAGCTGCTGATCAATAGCAGCAAACTCACTCGCAACGGAATGAATGTTGTTTCCATCCCTGGTTAACGCATTTGAAATCTGTCCACCAACACCACTCATCCGGCTTATAACGTTTTGTGCGCTGCTCTGACCGGAGACCTTTGTTCTATTAGCAGCTGGTCCTGGCTGTGACATACTATTTAAGGCACTAGCTGCTTGGCTAAATCTTGACGAAACTGTTCCAGCAATAGAACCTGATACATTCAAATTGCTCACTAGATAGTTCTCCTTTTTAATTTTTTTATTATTAAATTCGATGTGTTTGCTTATTTCACTATATAGAAGTGTAAAACGATTAAAATGTTTAGTAAAAACATTTATCTAATCATTTTTGGAGGCACAGCTATATTTGCTAAAAATCAGCCTTATGTTGCTAAGGAACTTTGGGACAGGATATTCTTTACTTTATTCTTAGGTTGCTATAGTGGTGTTAAACAGTGAATAGTCGACTAAAGAATAAGAACTATTGGGCAAAATAATCGAAGTATTTGGAAGATCATTGCGTTATCTTTCAAAGCAGATAATATGAAAGTTTTAAAATAGAATAATAGTAGATCAGAATAGTACCTAACTAATGGTATTGTTCTGATCTACTTCTTTTTGTTTGGATAAGTTTGTTTGTACTTTGTTAATTCTACGAGATAATCAATGCTGGTAGAATAAAAGGTAGCTAATGCTATTAAAGATGGAATAGGGATTTCCAAATCTCCTGTTTCATATCGAGAGTAAGTTGTTTGACTGACATTTAAAAGCTTGGCTACCTGTTCTTGGCTTAAGTCATTGTCCTCACGTAAGTTGCGAATTTGATAATACATAAAATCACCTCAGGACAATTTTATAGTATGCGATTTTCGCATGTTCACTTCTATGCAAAAATCGCATAAAAAATTTGGAGGTATAAATAATGAAAAAAACAATAACCAAAAATAACCAACCAATCAAAGAAATTACTCAACAGGATATTCACGAGCTAAAAGATTATTTAGAACAATTAGCTTCATGGAAAGAACCACTCAAACAAATACATAATTTCTTTGATAATCAAGCAATTCCTTTGAATAAGAAAAAATCGTGAGAGAGTTTCATGCGCAGGCTAGAATATTTAATGCGTTCTATATGAATTTCATACTGAGTATGGATACTTTGGAAGAAAAGGTTATAAATTTAGAGGGAAAAGGAAAAGTAAAAATGTAGAAAAAACAGTACAAAAATCTTAATTTTCTGCTATATGGCTTATCTCAGATAAATAATGAGATAAGCTTTTTTTATTTTAAGGGTAAAAAATAGTTGTATTTATGGTAAAATGAAGATGCGTGTGGCTAGATTTTGTACTTGTGTTTCGCAAGTTTTGATTAAATTGTTGGGAGGTATAGCTGCCTGATAACTTTTCAGCATATAGAAATTTTCTACGCTGATTTCGCCTAATGAGTTGCCACACGTTTTTTAGGGAGGTATTTATGAGCGCTTTTTCTGATATCAAAAATCGAGATGACTTTTTTAAATTATTGAACATTCCCAAAAAAAATATGACTTATTTGTTATATAACAAGGATAAGAAAGGTACTGAGAACTCTTATCAAACGTTTGAAATAAAAAAAAGAAATGGTGGCATAAGAATAATACATGCACCTAATGATGAACTAAAGTTTGTGCAGAAGAGGTTGGTTAAATTATTATGGACAACTCAAAAGAAAGCATGGAGAGAAAATAATGCAAAATCTAACATCTCGCATGCTTTTGAGAAAAAGAAAAGCATTATAACAAACGCTAGAATTCATAGAAATAAAAGATTTTTGTTGAATGTGGATTTAGAAGACTTTTTTAGTAGTTTTCATTTTGGTAGAGTAAAAGGTTTTTTTGAAAAAGACAATACTTTTAAGGTTCCAAAAGAGGTTGCATTGATTATTGCACAACTTACATGTTATCAAGGTGTGTTGCCACAAGGAGCACCAAGCTCACCGATAATTACCAATTTGATATGTAAGATAATGGATTTTAGAATCTTAAAACTTGCTAAGCAATTTAAATTAGATTACTCAAGATATGCTGATGACTTAACATTTTCAACAAATAATAAAATTTTTTTAGGTCAAGAAACAGTATTTTTAAAGAAACTGAATGAAGAAATAGAACGTGCAGGATTTAAAATAAATAATGAAAAAACAAGATTACAATTTAATTGCTCCCGTCAAGAAGTTACTGGCTTAATTGTAAATAAAAAAATTAATGTCCCTAGAGAATATTACAAAAATACTAGAGCAATGGCTTATAGCCTTTATAAAAATGGGGAATTTATGATAAATAACGTCTCAGGTAATATTAATCAATTAGAAGGTCGGTTTGCATTTATAAACCAGCTAGACAAATGGAATAATAAATTAGAATATGATCTTTCTCTTGATGATAATAACATTGAGTATCAAAAGTACTTATTGCCTACAAAACGAAAAGAAAAAAATCATCATGTCATGTTACAGATGTTAAATGCAAGAGAAAAAGAATATCAAAAATTTCTTTATTATAAATATTTTTATGGTAATGTAATACCTACAATTGTTACAGAAGGAAAAACTGATATAAGATATATAAAAGCGGCACTGAAAAGTTTATATAAAGATTATCCAAATCTTGTTGAAAAAAAGAATAATGAATTTAAATTCAAAGTGTTTTTCTTTAGAAAGAGTAAACAAAAAAATGGTAAAGATATCTCTAGGTATAAATATTTTTTTAATTTACCGATTGATGGTGCGGATTCAATGAAAAATTTGTACAATTTTTTTTCAGAAAAAAATAATAAACTATATCCCAACTATTTGAAATGTTTCAATTCTTTTGGTAGTAGACCAGCTAGCCCAACTATCTTTATTTTTGATAACGAGATATCAAGTAAAAAAGAAAAACCATTGAAATCGTTTATAAATTACGTATATAGTAAAGAAAATGCACAAGTTAAGAAAGATAGAATAAAGTTTTTAGAGGATAATTTATCGTTAAGAGTTACCGAAAATTTATTTTTAGTGACAAATCATTTACTAAAAAATTCTATAGAAACCGAGATAGAAGATTTGTTTGATAATAAAACTTTGGCACATGAAGAAGGCGGGAAAAAATTTTCTAAAGATGGGGATAGTAATAGCTGTTACGGAAAAGAAATATTTTCAAAATACGTTTTGAAACATTATGAAGAAATTGATTTTGAAAATTTTCGACCTATTTTAGATATTTTAAATGAAATAATTATTGGCTATGGCGATTCCTTATTGGTTGCAAAATGGTTGCACAAATAAAAAAATAACCGTGAAAACCTCTGATATCAAAGGTTTCACGGTTTTATTATTTATTCCCACTCGACGTAAATCACGTTACATAAACGTTGCTATAACAACATTTATCCTTATAATTTTCCGTTTTAGTAGGGAAATGGTAGGGTTTTTTACTGCCTGTTTTCCACTAAAATTAGGTATTTTTGATTCCTTTGCAAAAGTAAATTGGATGTTTCCCGTCATTTGTTCAGCAATTCCCTCATCGTTACGACTCCAGAGATGCGCGTAGTGTTTCAATGTAATTTCTGGTGACGAATGTCCTAAACGTTGGGATACAACAAGGATATCTGCATTAAATTCATTGATTAGATAGCTGACATGTGAATGACGTAATCCTTTTCCTTGAATAGGATGAACTTTTGCAAGTTTAGCATAACGCTCAATAATGCGTTGAACAGTTGAACGATATAAAGGTAAATCTGTATAACTCAAAATAAATTGTTCAACACCATGATTTTTCTGGACTTTTTTCCATTCTGTCAGCATTGAAACAGTATCGTCATCTAACGAAATGATACGCATACCGCTCTCCGTTTTAGTGTAAGGTTTACGAATAAAATCGCTTTGGTTCTTCATGTCCAAAGTATGGTGAACCCTCAACTTCTTTCTCTTCAAGTCAACATCATTCCAGTTTAAAGCTAAACCTTCACTGACGCGAACACCGGTCATATAGTACAGCCAAATCATCACAAAACACATATGCTCATAAAAATCATTCTTATAGACAACAGATAGAACTTGTTGTCCAATAGGCAACAACTGACTTTCCTTTGGGGATTGCTTTAGTTCTCATAGAAATATTTTCATTCAAGAACTGCAAAGTAACAGCATAATTAAGCGATTTACGAAACATACCATACATTAATGAACTGTATGCCTGAGAATAGCCACTTTGGGTTAAAAGCCAGATGTGATAGTTCTCGCAGTCTAGTACAGTGATTTCTCGCAATTTCTTATCAGCAAAATGACTAGTGATTTGTTTTAAACCACATTCTCGTGAAGACCAGGTACTTCGCTGTACAGATGATTGATAATGAGGAATGTAAGATTGCTCCATAAATTTTTCATAGGTTAAATCATAGTTGGCAAAACCATTACTTTTGAGATATTCACTTTTAATACGCATGACTTCTTGATGTGCTGCTTTTGCTGAGGTAAACCGTTTCCCTAACTGGTCTTTTGTTCCTTTTTTCTGAATTCGTTTGCCAGTGACTTTGTCTGACCCAAGTTCAATTAGATACGAAAAACGCCCTTTAGCATCTTGATACACGCAAGGATATTTTGTTTTCGCCATGGTTATTCCTCCAATTCAAGAGGAATACCGATAATTTCTTCAACTATATGCCGAGGTACAACCCCGACCCTTTTATTATTATAGTATGGATACCCTGCGTTTACCATCCTAATTTTGCTTGTCGAATAATTGTCACGGATTGATTTGTTTTAAATCCCAATTTTTCAAGATCTGTTTTTGAAACCATATTTTTCTTATACATCGAATTTCCTTTAGGTTAAAAATCGCTAGCTGATTTTTAACACTGCTTTTTTGTAGCTAGCAGTTGCTATCATAGAAATAGGTGCGCATTTACTTCTTAACTTAATTATCTATGATGTATTTTTTCTTATCAGACCTAAAAAAATGATACAATGACTGGTATAGCAAGCTTATTTAATTTCGGAGGTGAAATTTAATGGATGAACAGCAAAGAAGGATAATTGAAGAACTAAAACAAACGTGGTATACGACAAATGAAGCAATAGAAGAGCTGTCTGAAAATGGTAAAAAGATATCGAAGGCCTCTTTTTTACGTGCTATTTCAGAAGTTGATTTTGACAAAGAGATTGGATTTGTTGGTAAGCCGAAAACGAAAAATGAAAAAACTGGTGGTAAAGGACGTCCTTTAACATTATATAATCATGCAGCAGTTGAAGCAGTACGAACCTTTGCACTTTCTGATACGTATAAAAAGATTCAAGAAGAGCCAATCGATTTTTTTGTGAATGATGAATGGAAGAAAGAAATAACTGTGTCCTTAAAAGGCTATTTAATAAGTAATTATGAAGATGAAAAAATTAATGGTGCAGGGATCACAGATATTACTGAATATGTAAATGAACTTGTAAATAGAGTTGTGATCAAAAACTACTATAGCTTAATAGGTCAAAATAAATTCTTGGTTCATAGAAACAAGGAGTTAGAGGGGACTAAAGAAAGACTCATTGCGGAATCAAGTGCGATAGAAGCGAGAGCAGGCGAGTTGCATCAGATTGCAAACTTTATTAAGCAGCATAGTAAAAGTACAGATAAATTGCTAATCAATCGGACAGATGCTTATTTTGAGCAGTTGTTAATTTTAAATAAGAAACTGGATGATAGAAAAATTCGCTATAAATAAAGTCTTTAAATCCGTAAAACAGGGACTTTTTTTTTTAAAATTTTGATTGGTAATTGTGTGAAAAAATATTAGTTATGATATCTTGAAATCCATCATAAAGGTTTCAAGATATCGTGTTGTTACTTTTCAAGATATTAATTTCTAAAAATTCGTTCGATAATTTCTTCAAGTTGATATGAGGATAATTGTTTATTTTTAAATTTATCAAATGTACTAATTAAATCAGATGTATTAACTATTGTTTTGTTTGGTTCTCGTATATTTATGTATCTCAATGTTGAAACTCGTATTTCATGTTTTTTAGCTATACGCAACAATTTATATTTATTTTCATTTATAGTTTGGCCGTCAAATATATCGTTAAAAAATTTTGTTCCTAAAGTGATTTCATTTGGAGTGTTAACTATAACTAGCATAAAACCATCTTCTTTTTTATGTGAATTTGGTTTCAAATTAGGTAGAATAATACGCCATTCTTTTTCTGGAGACCACTCATTATCCTTATAAAGAGCAGACAATAAAACTGCAATTTCAATATTTTCGTCGGTTACAGGGTCTACTAGTTCTGTCACGCTAATTGGAGTTGTACTGTAGGTGACAGGATAAATAAAATCGAAAGACCTCATTTTAGTAGAATATTCGAGGCAGACACCAGCATTATTTCCATAATGACCCCACATATAGCTACTATCAGCATTTTCAGTAAAACAACAGATCATCAATTCTTTTTGCGCAAAAGTTTTGTATATTTCTATTTGATTTTCCATAGCTTCAATAAAATTGTTTTTCGACATAGGCCATACTTGATTAACTTTTCGAGCTAATAAAACTCTCTCATTATACTGTTCTATAATAGTGTCTTTTGTGTTAGTAATCATTAGTGAATCAAAACTATCATTAAAATGGCTTGGAGAAACTGCTGTGACCTGATTTTTTTCTAAATTTTCCAGCAAATATGGTGTCACTCCTGAGTATCTATATAGTTTTTTCGGAATGTTTTTAGTCATATTAGCTTCAATACCTCTTGCTAGATACTCATTTTGAAGTCGTGATAGTAATTCTGAACTTCGTTCTTTTAAGATCATATTTAATCTCCTTTTTTTAATAGTTATTATTGAATAGTAGTTTGAATTAAATATAACACTCTATCTCTAACTCAGTCATATGTGAAATAAATTCATTCATATCTCTGTACACAAAGTATTCTCCTTGTTTAGCCCCACAATGCTGACATACATTCATACAATATACTTCTTTTCTTGTGTTACTATATTCATTTTTTACAGTTGAAAACAGATTCATCATTTTTTTATCCAAGTGTTTGATATCTCCTAATAAATTAATGGGGTAGAATTCTATTGTAGAATCTTGCATATGATATTTTAAAAGTTCTAAACTCTGTTCTTTGAATAATCTATTCTTATCCCAAGGGAAAAGTAAACTATCTCCAGATTCAAATAAACAATATGTGAAAATAGGGGTTTGTTTTTTGCATCTGTAACACTTTTTTTCGTAAGTGTAAACGGGAATGTTTTCATTAGAACTGAGATTCTGAATTATATTATTACTATCATTAGTGTTTCCAAAATTATTTTTAGATTCAGTATTAGTTGAACCATTTTTGAAAATAGAAATAGAGGATTTGCTGTAGGAAATTATGTCTCCATCTTTAGAAAATTTTAAATCTATGTTACCTGTAGTTTCATTCAGTAAAAAACTGTATAATTCCAATTTCTCTTGTGTATTATTATCAATGAAATCTAGAGAAAATTTGTTATAAGAATAGATTTTTTGGCCTTTTGAGAATTGAACATCAATTTTTCCTGTAGATTCATTCATTTCCATCGAATAGATATCTAATTGCTTTTTCATAAATTATCCTCCTTTTTAGCTCATTACATATACATCCTTTAAAGGTCATATATTTTGTTTTTTTCATACTCTATTAAAGAATATTGATTAGAATCAGCTATTCTCTTTACGTGCTTTACTAAATCCCTGAAGTCTGTAATTCCATCCACCGCATACTTCAATTTGTTAATAGCACTAGAAGGTATCCCCATGTCTAGTAAGATAGATAAAGTACTATCCATTCCTTCATTTTCTAGTTGAGAAGCAGCATAAGTATAATCACCAACGTTAATTATTCCCATTTGTTTGCACACTTCTTTTTGTAGACTATCTACAACGCCTATCCATTTCGGTACTTTATAAGAAATCCAATGTCTTTGCTCACGAAAATAGTTAGTGACAGCCTGATCTAAAACTCTTTGATTAGTCCATTTGGGATTATTATCTTTTAAATATTTGAACTCATTATTTAAAGATTCTGATGTGGATTTACTTATTAGGCTATTATAAGCTACTACAGGAAGTTTATTTCTAGTCATAGGTCTTGTAGTTTCAGTGTCTTTTAACAAATTGTCCCAACAAATGTTAAGAATATAAGCTAGTGCTTCGTATTTTGGAATGCCACTCCATAATACTAATTCTGGTTTTTCTTTCAAAGTTATTTTAATATTCTCGATTATCTTCTTTTGACCAGATACAGACACAGCATTCTTTTTGATCACTTTGAGTAAATCATCATCATAATTCATTAATTCTTCAAATCTAGAAATATGTTCACTTTTAACTTCTTTTTTTTCAAAGTTGATTAATATTTCATCAGAAATTTTTTCTTGATCAAAGAAAGGAATATCTAACTCTATTTTCTCTTTTTCCGGAATCGGATGGAAGACATATACATAGCCTGTAAAGTGCTCTAATAGTCTGCCTGCTCTTCCACGAATATTTGAGAAATCAAAGTAGTCTATTTTATTTGGCCCCTTCTTTTCATCAAAAATAAAGACGTTTTTTGCACTTGTATTTACTCCTTCAATAATTGTAGATGTACAAAATAGTACCTGTAATAAACCTCTATTAAAGTAATCTATTATTGAATGGGTCAAATGTTTTGGTATTGTTCCAGAATGAACACCGATTTTTTGCTGGATTAGTTTATTAAAACTCCAATTAGAGTTTATGTTTTCTTGTATCCATTCACTAATAGGTAAGTGCTGTTCTTTTGCTAAAAGATTATTAGTGTTTAAATACTCTAAGTATTCTTTAGCCACTTTTAGCGCTCTGTCTGGAGATGAAAGATATACTATAGATTGTTCCTTTTCTTTTTCTGAGAGCATTTTGAAAAGTTTGAGTTTCCTTTCTTTTTCCATTGATCTTGGTTTATCGCTTTGAAAATCTATATTTATCATTTCCACTTTAGTATCTACTAGAGTGTAATCAGTTTTTATAAATTGGGCATTGTAGTGATTTTCGAAGCCGTGAGATATTTCATCTATATTTGGACCTAAAAAATAGAAAATAGTGTTATTGTTATCCAGTATTTTTTTAAGCGCTATATTTAAAACATCAGATCGTTCATCATCTCGCGAGGAACTAACTTTATAAAATTCGTCTAAAATGCAATAATCCACTATAGGGAAGTTAGGATATTCTAAAACACGTTCGGCTGTCAAAATAAATATATTTTTGTCTTCCATTTTCTGTGAAGTATTTACAACTATATTGTACTCTTGATAGGGTTTAAGTTTTATTCTTGTTTCATTAATTAATGCCAGAGTGGGTTGAATAATGAGGATATTTTTAAATTTCCTGCTAGCAACAATTTCTTGTATTAATAAACTTTTTCCAAAACTGGTGGGAGCGCTTACTACAATGTTTTCTTTTTTCTCAATTAAAGTAGAAAGATGTTTTTGTTCCTTATGAAATACTACATTATCTAAATAATTTGAAGAATGGAAAGCTTTTCTAATTTCAGAAGTCGTATCCAGAGTTGAGTTACTAGTCAGATATGGATAAAATCCGGCTGACTCTACAATGTCCATCCATATTTCTTTGGTGGAAGAATCGATGTTTTCCCAAATCTCTAATATATGAATTATAATTTTTCTTGCTATGTCCTTTTTGTTATTCAAAGACAAGTTAGATGTAAATTTAGCTAGAGAAAAACTATCTTCAAAACTTAATTCTTTTACAGAGTAAATGTCTACTTTATTCCAATCCATATAATCAAATCCTTTCTACACCTAAGCTTTGTATGGTTTTAAGTTTTTTGTGTAACATTGATACTAATTTTTTTTTGCTCTCCAATGGCATTAGTATCACTACAATATTCATTTTTTTGCTCCAAGGGTGGCGGGAGCTTTTATTTAGAAATCGTTCATGTAACATACTAATTTCTTCCATGTACTTTGTTTCAAAGGTATCAAAATCATTCTCAAAGCTATCAAAAAAATCTGTTTCATATGCACAAAATAGTGGGATAGTTATATTATCCAGTTTTTCCGATATGCTTGTATACTGATTTAATAGTGAGACCCAGTATTCGGTATCATGACCGTGGCTGTCTATAATAGCTTTTGAGTCTTTCAATCTTTTTGATATTACATTAAATTCACTATGAAAGTAATCTATATTAAAATGCTCATATAAGTCTTCTACTAATGCATCCACACCTCTTTTTCCATCCGTATACAATTTTGATTCACCTAACCAGAGCGTATTAGTTTTTGGTTGAATATGAATAGAATCAAAACCGTGCACAGCATGTCCGTATGAATCTTTAAAATATATTTTTGCTATTAATGGAAATGTTTCAAAATAGTATTTTAATACCGAATGTAAAATTAGTTCTCCAAATTCTCCACGTCTAAGATACTTATCGGATATATCATCTTCTAGACATTCACCAGTTTCATAAATCTGTGAAACTTCTTGATAGCAATCTATTTTATAGATAGAGTTAGCTGCGTCGATTAAAGTATCTAAAAGTTTTTCTTGAGGGATACTGTCTCCCTCATGGAATCCCAATGCGAAATTTGGTATTTCTTGAGTGAGTAAATGTACAAATTCTGCAAGTCTTTGACCTAGATTTCCTTCAGAATCTAAATCAAAATCTATAAAATAAGAATATAAATTAGATTCAGATATTTTACACTTTAATACTTTTTTCACTTCAATTGATCTAGACATTATCTAACCTCACTATATTTGTGTATTTTCAATTGCTTTGTTTAAATCAGTTTTTTTATTCTTAATGCTATGAATATTTCTATAAGAACAGGGGGTTGGTATGGATTTGATAATAGGATCGAACTTTATGGACCAAAGATCACTATTTTTCATATTTATTCAATCCATTAATGCATACAATATCATTTTAACAGAAAAATAACATAAATTGTCGTATTTTTATTAGATGTTAAAAATAAAGCGAGTCTATATCTTATAAGATATAGGTGCAAGCTGAGCTTGCCAAAAGAAGAAATGAATAAATAGAAAAGGAATGATTAAGTATGACAAGAACTGCAGAAAATACTTGTACAAAGCAATTAATGATCTCTAATACGTTTAATAATCGAATAAGGACAACAAATTTCAATGAACTAAGTACCCAAGAGCTAATTGAACTTTCATTCAATTTAAAACCTTCTGAAGCTGCCAAGTTGCTAGACAGTATAGATGGTTTAACAGATTTAAGAAATGGACTTTCTAAATTTCCAACGACTATGGAATTCCAATTCAAAGCAAGTTTTGAACTATCAAAGCGTATTTTACAATTTGGTGTGAAAAAGGAGAAGATAACAAGCTCGTATGGGCTTGCTCAACACTTAATTCAAGAGACATGTGATTTAGAGCAAGAGCATTTTATTCTTCTAACATTAAACACTAAGAATCAAATTATTAGACAAAGAACCCTATTTATTGGAACGTTAAATCAAAGTATTGCACACCCCAGAGACATCTTTCGAGAAGCAATAAGAGATAACGCCGCTCAAATTATTGTTGCCCATAATCATCCGTCATAATATAAAATCTCGTGAAGTTCAAATAGACGAAATGTTAGATAAATGCCTATATGACAACAATCTTGTGTCCAATATTTTGTTATGTTATTATTTTTTTCTTTAAATATAAAGGTTCCTATTTTTTTCAAACTCCATTTAAATAAATTTGCTCTCTTATCCACATGTTATGAATAACTAATAACATAACATTAACGAAAAGAGCATGTTATTTTTTATTATTTACTGGGTTAAATAAAGGAACTAAGGGAACAAGAGTCTATTAGGCTTGATATAAAAAGATTTAGTGGTTCCTATTTTTACAAAAAAGTTCCCTAGTTACAAATTTATCAGGACAAACTAGGGAACCTTTATCATTAAATTAAGCGTGAGAGCAAAATACAATAACGATAAGATAAGCATAAAAGATCAAATCGTTAATAAGTTACCCACAGATAACAAACTTAAAATACTCAAAAATGACAAAAAACTAGGGAACTTTTAGCCAAATTAGGGAACCAAAAGGAACCACCTAATTAAAAATTCTTACAATGATTTTTTTGAAAAACAACCAAATAAAAGAAACATATGTAAGGAATACAGTCCTCAAAACTGATACTGAAAAAAGTAAACTGATTTAGAAACAAATTTATCGCAGATGTAGCATGTGTTGATTGAAAATAGCAAAAATAATTACACGAGATTTTTATCTGAATTTAGTGAAAAATACACAAAAGCCAATCTTTTTGATTGGTTCTTTTTTTAATACTAGACTAACCTATTCCCTCGTGAATCAGAGTACGATCATTAAAGAAGCAACCATCTTTTCTTTTTTTATTAAAACTTTGTCATAAGACAAATTCATCTCCTGATTTTTACCGTCATTCCTTCATTTGGGCCTCTAAATTTCGGCTAATTCATTGGTATCACTGCGTTTTCGCCCAATAAAGCCATGAGATACTAGGCTTCAAAATGAGCAGGGAACCCCGCTTGCCTCGGTTACTTGTTTAGTAACCTTTCCAGTGTCCGACTCGGCTCAGCCCATTCCCATTTTGTACACCAACTACACAATTCAATAGGCTTGCAGCCAGCTTTTTTATAACAGGTTTCGGTGCGAAACCTATATCACCTTCAGGACGTATTATATAAAAGCTTCACTGCGTTACGCTACCGCCTTGTGCCCGATCTGGGCGTCACTGCGTTCTCGCCCTAAAAATCATTCCCCTGATTTTGTGTACCAATATTGCAACAACTGCACACCAATTTTTTAGGTACACCTCGAATAGCGCTGTGCTATTTTGTTGTAAAACCGTCGAGGTACAGTGTACAGCAGAAGATCATTCATTTTTGCAATATTAGGTACAGCGATTTAACGTAGCCATGCGGCTTACAGCCTGGCTACTGTACCTACTGACCCTACTGTACCTAAAAATCGCCGCAGCGATGCTCGCTGTGAATGGCATTATATCAATGATTTTTAAATGCAGGTACTTCATGTTGCAAAATCGAGGTACACAAGGAAAGACCATCCCCCTTACTGCGACACTACAAAAAACTCTGCGAGCTTTTCTTCGGTCTTGCCCTTCACTACGTTTCGGGTACTCTTTTGTTGCATTTTATTATCTATCGACAAGTGAAATACTAACAAAAAACGGAACAACATATATGTCGTTCTACAAAAGAAATTGGATTTTTAGATAACAATAAAACAGAATTGATATTTCTTCGTAGCACAAATGCAACGTATGTACACAAAGTAATTACACACAAAAGAATGGACTGAATTTGATCGTAAAATCTATTGTTTAATTTGCAGAGCTTAGAAAGACATTCGATATGAAATAATGTAAAACATGAACCGATTAGCAACGGCGTACCGTTGCTAATGAGTTTGGGACATAAGTAAATGCCTGAACTCTTCTTTCTCTAAAATCCGAATAAACGGCGTTCCAAAAGTAGCTCTCTCGGAAATAAGCCGAACTATCTCAAAAATATGAAAAACTATTTTCGGATAATCCGTCATATTTCTCGGAGCTAAACACTTTTGTCTCGGCCTCCAAAAAAGTGAATACACAAACAAAAAGAAAGTAGTGATAAAAATGAAACGACTTATTTCTTTATTAAATGGTTCCTATGATGGGTGTAAATCTCAAAAAAGGTTTTTATTAGCTCTTAATGCTTATCTAACTATTAAGTTAATTCAATTTATTAATTTTTTATTCTACTCATCTCAAATTCAACCAGCACCTTCAAATGCTATTCAAGCTATTCATTTTGGACTGCTTCTATTCATTCTTATTTGGTTCCTTGCAATTAGACCATTACGAGGTGTAAAAAGAGCTCAATGGAATTTTCTAGTAATCACATTACGTTGGAAACTAGCATTATTTACACTTAAGGTAGAACAAAAATTTAAGGAGGTGATTCAATGATTCTAGATACGAACAAACCCAAAGTTAATGACATCTTTTGGATTAATAATGGTGATAATACTGTTCATGTGATTGAAAAAGAGAATAACTTATTTGCAGCAATTTATTCTGGCGATAGTCGTTCACCAGTTATAGAATGTCTTTTTCTAAGCGCTGAAAAAAGCTATGCTGAACAAGGATTCAAAATTTGGAAACTAGATACGATTCTCACAGATGATGAACTATTACCTTAAAAAGACAGCAACGAGTATTGGGAAACTAGAATGCAACGAAAAAAAATAGTTTAGATATTAATGCCCTAGAGAAGTAGCAGCTACTTTTAGCAGCTACTTTTTTTATGTATACAAAGATGTTGATATTTGTTATTATGGTATTTGTAAAGAGAAAAATAGAAAAGAGGTTTTTCGTCATGGTTAGGATTAATAAAAAAATAGTAGCTGCTGTTGGATTTAACCCGACAAAAAAAAGCCATCAGTTAAGTATTTTAGACATGTGTAAATATATTAAAAGAAATAAAATTACATTACCTTTATATCAAAGAGATTTGAGTTGGAATGTACAAAAATCAATGGCATTATTAAATTATCAACTATTCGGAAAAGCACCAGTTGCACCAATATCTATTAATCAGATGAGTACGGGGATAAATGCGGTTCCTCAAGTCTCTTTTATTAATAGGGAGCTTATTGATTCAAATCAAATTGAAGCAGATCATCAATCTGTAGTTGACGGACAACAGCGTTTGTCTACAAATTATAAAGCATATACAAATCATGAAGATTTTAGAAATATATTTCTAGACGTATCGGCTGCGAAATTCAAGATAGTAGACGGTAGTATAAAAGATTACCATGTTCCTGTTGGAGTAGTTTTAAATGAAGATGATGGAGTTTTACTGCATCATCTCCAAGAAAAAGATCTTGTACAAGAGCTTTTCCCTATTTTAACGCAAGTTAGAAGCAAAATGATGAGTTATAATTATACAATTAATATTGCTGATAATTTGACAGAGGATGAACAAATTGAGTGGTTTGAAGTGCTAAACAACGCTGGAAGTAGAGTTTCGGCTTTACAAATGAGTTTTTCAAAGTTAAAACTCCACGATTTTGATATTTACTCGGACTATGTTGCTCCCTTTAAGGAAAAAATTCAAACATTTGGATATGATGAATTATTTTCACCGTTTACAACAAATGTCTCTTATCCAGTTGCTTCTTTAAATCCTGCATTTGAAAAAGTTAAAAAAAATGGGCAACATAGTAATAACTACGCACCCATTCCGTCAGATACTAAGGAATCTCAGATAACTAAACTAACTGTTGACGATTTAAAAAAAGTTATTGAATTATCTTTAGGCGGTTTAGATAGAGCATTATCTTTTATACAAAACAATGACTTAGAAGAATTTGTTGACAGAATGGATTATATTTTATATTTAGTTGGATATTTTATTTTTAATGATAACTTGGATATAAAGACTGAAGAGAATCTAGTTATGTGGATTGAAACAATTGATTTTAGCAATAAATCAAATGGGGAAAGACGGAATATTTTTGACAAATTAATTAATAACATCTTTGATGAAGATTGAAACGTTAGTTTTTATTTACTAAGGAGAAGATTTCGTGTTAGATTATGACAGCTATTTACAAAAAAATAACTCTATGTCTTTTGAAGAATCATTGGAAATATACAATTTGATTTTTAAAATGCTGGAATGCAAGGATGATTATTTAAACGAATTATGGAAAGAAGTCGTAGATTCTGCTTTAATTTATGCGAATATACGAATTAATTGGAATTATTTTTCTCGTGAAGAGAAAAATGAGAAAGATAATTTAAGGACTAGCTATCACGATACCTTTATGATTAATTTAAAGGCATTTCATAAGTTAGGTGAACAACTAGAATTAGATACTAGTTGGAAGAGAAAACTAGGGTCATCAGAAGACAGGAAGCGATGGGGCGATTTTGCTGGATATCTCTTGTGTATTGAAAATATTAGAGCAAGATAAAAAGATTATTCTCAGCCACGATACTATTAAAAGTAGGACTACTCGTCATTTGTTTTGATTCTCATTGGAATTGATTAGATTAGTAGCTTGACGTATTATTAAGCAAAAAATGTTATTCTGATTTGGAAAATGAATATATAATTTTAGTGTGTAAGTAATGATAGATAAAATCTGTGATAGAATTGTGTAGACTATGTTATAGGGGGAGTTCAAATTGAGTACAAGAGAACAAGCGATTTTATACTGGATATTAATCTTGATTTTTTTAAGTATTGTATTTAGGAGAAAAAATGGTATTTTAGATTCTTTAATGGATGTTGTTAAATATACATTTAAATTTCTTCTAAATCCCATTTCTATTGTGATTATAGGCTTCAATTTCCTTTATTTATGTATAGTCTACTATTTTGCATATAAAGAAAATTTAGAAATTTCACTCTGGTATATAAAAGATTATCTAATCATACTGTTTTTCTCTGTATATCCTATAGTTGCTTATTTAAAAAAATTAAATTTCAAACAACTATTTCATGAAAAGAAAGCAGAATTATTTGGTCTTGCTGCAATTCCATTGTTTATAAATTCATCTTATACTTTTTCTGTTGTTTGGGAAATGATATTAGTGTTTGTTTTGACAATACTTTCTGTCTTAATAGCAATTGGAAATCAAAAAGAAGATACAAAAATAGTGGCTAAATTCTTCAATTTTTTCTTAATAACAATCTCTTTGTTTATGATCTTTAGTTCTTTTTCTCAGTTTATTAAGAATATTAATGATGTTTTTACGTTGAATTTTTGGTTATCATTCGGTTTAGAACCATTAGTTTGGATAATCAATATACCAGTTATTTACTTAATTAGAGAAATGATTTTCATTGAAAAGAAAATAATATTTAGTGAATATAAAAATCGAGTATATCCTTATGTTAAATATTGTGCAAAGCTATTAGCAAGAAAAATTAGATTTCGGAAGTATGCACATCTAGATCATGATATACCAAACTATATTCAAGAAGCAAAAGAGCTCTCAGCAATTGGAGGGAATAGAATATATATTAAGCTGAATAAAAAAGAATTATCAGATGAAATCTTAATAGCTATTGCTAGTGATGCAATTTTAGGGAGAAATAAGTTTACTAACATAAATAATCAAAGAGAGAAATATCCTAATGCAGTTGAAATTAAAAATGCGAATAACGAATTGTGCGTATTCTGGCAAGATAACTTTGTAGCCCCTAAGTATAGAGTTGATGAAACTGAACGAGGAGGCACTGTTGAATTATTGGAAGGTATAAAATTAACCCGAACATAGTATAGAGGATTATGCCATTAAAAAATTAATATACAAAAATTCCCTGCCAAGGATCATCTTAGCAGGGTTTTATTTTGGTAGGGAAAATGGTAGGGAACCATATCATTTTTAATGAAAATCAAGCATTTCATAAGTTGAAAAACGTTGATTTATCGGTATTCCCTATTCATATTATGTTGGCTCTTTATTCCCACTCCACAGTTGCTGGCGGCTTACTCGTAATATCGTACACGATACGATTGACATGAGCCACTTCGTTCACAATACGTACGCTGATTTTCTGCAGGACTTCCCATGGGATACGGGCGAAGTCGGCAGTCATGCCGTCGATTGAGGTTACTGCACGGATGCCCACTGTATAGTCATATGTCCGTCCATCACCCATTACACCTACACTGCGGATGCCGGGCAGCACAGTGAAGTATTGCCAGATATCACGGTCTAGGCCAGCATTAGCGATTTCTTCTCTAAGAATGGCATCTGATTCGCGAACGATTTCCAGTTTTTCTTCAGTGATTTCACCAAGTACGCGGATGCCTAGACCAGGTCCAGGGAATGGCTGCCGCCAAACGATATGGTCAGGCATGCCTAGCTCTGTACCCAAGGCACGAACTTCATCCTTGAACAGGGTATTTAATGGTTCGATTAATTTGAACTGCATGTCTTCCGGCAGACCACCTACGTTGTGGTGGGATTTGATTGTCTGCGCAGTTTCAGTACCGCTTTCAATCACGTCTGTATAAAGCGTTCCTTGTGCAAGGAAGTCAATGCCTTCCAGCTTGGTTGCTTCATCATCGAAGACATAGACGAACTCATTACCAATGATTTTACGTTTTTCTTCCGGATCAGAAACACCGGCTAATTTATCAAGGAAACGTTTTTGAGCGTTCACACGGATAATGTTTAAGCCAAATTTTCCGCCAAGCATATCCATCACCTGATCGCCTTCACCTTTGCGAAGCAATCCATGATCGACAAAGATACACGTCAATTGGTCGCCAATGGCTTTTTGCAGCAGTACGCCGACAACGCTGGAATCCACTCCGCCGGACAGTGCCAGCAGAACTTTACGGTCGCCTACCTGCTCACGCACCTTTGCGATTTCCATATCAATGAAGTTTTCCATCGACCAGTCGCCAATACAGTTGCAGACATCAAAGGCGAAATGACGGAGCAGATCATTACCGTATTCAGAATGGCGAACTTCCGGGTGGAATTGTACGCCATAAAAGTTGCGTTCTTTATTTTGAATAGAAGCAATGGGACAGTCTTTACTTGTAGCAACAAGCTCGAAGCCTTTAGGAAGCTCGGTGACTAAATCTCCATGGCTCATCCAGACAGTTTGCGGTGAAGGCAAGCCTTTGAATAAAGCCGCATCGGCTGCTGTTACTTCCAGTTCAGCTTTTCCGTATTCACGGTTTTTGGCTGGTTCAACTTTTCCGTCTAGACAATAAGTCAAAAGCTGCATCCCGTAGCAGATACCTAGAATTGGAATACCTAATTCGAGAATCTCAGGATCGATGCGGAAAGCTTGGTCATCATACACACTGTTGGGACCACCAGATAAGATGATGCCCTTAGGTGCGATTTCTTTCACTTCTGCAGCAGTAATGCGGTGGCTCAATAACTCTGAAAACACACCGAACTCACGGATACGGCGGGTGATCAGCTGATTGTATTGGCTGCCATAGTCCAACACGATGATTTTTTCAACGTTTGTCATTTCGGAAACGTTCGTCACATTTATTACCCCTATCTATAGAATTATTTTTATATAAAGAGAAACGATTAGATTGGCTGAAGCTGCCTGTAGCTGCGAATTCGCAGAAGCAAATCTTCAGTGAACAACAAATCTTAGGAAAAGCCGATAACCAGAATGGTGTTAGGCCTTGATTCTCTCTAAAAGCAACAGTGGTTCAGCCTGTTCGAAAACAGCGAAAATGAAAATCAGAATTTTCTTAAATAGATTTCATCAATGATATGTTTTTCTTTTTTATGGAGTATGATATCAGCTCGGCCTCTAGTAGGCAAGATGTATTCCTCTAAATTCTTCAAATTCACATTTTTCCAGACATTTCTGGCCATCTCAAAAGCTTCTTCCCGATCACCGATTGCGTATTGATAATAATAGTTACTTGGATCCAGAAAGGCGGTATCGAGCAAAGCCCCAAAACGTTCTAAATACCATTGTTCGATCAGCTTTGGTTCGGCGTCTACAAAAACAGAGAAATCAAAGAAATCACTGACATAAATCTGTTCATTTGCCGGCAGTTGTAAAGTATTAATCCCTTCCACAATCAGAATATCCGGCTGATTGATTATTTCGTATTCATCATCGATGATGTCATACACGCTATGGGAATAAACAGGCACACGGATTTCATCTTCACCGTTTTTAACAAGATTCAAAAAGCTGATGAGCTTCTCCATGTCATAGCTTTCCGGAAAGCCTTTACGGTTCATAATGCCTCGTTCTTCCAAAACTTTGTTAGGATATAAAAAGCCGTCAGTTGTAATCAGCTGAACATTTCGACGTTTAAATATCCGGGACAAAATCGTCTGCAGCAGCCGGGCAGTCGTACTTTTCCCCACTGCAACGCTTCCGGCAATCCCAATGATAAAGGGCGGTACAGGTACATATCTATGCAGAAACAGTCCTTTGCTTAGTGTCAGGGATTCGAATTCCTTCATATGCAAATGAATCAGATGAGTTAACGGGACGTAAATATCTTCTACATCCTGCAAAGAAATCTGATCATTGAACCCTTTGATATTTTCCAGCTCATCTTCAGTTAACGGCGCTTCCCCTTTGTGGTAAAACCCCAGCCATTCCTCACGAGGAATGCGATAGTAATTCATTCTTTCGTCCATTTGCCCCTCCACCAACAGTGACATGTTTTCTTTGCCTATTTTAACACAATTAACAGCTATCTATACAGTGATAATGGAAAGAAATGTTTCTTTAGGCAAAAGTTTTTAGCAAGTGGTATGATAAAATCAGAATACAGCTATTAATTGTGAAAGAGGGGATAGGCATGACAAAGCTTGTGTTATTTGGCGACAGCATTACAGCCGGTTATCTGGGGGAAGCAGCTTCTCCAATATTAACGAATTTAGTGAAAGCAGCTCTCGCAGCGCAGGGATTTGAAAATATCATGATTTCAAATGCAGGGATTCCAGGAGATACCTCAAGTGGTGGAGTGAAGCGGCTTGAAAAAGATGTGTTGGCTAAGGAGCCTGATTACGTTACCATCTTTTTCGGTGCCAACGATTGTTCAGATAATTATCCAATTGATGTTGATAAATATGGCGAGAACCTAACAGAGATGATTGAGAAAATTGGCAGAGAAAAGGTTATTCTATTTACAGCTCCATTTGTTGTATCAGCTCGTCAGCCTAGTCGTCAAGATGAAACCGTGCGCCGCTTTGTAGCGAAAGGAAAAGAGATTGGCGAACAGTTTGCTGTTCCTACAGTAGATATGTATCATGCCCTGAGTGTTTACCCAGGTACGGAGGAATTTTTCCAGGATGACGGACTGCATTTTTCTGAATCCGGCTATGAGTTTTTAGCTGCCTTGATTGTTCGGGAGATAAAAGGTAAACTGTTGGATAGCTAAGTAGGAACAGCTGGCATTTTCTCAGATATAAATGAGAGTGAGCTACAATGTTTTGCTGGCAGCAGCTTTCGAATAGAAATAATAAGTAATCAAAGATAGAGGACAAACGAATGACGAATCATTATTATACAGAAAATCCGGATATCGCTCATGATATTGAAGAATGGGATTTTGAATTGGCAGGTAAAAACTTTCATTTTATGACGGACAGCGGAGTGTTTTCACGTAAAGGAGTGGATTACGGTTCCCGCGTGTTGATTGATGTCTTTGACTGGAAAGAATTACCAAGTGAAGGACGTATTTTGGATGTAGGCTGTGGGTATGGACCAATTGGTCTTGCTTTAGCACATGCTTCTGGCAGAACAGTGGAAATGATTGATGTGAACCAGCGGGCGGTGGCTTTAGCTGTGGAAAATGCCGCGAAAAACCACATTGAACAGATAGACATTCATCCATCTAATATTTATGAGACGCTTCATGAGACAAGCTATGCAGCGATTGTCAGCAATCCGCCGATTCGGGCTGGAAAGCAAGTTGTCCATGAAATATTAAGCGGAGCAGAGCCTTTATTGGCGACAGGTGGTACATTAACTGTTGTCATTCAAAAGAAACAAGGAGCACCCAGCGCTCAGAAGAAAATGTCAGAGGTTTTTGGCAATGTAGAGATTGTCAGTAAAGATAAAGGCTACTATATTTTGAAAAGTGTGAAGGAAGCCTGATTATTTGGATTTAAGTATACTAAAAGTTTAGGAATTTAGTTATGCCCTAGACGCATTGAAATCCGTTAAAAACTTGATAAACACCTATGGAACAACATGATTAACGAATGTTGTTCATAGGTGTTTATTTGTTGTCGGATGAATATTTTTACAGCAAACTTTGCCGCTTTTACATGAAAACTAATAGAACGCTTAAAGCATGACATAAGGAGAAGCTCAGTGATTAAAGAAGGCTAGTTTGATTTCCAGACTATTACAACTCAGCTGTTTATCAGCACAAGCTTTGAAGCAATGGCAATCACCCAAAGATGTAAGGGATAGAACAGGTAAAAGGCGTACTTAGTCATTGGGGATGTCTGTCCTTTTTGTCCGTTATAAAGATGAAGGAAAGGCACTACTGAAATAAACGCAAAATCAGAATTGACACCCAACATAAGCAGCGTATTTGACCAGTCCCCCATCCATTGGAAGCTGGTAATGAGTAGTAGTAGGGAAAAGGCTAGGTAGCAGGCATCTCTCAGTAAAACTTTTTCTCTAGTGAAGTAAGTAATCGCCATAAACGGTAAAATTACCATTCCCCCCTCAGTAAATAAAGCACCTGCCGCCAGCAAAGCTAAAGCTCCAGCAAATCCCATTAGTTTGAGTCCAAGCTGTTTTTGACTACTGCTCCAGCTGAACAACAGCAGCATTAGCAGACCTGCTGTTAAGGTTAGAAAGATATTGTTGTGGACCTGAACGGCTGGATCTGCCAGCCATAGATTCAGTAAGCTGCTGCCTGCGGCCATCATTCCGGCGGCTGCGCCCAGTCGCATCAAATAGTTCTGCCGACTGCGTGTGTAAAAAAAGCCTTCTACTACCATATAAGCAAAGAATACCCCTACACAGCGAGTAATAATATGGAAAATAGTGGCTGTCGTGTCTGAAACAAAAAATGAGATGTGGTCGAGGACCATTAAGCCCATCATAAGAAATTTTAACTGGTTTGCATTCAAAAAATCACTTCCTTCTTTCGTTGAATTGGAAAAACATTCTGTCGTTTCCAATGATGATATAATCTATAAAATTAAGTCCAAAGGTGTGATAGATCAGCACAACTGAAAGAGTATCATAACTAAAAAGCCGCTCTCCATAGATTGAAGTGATAACCAACGAACGAAAATGAAAGGATGACTACTGGATGCCTATTTTTTCATGTCTAATTTCTTCTAAAAGAATCAAGAGAGGCTTATTACGTCAAAAAAGAAAGCGTTGACATTTTGAAGTCTATCTCCTACAATAGACAGTGTGTTAAATGGAATAGTTTTCATTTGGATAGTGATTGTTTACGAACAAGCTAAACCTGTATGAATTAAAAAACGTGCTTGAAAGCATGCCTTTTTTGATTCGTTCAGGTCTTTTTTTATGATGAAAATCAGTTGGAAGCCGAAATCCATAAAATGTGTTTGTAATGATTGGAAGAAAAAAATAAACAAGGGGGACGGGGACCGATAGATGAAAAGATTTCTTTCAATTTTATAAATAGGAATGACTAATGAGAAGAGTGGAGGTTTTTTTATGAGAAAAGCAGGAAAGTTTATTTCTTTGGTATCGTTATCTGTATTATTGGCAGCCTGTGACAGCAACGCTGTTAAAGAAGAAAAATTAGAAGGAACTACTCCGCAAAAGTACACAACAGAAGAAAAAACAGAAGGAAATGTGACCTATATACTCGTTAAGAATCCGAATAATGGAGCTGTTTTAGGCTACTTAAAGGATGGTGGTGTTCAGCTGATTGAGGAGGAAGATGGGGATTATACTTATGCATTTAAGGATATGAACGGCAACGGTAAGCTGGATGATTGGGAGGATTGGCGTAAAGATATTGATACCCGGGCGGCTTCTTTGGCAAAGGAACTGACTAAAGAGGAAATAGCCGGTTTAATGCTGTTTAGTAGTCATGAGCGGGAACCAGAGCAGGGGTTAACCGACGATCAAAAGAAATATCTGAACGAAGATAATCTAAGAAATGTTCTGAATGCCGGCGGAAATGATGTTGAAGCTGCAGTTAATTGGAACAATGAGATGCAGGCGTATGTAGAGCAACTGAGTACAGAAGAGGGAAAGAAATTTATTCCAGTCAACTTTAGCTCAGATCCGCGGAGCACGGCTGGTTCAGATGCCTCGTATAATGCAGAGGGAGAAGATATCTCCAGATGGCCCTCTAATTTAGGCTTGGCTGCGACCTTTGATCCTGATACTATGTTGAAATTCTCTAAGGCTGCTTCTGAGGAGTATCGGGCGATGGGAATTGCTACGGCCTTGGGTCCACAGATTGAGCTGGCGACAGACCCGAGATGGCTGCGGGCTGACGGCACCTTTGGCGAGGATACGGCACTGGCGACAGATATGGCAAAAGCCTATGTAGACGGCTCGCAATCTTCCTATGATTCTGATGGAGCGGATATTGGCTGGGGAGCAGATTCAATTAACGCTATGGTGAAGCATTTCCCAGGAGATGGTATGGGCGAAGGCGGTCGGGAATCGCATATGAATAGCGGTAAATATGCGGTTTATCCGGGCGGTAATTTTGAAGAGCATCTAATCCCATTTTTAGATGGCGCCATGAAGCTGGATGGTAAGACGGAACAGGCAGCGTCTGTGATGAGTTCTTATTCTGTAGCAATTGATAAAGACGGCAATCCATTATTTGGAGTGAATAAAGGTTCTGCATATGATAAGGATAAAATTGATATTTTGCGTAAAGATAATAAGTATGAAGGGATTATTTGTACAGACTGGACGGTCACTTCAGCGGTTTCTGATCCTGATAATGTTTTGGGTATTGGTACAGCCTGGGGAGTGGAGGATGAGACAGTCGCTCAGCGGCACTATGAAGTACTGCTGACTGGTGTGGATATGTTTGGCGGGAACAATGCAATTCAGCCAGTTCTCGATGCTTATGACCTATGGGATGCAGCTTATGAAAAGGGCGACGTAGATATATCGGCTGAAGAACGCTTCCAGCAGTCTGGGGCTCGTCTGGTCAAGATGATGATGCTGCCGGGAATTTTTGAAAATCCGTATCTGTCCTTAGCTTCTTCTGCTGAAATCGTCGGCAGTGAAGAAAAAAGAACAGACGGTTATCAGGCACAGCTGGATTCAATTGTTATGCTGAAAAACAGTGATGAGACCATTAAAAAAGCAAATGTAGAAAAAGATTATCAGGAGAAAGTAGTCTATCTCCCAAGCTCAATCCATCATGAGTTTAAAACCGTTTTTGCAGACGCACAGGATACAGCTGAGCCTACAATGAATGTGGACGCAGCGAAAGAATACTTCAAAGAAGTTCTGACGGATGAACCAATTAAAGAAGGAGAAAAGGTAACAGGCTTTAAAGCACCGGATTTGAAAAATGTAGATATGATTGTTATTGGAATGAGTAGTCCGGATAATGGCAGTCCCTTTAGTAGTGCCGGTCTAAAAGACGATGTTTTCTATCCGCTGTCTCTGCAGTACGGCACTTATAAAGCGGATGGTAAGAATGTCCGCAAAACATCTATTAGCGGAGATGTTTTGGAAAATGGTGAAAAGGAGAACCGCAGTTATTATGGACAGACCGCAGTCATCAGCAATAGCTATGATTTGGAAGCCTTTAAAAATGCGAAAAAGCAGAGTGAACAAATTGAAAAAGATACAGGGAAAAAAGTACCGGTTATTGTTGTTCTGAAAGCTAAAAATCCAGTAGTGGTGAGTGAATTTGAAAAAGACGCTGATGCCATCGTAACTGGCTTTTCTGTGAGCGATCAGGCCTATTTCGACATTATTTTAGGAAAGCAGGAGCCAAAAGGGCTTTTACCAATGCAGTTCCCAGCAGATATGGACACGGTAGAAAAACAGCAGGAAGATGTTGCACATGACTTGGAGGTATATAAGGATACAGCAGGCAACCTGTATGATTTTGGCTATGGCTTAGATTATAAGGGTGTAATCTCTGATGCACGGACCGAAAAATATGTAAAATAAGCAAAAAAACCGCCTTTGTTTTATTTTTGTTTCTTTTAGTAAGAGTTACAAAAGAAATTCGCTGTCTGCTATCAAGTTTCGCTGTCTTTAAGTAAAAAACTGAAACCTTTCGCTGACTCGCCTATGCTATACTTTGGTCAAAGGGAGTACAGGTTGAGTAAAAAGGTTGCTGTATTTTTATTAAATGACAAAGGAGCGGAAAGATGAAAAAAGTTATTTGGGTGTTATTGCTTTCTACAGCAGTTTTGACTGCCTGCGATAATTCAAAAAAAGAAACAAAAAATTCTTCAACAGAGGCATCAACAGAGGAAGTATCTAAGGAGTCAACAGAAGAATCTACAGAGGAATCTACTGAAGAAACCACAGCTAAGTCTGAGAAAAAATCAGGTGCTGTTCCAAGTCTGGAAGAACGGTCTGAGGCAATGGCTGACTATATGGGTGCAGAGAAATCAGAAGAGCTGTATCGTCAAACTGACCCAGTAGTTGTTTCAGAAGGAGATTTGGAAATTTCGATTGACGAATATGCTTTGAATAAGCTGACAAATTTTGATTCTAATTTTAAGATTCCTTTTGGCGATGAAACAGAAGAAGGCGGTATATTACTAGCGACATTTACAATTACAAATAATAGTGATAAGACACTATACTATCCGTCAACTCCAGACTTAACCTTTACAGGAGCAACAAAGGCGTACACAAATAATAAGTCTGTTGTGAAAGATGATTCTGACAATATCATCAGCTTCACTGTTCGAGAAGACGGTGAACTGCCAGCAGGAGAGACAGTTACTAAAACAGCCAATTATCTCTTTAGTAAAGAGGCACTTGAAGAAATAAACAAGTTGGGAATTGTAACGATGCAGGTTCCACGAGGCTATACAGCGCCGGATACCTTTAAAGCTGAAGACGCCGTGGGTGAAGACCAGAAAATCCAGCTGTCAGTTACGTCATCTGGTGAAAAAACAGCAGGGGATAATGCAGCCTTTCTACAGGATAAAGCCAGTATAGATAACATGGGGACAAAAACACTGGATAAAGAAAAGAAAAATATAAATGAAACAAAAGATATTAAAGGATTCAAAGCAACACTTTCTGACTACCAATTTACTTTCTTTGAGCCAAATGAAGTAGAAGCACAGCGCTTTAGTTCATTTGAAAACGGCGTTGTACTATTGACCGTTAAATTTGATTTAGATAATCAAGGAAAGAAAGGCATTAATATGGGCAGCAGTGCCTCTGTGTTGACGGTGAATAACGGCTCTCAACGTCTTCTAAGTGAAGGAATGCTGGTAGACTACAATAGTATAAAAGACATTGTTCAGCCGGGAGAAAGTGGTGAACTGCTGCAGGTATTTGTTCTTGACCAGGAGCAATATGAAAAAATCTGGCGGGAAAAAGACTTTAGCATCAAGTTGAAACTGCTGGATGAAGACTTTTCAAGTGAAGAAGCAGAGTTTGATTTACCAAAATAAATTAAAAACATCCTAAGAATAGAGGGAAAGGTGACTCAGCGAAATACCTTTCCCTCTAGTTTTTGGTTATAAAAGTTATAATACCGACCAGATAGAAGCTTCAATGGTTTATCTGGTCTATTTAGTGTATCTTTGGAAGAGGCTTAAATCATAAGAAATTTTCACATTCCTCTTAAGTGATTATGGGAAAGAGAGGCGGACCCATAAATAACTGCTCAAATTCTTCTTTACACTAAATCCAAACAAAGGATGAGTTTGGGACATAAGCAAATGCCCGAACTCTTCTTTCTCTAAAATCCGAATAAACGGCGTTCCAAAAGTAGCTCTCTCGGAAATAAGCCGAACTATCTCAAAAATATGAAAAACTCCAAGTAGGTATCAATCAACAGCTACTCGGTTCCCTCGTAGTGTTTCTTGACAATTTTCGGATAATCCGTCTTATTGCTGTGAAACACAGTGAAGGATGAGCTGATGTTGAACAGTACCTCCTTGGTTCTCGAAGCTAAACACTGTTGTCTCGACCTCATTCCAGGCAGCTGCTTATAGTTTATCCTGTTTCTTGAAGCTAAGCGTTGTTGCTTTGGCTTCTAAAGGGTTCCGGCAATAGGTAGTACGATTGACGGGTTTTTATTTAACAGAATTTATCTAGCTTTAGTAATCCTCTTCAGATCGTGTGAATTCTTCATTTTCCAATCTTGTTAAAAAGGATTTGTCCATTCGATAGAGTTCGTAAGCCGGATTACTAGTTGTCGTTTCAAAATAATAAGCGACAGGAGTTCCTTTTACTAAGACCACAGCATAAGCTGCGCCTGCTTGTTTCAGTAATTCCTGATTTAACGCTGGAATATCTTCATTTAAATCGTCAATTTTACCGCTGTATGTCAATAGTACACCTGTATCGTAAGTATAGTTATTCAATACACGAGGGGAGCCAAGACCATCGTTGACAAAGCTGAATTTTTCCGGCAGAGACAATGTTAAAAACTCTTCCTGACGTGTTTCAGCAACATCAAGACCATATTGACTCATTGTGTCGTATGTCAACATGCTTTCATAAATCGCCCCAACAGCTTCAATATCTAAAGGATATTTGATGGTGATTGGACGATAGACACTGTCTTCTGTTTGGTTGTTGTATGAGCCGGAAGTAAAATTCAGTTTTATGGTGTGGATAGGGTAGCCTTGTTCCTGAAGGCTTTCGCATAGAAATAACCCCTCCTCTGGATCATACTCGTTTTCCTTTTGTGCTTTCAGCTCATAATAGTCCTGTCCATCCTGCTGAACAACTAGGTTATCAGGTTCAAGCGCCATGGGCAGGTTGTCAGCTTGAAAATTATCATACGTCATTTTCAGAACGGCAAAATACTTGTTTTTCACAGAGCTATTCACATAGAGAATAGAAATATCTGAATAACCGCGTTCCGCCATCGTTTTTTTCCATCCGTCTGATAAAGTGATTTCATTCTTTTCTACAAAGTATTTCTCAGGATCCACTGGCTGCTCTGCTGGATCATCTTGTTCAGTAAATGATGTTGTTAAATCATCTTCACTGGTAGAAACAATTTCCTGTGGAGCACGAGGCAGCTCTCGTTTGGATTGAGGGCGGTCCTCACGGATAATTCCCCCAACCCAAACAAATAGGCAATAGCCTAAGATACTTAATACCAACACTGCGGCACCAACTGCCGCTGTAACCAACTTTTTATTTTTCATTTTCTCCTCCTGTGCAGCTCGTGTCTGAAAAGTTTAGCGGTAAATATTGTTGTAAGTTTGATGATGTTTATTATCAAAAATTCTTATTTAAGCACCACATAACCTGGTTTTTTCATTTGATTTACATTAAAAATTTAAAAAACTCGTTTAGCACAGAACTTTTCAGACACGACCTAGTCTGATATTTATTATATAAGAAAAGCTTAGTACTGCCAATTTGTTTTTTCCGTTTTCACTTAGGAACGTCTATGCTATGATAAAATAAGCACAAACAAGGAGGATGAAAATGAAAAAAAGGTTAATTGTTGGTGGAATATTACTAGGTACTGCTTTATCATTTGGTATTACTGCTTCAGCTGCAGAATATCCAGCAGTCATTAAGGTTTATGATAAAGATAATGATGTGACTACGCTGGATGCTTATCAAAAATCAACAACAAAGTTCAAGGAAAAAACATTTACTGATCCTGAGTATGCTGCTTTTATAACAATGGAGGCGTTGTTTTCAGACGGCTTTAACAAGGGCAAGGATATTTTGCCGTTCAGTGAAGCCGAATTTTGGAAAAGTGTTCAGGAACAGTTCGAAGACAAACAGCCTAAAGGCTTAAAAGGAATAGTGGTAGATGGAGAAACTCTGTCTGCAAAGGAATTATCCTCAGCAACCAGTACTGTATTGAAAGAGATGCTGCAGCAGGTCGTAAATTATGAGGTTATGTCTTCAGAGATTGCAGGTGACACTGCAAAAGTGAAGCTGGCATTTTACCCCATTTCTTTAGGTAGCTTCAGTCGCCAGATTTTCTATTTAAACTATGATGTTTCTGGAGAAGGAATTGTTTTTCTGGAAGATGAAGCGTTTATGACCACGCTAAGTAACTACAATTATTTGAAATATGTGGAGAATAATATTGCCCCTCTTACCAAAGAGCCGGTAACGCACGAATTGACCTTGCAAAAGAATGAATCAGGGAATTTCGCCCCTTCCCAAGAGGCGATGAAAGAGCTGTATGCGGCTTGTTTGAATGATGCCTATACCTATAAAGATGAAGAAGGCGCCATTAATTCCGGCGAACGATTTTTTTTGAAAACACAGTTTGATAAATAGCATTAGAACGCAGAGATATTAATTCTGCGTTCTTTTTTATGATTAGCTGATAAAAATCAGAATTAAGTCTCAAATAATTAATGATTTAAAGTGTGATTTCACCTGAACTTCTCTTAATATATTATCAAAAAGTTTTATGAAAGCAGATATAAGTATGATATATTTTATAGTGATGATTTAAACTCACAAATGATTTTATTTTAAAGGGGTGGGCGGTATTCCTAATTCTAATCCCAATGCAAATAATAATATATTTCCAAATGGAGGGTATTAGTTTTATGAAGGAGATTAACAAACGCAGAAGCAACAGCTATATCAACTCGATATCATTGGAAGAAGCCACTAAAAATATTTATTTTGAAGATGTTAAATTTATCATGGATGGGAAACCTGAGCAAAAATTTTCTACAATTATAAAAAAATGGTATGTTTACTTAGCAAGTGTGTTTCTCCCAGCGTTAATGATAATTAGTCTTATAGCTAGTGGTTCAAAATATCTTCCACAGACTATCATTGCAATTGTTATAGAGCTAGCGATAATAGGCTACATGACTTATAAATTTTTATCCCCATATTGTAATTTTTTGCGTTATTGGGGATATGAAAAAACTAGATATTCACTTGTTAAAATGGCATATATATCTTTGTTCTCTATAGGATATGGGATGGATGAGGGAAGCTATATAATCAATTTTTTAGTAGTTACGATGTGTATTATCACTTTCTTGGTTCTCTATGAAAAAGTAGAAGAAAATATGATTATAGAAGAGCTCAACAAACGTTTTAACAAGCAATATAAAACATCTAAAACTCTGAATATTATGATGAAAACTTCAGGTTTAGTTGTAGTAGTCATCTTTTTAGCTATGCAATTTTATCGAATAAATAAATGGTGGCTAATTGATTCTGTTCTCCCAGATTCTAAAACTCAAGCGAATTTTTTTGATGATTTGATAGGTATTTTCATAGGAATTCCTATTTTATTACTAATAACACTAATTCCTACTTACTTTTTATTTAATTCAAAAAGCTATGTGGAAGCAAAAGTAATTAATCGATACGCAGAAGATTTTAGAGAGCGTTATGATTATACAAAGAAAGAATGGTATGAAGGTTGATTGAATTATGTGTGGCTGAACTCTAACTTTAATCCAAACAATCAATATACACCTAATCAACATGAAAGGCCACTGATACCATTAATTTCCCTCTTGAAAACTGGGAGAGATATTTAATGAAAGAACTGTTCAAATTAATAGATCAAATCTCCTTTTCAACGGCTTTAAAGAAAACTCTCTTCATAAGGTATATATAACTATCAATAAATCAGAAACTGAGATTTTGTAGAAAACGTTAAAGGTACTCAACGTTGTCTGTATTTCTAGGTTGATAAGCTTAGTATCTAGTATAAATTGGGTTTTATTTCCAATTATGTCGACATTGATTGTATTTTTTATATTGATACGCTATTTTAAAAGCCCTAAATTAAAAAAATCAGCTTATACGATGACGGTTTATCTATTTACTCAGAATGCTCTTGTATTTTACCTTTCCTCTTTAAAAGTGACAGGTGATACAACAGTAAATAAAATAGTAGCATTCGTTTATATTTTAGTTAGTTATTTTCTATCTTTTTATGTTATAAGAACTAAAGTGTTTGAAGTGTTGCAAAAGAAATATGTACCTGAAAATAAGGTTGTATTAAAGAAAAAAGCTATAGAAAATATAACGAGATTAACTCTTATTCTGAGTGTCTTCATTTTTGTGTTAATTGGATTTATGGCATTCTTTAGATTTAATAAAGGATGGCTAAATGATCACAACCCAGATTTTCTATCGGGATTAAATAATTCATTAATTGGAAATGTATTATCAGTGCTTTCTATTTTTATTGGTCTCTCAATTCTTATTCTAGTTACTTTACTCCCAACATTGCTTTTAAATATAGACATTACAGTAGATGGATTGATTTTAACGAAATATTCTGAAGAGCTTCGAGAAGAATATGAATTTACAAGAGAAGAGTGGTATGGTGACTAGCCTATCTTTATCTGTATGAAAAAAATAGTGGGTAAACTATTTCGACAAGTAGTTTACCCACTGTTTGCTTATATTACTTTTTTTGTTGACAGCTAGATGGATAACAATCTCTTCTGTACCGACGATGCCTTACCTCCGACGAAAATTTCGCGAATTTTGTCTTCTTTTTTCGTCAGAGAGGTCTGAATTTCAGAAGGCAGACCCATAGAGTAGCCCTGTTCAAAAATCATATGGCAGCTGCCGTTAGACTGGTCATTCTGCTGATATTTACTGAGATAACAGGCAAGGGCCGCGTTTGATGTACCTGTGGCGCTTTCCTCTGGGATATCAAATAGAGGAGCAAAATTCCGGCAATGAGCAGTTGCTGCGGGTGTGACGGTTTCTGTTGAGAAAAGATGATAGCCTGTTACTTGATATTTCTGGCTGATTGCTGTTATTTTCGGAAAATTTGGCTGAGCATTTGTCACTAGCTGTAAGCTCTTAACTTGAATCAAGATATCTTTAAGTCCTGTTGAAACAATTTGAACAGGCAAGTAATCATGAAAGTCGTTTTCTAATAATCCCAGTGAATCCGCCAGCTCAGCAGCTGAGAGAATAGTCAGGAACTGCGGCGGTGTCTGCTGTAGAAAAATTTCTCCAGCAGATGTTGCATTGACCGTTAGAATACCTGCTTTTGTTTCAATAGAATAGCTGCCCGAAGCAAGCTTCTTTTTTTGAAGTAAAGCGGAAAAGAGGCCTACCGTAGCATGGCCGCAAATAGGGACTTCTTCAACCGGAGTAAAGTAGCGAACCTGAAAATCTGCTTGTACGCTAGGAAAAAGAAACGCTGTTTCTGAAAATCCTAAGATGCTTGCAATTTTTTGCATTTCAGTTTCAGCAAGATTTTTTGCATCAAGAACAACACCGGCGGGATTTCCGCCTGAATTATTTTTAGTGAATGCATTGAGAGAATAGGTATCAATAATCATTGGGTATCCTTTCTTTTTTCATAAACTAAGCTGAGTTGAAAAACTGTTTCTTTTAAACAAGCCCTCTGCTCATGCTCTGCTTACTGAACTACAATCAGTGCAGTTGCTTTAAAAGCAGTATTTATCTGTAATTTGACTACGATAAGTTAAATTGCAGAAGGTATTTTACAAAATTGTAAAAAGCTGCAAAAGCAGTAACTAGGTTCGGTGAATGTTCGGGATTTTCTGGAATATAGCAATTACTATTTTTGGAAGTTTTCAGTAAATTATCAAAAAATATGAAAGTGTGAAAATAGCAAATGTGTAAGGTTTCTGATGTTTTTCAGACTGCTCGCTTTTCTAGCTAAGCACTTTTTTATTAAATAATAAATTTTTCATTTATCTGTTTTTTTCCGAACGATTCTGATAAGATATGATTGTTCAATAAGTATTTTGAAAATGTATCATGTCATATGGAGTGTGTCAACGGGGAGTGGGAAAATGAAATTAACAATTAAGGAAATTGCGGATATGGCTGGGGTTTCAGTGACCACGGTTTCCCAGATACTTAACAATAAGGGCAGCAGGTTTAGTGAAGCAACTAGAAAAAATGTTTTAGAAATAGTGGATAAGTACCAGTACAAGCCTGATTTCTTTGCGTCAAATATTATCACTAGGCATTCGAAAACTGTTGGAATGATTGTTCCGGACGTAACGGATTTTTTCTTTTCGAAAATTGTTGAGGGCGTAGAAACTCATCTGAACGCACTAGGCTATATGATTTTACTTTGCAACTCCAAACACAGCAAGGAAGAAGAAGAGAAATATGTGACAGAGCTGATTCATCGGTCGGTGGATGGAATCATTCTAGCGACACCCAATGTTTTGGATGAAGACCATCTTCTGAAAAAAAGAATGGCTGCATCCTTTCCTGTAGTGCTTGTAGACCGGGGAATTAATAAACGGAATTACGGCCAGCTGCTGATCAATGAGCATGAAGGGGCATACAAAGCGATGACTTCCTTAATTGCTAAGGGGCACAGGCATATAGGTATGCTGAAGGAAACAGAAGGCTATTATCAGTTGACCGAGCGGGTATCTGCTTATCGGAATGCTTTGGAAGACCATGGCATCCTCGTTCAAGAAGAATACATCTGCAGTGGAGAATTGACACTTAAGGGCGGCTACAAGGCTGCTTTAAAGGTGTTGGAAAATAAAGAGATCACTGCTATTTTTTGTGGTAATGACGAGATGGCCATCGGTGCTTACCAGGCAATTTATGAGAATGGGCTGCGGATTCCAGAAGACATTTCAGTTATAGGCTTTGATGGACTGGAAATTTCTCAGTATTTGACGCCAAGCTTAACCACTGTCTATCAGCCCGCATTTGATATCGGCTATTATGCAGCAAAATTTCTAGTTGAGGGTATTCACGGCGACGCACAAAAAATTCCAAATAAAATTTTTGAAACAACTTTTGTCGAAAGGGACAGTGTAATTTCTATTGACAATAAAAGAAAAAAAAGGTAATGTTCGTCTTGTAAGCACTTTCTTTTTTATTTATTAGGTTTAGTAAACTGTTTTACTAACGGTTTCATGACAAAAGTTTTTAGTGTATAATACAACATTGGGAATTCGGAGGAATGCAAGAATGAGAATGGTAGATTTAATCGAGAAAAAAAGAGACGGAAATGTACTGTCGAAAGAAGAAATCCAGTTCATTATTGACGGATATACCAAAGGAGATATTCCAGACTATCAGCTCAGTGCATTTTTGATGACAGTTTTTTATCAGGACATGACAGATGAAGAAATTACAGATATGACTTTGGCGATGGCTCATTCCGGTGAAGTAATCAATCTTTCTGAGATAAAAGGCATCAAGGTAGATAAGCATTCTACCGGCGGAGTAGGCGATACCACAACGCTGATTTTAGCTCCTTTAGTAGCTAGTGTAGGTGTGAGTGTTGCTAAAATGTCCGGCAGAGGCTTAGGACATACCGGCGGAACAATTGATAAGCTGGAAGCAATTCCCGGTTTTAAGGTTGAACTGCCGGATGAAGAGTTTATACGATTAGTCAATGAAAGCCATGTAGCGGTGATTGGTCAGTCGGGCGATTTGGCTCCTGCAGATAAAAAGCTTTATGCATTAAGAGATGTTACCGCAACAGTGAATTCAATTCCGCTGATTGCCAGTTCAATTATGAGCAAGAAAATCGCAGCAGGTGCGGACGCGATTGTACTGGATGTGACAACTGGTGAAGGAGCCTTCATGAAAAACCTGGATGAAGCCCGTAGGTTGGCAGAAACGATGGTGCGGATTGGTAAATTGGCTAACAGGCAGACGATGGCGGTTATTTCAGATATGTCTCAGCCGCTGGGCGAGGCGATTGGCAACAGTTTGGAAATTGTTGAAGCAATCGAGACTCTGAAGGGAAATGGGCCAGAAGATTTAGTGGAAATGTGCTATGTGCTGGGCAGTCAGATGGTTGTTCTAGCAGAAAAAGCCGCAACGTTGGACGAAGCACGGGCGATGCTGAAGGAAGCGCTGGAATCTGAAAAAGCCTTGGAAAAATTCAGAGAAATGATTCGTAATCAAGGGGGCGATGATACAATCATCGATAACCCGGAACGACTATTGACAGCTAAGTATGAAGTTGAATTGCCGGCAAAATCCAGCGGCATTGTTCAACGGATTGTTGCAAATGAGATTGGCGTGGCTGCAATGCTTTTAGGTGCGGGTCGGGCAACTAAGGAAGATGAGCTGGATTATGCAGTAGGAATTAAGCTGCACAAGAAGGTCGGTATGCCTGTGAATGAAGGAGAATCCCTGTTGACAATCTATGCGAATACTGAAGACATAGAAGAAGTAAAGGATCTGATTTATAAAAATATCGAAATTGGACAGTCAGGGGAGGAACCTGTTCTGATTCATGATATAATTACTCTATAAACGTAAAAGGAAGTGTAAAAACGTGGAAATTAATCGAATGATCGATCACACGATATTGAAAGCAAATGCAGCAGAAGAAGACGTATTGAAAATTATTGAAGAAGCAAAAAAATATGAATTCTTTTCTGTCTGTGTAAATCCGTTTTGGGTGAGCTTGGCGCATGAAAAATTAGCGGGTACAGCTGTTTCAACTTGTACAGTTATTGGTTTTCCTCTAGGAGCAAATACTTCTGAAGTAAAAGCTTATGAAACAAAAGATGCAATTGCAAATGGCGCAGACGAAGTAGACATGGTTTTGAATGTCGGTGCGCTGAAATCTAAGCAATATAAAAAAGTTCTGAAGGACATTCAGGCAGTAGTGGAAGCAGCGGCAGGTAAAGTCTTGGTAAAAGTGATTATTGAAACAGCTCTGTTGACAGATGAAGAAAAAGTGAAAGCTTGCCAGCTGGCAAAAGAAGCAGGGGCTGATTTCGTTAAAACCTCTACAGGCTTTTCAACGGGCGGAGCGACAGTCGAAGATGTTCGGTTAATGAGAGAAACAGTCGGTTCTGATATGGGTGTTAAAGCTTCAGGCGGGATCCATAACAAAGCAGAAGCAGAAGCAATGATTGCTGCCGGTGCGACAAGAATCGGTACAAGTGCAGGTGTGTCAATCATGGAAGGTGCAACAGGTACCGGCTACTAGTTTTAAACGGATGCGAATTAAACCATAGAATAGAAGAGTGGGGAAATCATGACTGTAAAACCAGAATGGATTGCAATTGCAGAAAATGCATTAGATAAGGCCTACGTTCCTTATTCTCATTTCCCGGTAGGAGCCTGTCTCGTCACTGAAGACGGTCAGACGTATCAGGGAATTAATATTGAAAATGCTTCGTATGGACTAACAAACTGTGCAGAACGGACAGCTATTTTCAAAGCTGTCTCAGAGGGACAAAGAAAGTTTCAGCATTTAGTTGTTGCCGGGCATACACCTAAACCAATTGCGCCATGTGGTGCTTGCCGGCAGGTTATTGCCGAGTTTTGTGAGCCTTCAATGCCGGTGACGCTAGTTGGCGACAATGGTGTTACCAAAGAAACAACAGTGGCTGAGCTTTTACCGTACGCCTTTACTGATGATGACTTGTAAACCGCAGATGTGAGAAGGGCGGACAAGCACATAAACAATGTTGAAAAGGGCTGGTCAGAAGAAGCTTGCTTCTTCTGAAAATGAATCAATCAGTTTTGCGGTTCAGTACTATCAGCAGCAGATGTAATCCTTAACAGCAATGGCATCCGCTGTTTCTGTATAAGGCATACATTTTCTGCACAGGTTTTCTTATCTACGTTTCATTCAGTCATCCTGGCTGTTGAAAATATAAAACTATTATTTAGGGGGCTTTACAGAAATGAAAAAAGCAAAATTATTTGGTCTAGGCGTAGTGGCAGCTGGATTGACAGTTGCATTAGCTGCATGTGGCGGAGGTAACGGCGGCACAACGGATGACTCAAAAGATGGCGGATCAGCAAGTGGTTCAGGAGATGCTGACCACAGTGCAGTGATCGTAACCGACATCGGCGGTGTGGATGACAAATCATTTAACCAGTCTGCATGGGAAGGATTGCAGGAGTGGGGTAAAGAGAATGACCTGCCAAAAGGTGCTGGCGGTTATGACTACATCCAATCAAATGATGCTTCTGAATACGTAACAAACATCGATACAGCTGTTTCCAACGGTTTCAAAACAGTATTCGGTATCGGCTATCTGTTGGCAGACTCTATTAGTGCTGCTGCAGATCAAAATGCGGATACACAATTCGTTATCATTGATAGTGTAATCGAAGACAAAGACAACGTAGTTTCAGCAACTTTCAAGGATCATGAAGCTTCTTATCTTGCAGGGGTAGCTGCTGCCAATACAACTAAAACTGATAAGGTTGGTTTTATCGGTGGTGAAGAAGGGGTTGTAATTGACCGCTTTGAAGCTGGCTTCCGTCAAGGTGTTGCAGATGCTGCTGAAGAGCTAGGCAAGACAATCACTGTTGATGTGAAATATGCTGCATCATTTGGAGATCCTGCGAAAGGGAAATCTCTTGCAGCTGCAATGTACCAAGGCGGAGCAGACATCATTTTCCACGCTTCAGGCGGTACAGGAGCAGGTGTCTTCCAAGAAGCGAAAGATTTGAATGAATCTGGCGACCAAGACAAAGTATGGGTTATCGGTGTGGATAGAGACCAGGATGAAGATGGTAAATATACAACATCAGATGGCAAAGATGATAACTTTACATTGACTTCTACGCTTAAAGGTGTAGGCGCAGCAGTCAAAGATATCTCTAATCTTGCTTTGGAAGACAAATTCCCTGGCGGCGAACACAAAGTATATGGTTTGAAAGACGGCGGTGTTGATTTGACTGAAGGCTACCTTTCAGATGATGCACAAAAAGCGGTAGATACTGCAAAAGAAAAAATTATTGCAGGAGATATTGAAGTGCCTGAAACACCGGAAGATGTAAAAGACTAATTCGTAAATAGTTAAGTTGTTGAACAGGGAATGAGGAATGGGACATGCGAATGTCCCTCCTATCCCATTCCTAAAAAAGTTCCGGTTTCTAAGAAAGCAGAATAGGAGATAAACTAGTTTACTAATCTGTTTTCTTAAAAGTCAAACGACAGAAATCATCTTTCGGACTTTTAAGATTTGGTCACCCGAATTTTTGAAGAAACAGCAGTGCCTAAGCTTTATGTTCAGTTTCAACATGTAAAACCTTGTTGCTTGTCACAAGTGAAAAAAACGTTAGGATGTGAAAAAAACGTGGCTCAAGAAAAATATGTGATTGAGATGCGCAATATTACCAAACAGTTCGGCACATTCAAAGCCAATGACAACATCAACCTGCAAGTAAAGCCTGGAGAAATTCACGCATTGCTGGGAGAGAATGGTGCGGGAAAATCTACACTGATGAATGTCCTGTCAGGTTTATTGGAACCGACCTCAGGAGAAATCTACATAGACGGTCAAAAGGTAGATATCAATGGACCGACTGCTGCTAACCGCTTAGGGATAGGAATGGTCCATCAGCATTTTATGCTGGTTGATGCTTTTACTGTCACTGAGAATATCATTTTAGGAAACGAACCTGCTAAAGGCGGTGTTCTGGACCGTAAAAAAGCTGTTGAAGAAATTCAAAAAGTATCCAAAAGATACGGATTAGATGTAAATCCTAATGCGTATATTCGAGATGTTTCTGTTGGTATGCAGCAAAGAGTGGAAATTCTAAAAACTCTTTATCGCGGAGCCAATATTCTGATTTTTGATGAACCGACTGCGGTGCTGACGCCTCAGGAAATTGATGAATTAATTGCAATTATGCAGGGGCTGGTCAAAGAAGGAAAATCGATTATTCTGATTACCCATAAGCTGGATGAAATTAAAAAAGTTGCAGATCGTTGTACAGTTATTCGCCGAGGCAAGAGTATCGGTACCGTTGATATTAAAGACGTATCTTCTCAGCAGCTGGCAGATATGATGGTCGGCCGTTCAGTATCATTTAAAACAGAAAAGATACCTGCAAAACCGACCAAGACAGTCCTGTCTGTTAAAGATTTAGTCGTTAAAGAGAGTCGGGGACTTGAAGCGGTTAAAGGCCTGAGTCTGGATGTCAGAGCTGGTGAAGTGGTAGGGATAGCTGGGATTGATGGTAACGGACAGACTGAGTTAATTCAGGCGTTGACAGGCTTAAGGAAAATCGAAAGCGGATCAGTGGAGCTGAACGGAGTATCCATTGTTAATCAGAAGCCTCGCCAAATTACAGAAGCTGGTGTGGGACATGTGCCGGAAGACCGTCATAAGTACGGCTTGATTCTGGAAATGACTTTGGCAGAAAACATAGCACTGCAGACTTACTACAAGGAACCGCTAAGTAAAACCGGAGTGCTGAATTATAATAAAATTAATGAGTATGCCCGCAAGCTGATTGAAGAATACGATGTCCGTACAACCAATGAACTGGTGCCTGCAAAGGCTCTGTCCGGCGGGAATCAGCAAAAGGCAATCATCGCTAGAGAAGTAGACCGAAATCCTGATTTACTCATTGTATCTCAGCCAACACGGGGACTTGATGTGGGGGCGATTGAGTATATTCATAAACGTCTGATTGAACAGCGTAATCAGGAGAAGGCTGTGTTAGTTGTCAGCTTTGAACTCGATGAAATTATGAATGTTTCTGACCGTATCGCAGTAATCCATGCTGGAAAAATTGTAGGGATTGTTGATCCGAAGGAAACATCTGAAAATGAACTAGGGCTTCTGATGGCAGGGTATTCACTGGAAGAAGCACGTGAAGAGCTAAACAGTGTGAAGGCAGGTGATTCTGTTGAATAACAAGACAGAACGAATCAGAAATATTATGGTGCCGATACTGTCGGTAGTGATGGGATTCATTCTTGGTGCAATTATTATGTTGATTTTCGGGTATTCACCTGTTCAAGGATATTCCGCAATGTTTACCACTGTTTTTGGTCAGGGACCTAAAAATATTGGTGAAATTTTTGTAACAGCCGGGCCGCTGATTTTTACAGCCCTGGGCTTTTCTGTAGCGAACTCAGCCGGCTTCTTCAATATCGGGCTTTCTGGTCAGGCGCTTTGCGGCTGGGTAGCAAGTATCTGGGTGGCGCTGGCAATGCCGGATGCGCCTAGAATGGTTGTATTACCATTAGCAGTGATTGCTGGTGCGCTAGCCGGTGCGGCTGCGGCTGCGATTCCCGGTATTTTACGGGCGTATTTTGGAACGAGTGAAGTTATCGTTACGATTATGATGAACTATGTGCTGCTTTATGCAAGCACTCATATTGTCAATAATGTTATGAATCCTGAAGTGATGAGCAACAAAGGGGTAACCAAGATGGTTGGAGCAAATGCGACCCTTAGAAATTCTTTCTTGACTGAGATGAGTAATGGTTCCCGGTTAAATCTTGGTATTTTCTTAGCGCTTATTTTTCTGGTGATTGTCTGGTTTATGATGAAGAAAACTACAATCGGCTATGAAATACGCTCTGTTGGACTAAATCCTTTTGCTTCTGAATATGCAGGGATGAGTAGTAAACGGACAATTATTCTTTCTATGATTATCTCAGGTACACTTGCTGGTTTAGGCGGTGTTGTACAGGGATTAGGAACCTTCCAGAACTTCTTTGTACAAGGTTCGTCACTGAGTATTGGATTTGATGGAATGGCGGTATCCTTACTAGGTGCCGGCAGCTCAGCAGGTATTTTACTGGCAGCTCTGCTGTTTAGTATTCTTAAGCTGGGCGGACAAGGAATGCCGCTTCGTGCAGGCGTTCCAACCGAATTGGTCGATGTTGTTATTGCATCAATCATCTTCTTTGTTGGGATTAGCTACCTTATCCGTTTCCTGATGGCAAAAGCATCTGGAAGTAAAAAAGAAGTTGTGGTTGTTCAAGAGATAGAGTCAGCCGGCAATGATGAAAGCCAGCAAGGAGGGAAAATCTAATGGATGCAGCATTACTATCAACAATTCAGACAATTATTAATCAGACATTATTTTATTCCACTCCACTGATTCTGACTGCTTTGGGCGGTACGTTCTCAGAACGAAGCGGGATTGTAAACGTAGGACTGGAAGGCATTATGGTCATGGGTGCATTCAGTTCAGTTGTCTTCAATTTAACCTTCGCCGATACTTTCGGCAGCATGACGCCTTGGATCGCCTGTCTCGTCGGCGGTGCTGTTGGTCTGGTTTTCTCATTGCTTCATGCAGTAGCTACAGTTAATCTCCGTGCGGATCATATTATAAGCGGTACAGTTATTAATCTGATGGCGCCGGCACTGGGCATATTCCTTGTAAAAGTAATTTATGGAAAAGGGCAGACAGATACGATTGCAAAATCATTTGGCTACTTTGCCTTTCCAATCTTGAAAGATATTCCAATTATTGGTGATTTATTCTTTAAACGGACCTTCTTACCGGCATATTTTGCGGTACTGATTGCGATTCTTGCCTGGTTTGTTATTTTTAAAACCCGGTTTGGTCTCCGTTTGCGTTCGGTAGGGGAAAATCCTCAAGCTGCGGATACGCTGGGTATCAATGTCTACATGATGCGTTACGCTGGTGTAATGCTGTCAGGTTTCCTTGGCGGTATGGGCGGTGCGATTTTCGCACAATCGATTGCTGGACGTTTTGCAGCAACCACAATCGCCGGACAAGGGTTTATCGCGATGGCAGCTATGATCTTCGGTAAATGGAATCCATTGGGTGCGATGGGTGCGGCGTTGTTCTTCGGATTTGCACAAAATCTGAGTATTGCCGGATCAAGTATTCCGATTATTTCCAAGATTCCTGATGTCTATCTGCAGTCAGCACCTTATGTACTGACAATCATTGTATTGGTACTGTTCTTAGGAAAAGCTTCCGGACCGAAAGCCAATGGTCAGAACTATATCAAATCTAAATAATTAATCTATATAAATCCTCTAGCATGAAGCGGCGACTTAAAAAATGCCGTTTTGAAAAGAACAAGTAAGGGAATAGAGTACATCACAGTTTTCTTACAGGATTTAGATAGTTGTATTAAAAGGGCGGGACTATGGGAACATTTCTTTAGTCTTGCCTTTTTTTGCATAAATGAGTACTGTAAAGATAAAAGCAGAAGAGGAATGTTTTATTTGCTTGTATAATAATACTTCTGCTCTAAGCTATGAGAAGCAGGAGTAAAAAGCTGGTCCATTATCTCCCTTGGGCAAGCTAGCTAATGTAACAGCAGTAAAAAAATAGTTTTTACTATTTTAATCAGATATCAGCGGGAACGAACTTGTCTGATGTCTATAAGCACTAAACAAAACTGGAAGAAAGAAGGATGGTTATGTTTAAACGTGTACATTTAGTTGTAATGGATTCTGTAGGAATTGGAGAAGCGCCAGATGCTGATAAATTTGGTGATGTAGGCAGTGATACATTAGGGCATATTGCTAAGGAAGCCGGGTTGACTATCCCTAATCTTGAAAAGCTGGGCTTGGGTACAATTGCTCCTTTGCATAAAGTTGCTGCTGATGCTGATCATTTAGGCTATGCAACAAAATTGGAAGAAGTTTCGGTTGGTAAAGATACTATGACGGGACATTGGGAAATTATGGGCTTGAACATTCAAAAGCCGTTTCGTGTCTTTCCTGAGGGCTTTCCTGATGAATTATTGAAGCAGATTGAAGATTTTTCAGGAAGAAAAATTGTCTGCAATAAACCATATAGTGGTACGGCTGTGATTGATGATTACGGTGAACATCAAATGAAAACAGGGGATTTAATCGTTTACACGTCTGCTGATCCGGTTTTGCAGATTGCAGCACATGAAGACATTATTCCTTTAGAAGAGCTATACCGAATTTGCCAGTACGTCCGAGACATTACAAAAGATGAGCCGTATATGATTGGACGCATTATCGCCCGTCCCTATCTTGGTGAACCAGGCAACTTTACACGTACAAGCAACCGCCATGATTACGCATTGGATCCATTTGGACATACGGTGCTGGATTCGTTGAAGGAAGCCGACAAAGCTGTGATTGCAGTTGGGAAAATTAATGATATTTTCAACGGACAGGGCATCACTGAAGCAGTCCGTACAAAGAGCAACATGGACGGTGTTGATCAGCTGTTGAATGTCATGAAGAAGGATTTCACAGGTTTAAGCTTTACCAATCTGGTTGATTTCGATGCATTATTTGGTCATCGCCGAGATGTTGTTGGCTATGCGCATGCAATAGAAGAGTTCGACCTGCGGCTACCTGAGATTTTAGAAACTATGCAGGAAGATGATTTGTTGATGATTACAGCCGATCACGGCAATGATCCGACTTTTCCTGGGACAGACCATACTAGAGAGTACGTTCCACTGCTTGTTTATAGTAAAAAAATGCAGGGACAAGGTCAGCTTGCTCAAGGACACTATGCAGATATTTCCGCAACGATTGCTGAAAACTTTGGAGTTCCTAAAACAGAAAACGGCGTCAGCTTTTTAAGTGATTTAAAATAGGAGGAAAACAATGACAAAATTGAAAGAACAGCTGCAGGAAACAACTGATTTTTTGAGAGGAAAAGGACTTGAACAGGTAGACTTTGGTTTGATTTTGGGCTCTGGTCTTGGTGAACTGGCAGAGGAAATTGAAAATCCAGTAGCGATTTCCTTTTCTGAAGTACCGCATTTTTCTCTTTCTAAAGTCGTTGGTCATGCGGGTAAGCTAGTGTATGGTACACTAGCTGGGAAAAAAGTGCTGGCTATGCAGGGACGCTTCCATTACTATGAAGGTCATTCAATGCAGACAGTGACGTATCCAGTACGTATGATGGCAGCGTTAGGTATTCATTCGATTGTAGTAACCAATGCTGCAGGTGGAGTGAATGAAGCCTTTGAACCAGGTAATCTGATGCTGATTACTGATCATATCAATTTCACTGGAGACAATCCGTTAATTGGTGAGAATGAAGATGACATGGGACCACGTTTCCCGGATATGAGTCAGGCTTATACGAAAAATTATCAGGAGGCTGCAAAGGCAGCAGCTGCTGAACAAGGGATTGTTTTACAGGAAGGCGTGTATATGGGCTTTTCTGGTCCGACGTATGAAACACCTGCTGAAATACGCATGGCTCGGACGATGGGGGCTGATGCTGTGGGGATGTCCACTGTGGCAGAAGTAATTGTGGCTGCTCATAGCGGCTTGAAGGTTCTGGGAATCTCTTGTATTACTAATCTGGCTGCTGGGATGCAGAGCAGCCTAAACCATGAAGAAGTTGTGGAAACAACAGAGCGGGTGAAGGAGCAATTCAAGCAGCTGGTGAAAACTACATTGAAAAATATGTAGTACGATGAAACGTTTGTTATCTCTAACACTAATGAGAAGAAAATAAAGGAGCGAAGCAAATGAGTGTTCATATTGAAGCGAAACAAGGTGAAATAGCAGATAAAATTCTATTGCCGGGCGATCCGCTAAGGGCAAAATATATTGCAGAAACCTTTTTAGAGAATCCGGTTTGTTACAATCAGGTTCGGGGAATGCTGGGCTATACGGGAACCTATAAAGGAGAACGTGTTTCTGTACAGGGAACAGGTATGGGTATGCCTTCCGCAACGATTTACGCCCATGAATTAATCAATTCCTATGATGTGAAGAAATTGATTAGAGTAGGCACTTGCGGCGCGCTTTCTACAGATGTTCATGTTCGAGATTTAGTGATTGCTCAAGGCGCGGCAACTAGCTCTGCAATGATTGCTAAAAATTTCCAACAGTTTCATTTTCCACCAATCGGCAATTTTGACTTATTGCTTAAAGCCTATCAGCTTGCGACAGAAAAAGGATTTACTACCCATGTAGGAAATGTATTGTCTGAAGATACATTTTACAAGGATGATACAGCTGAAACAATGAAGTTGGCTGAATTAGGTGTACTGGGAGTGGAAATGGAAGCTGCAGCCTTGTATTATTTAGGGGCGAAATTTAACGTGCAGGCATTAGCAATCTGTACTGTAAGTGACCATATTATCACTGGTGAGGAAACAACGGCTGAAGAGAGACAGACAACATTTAATGAAATGATTGAAGTAGGTCTGGAAACAGCTATTAAGAGCTAATTTATAGTAATTAAACAAGTACGAAGCTTATAAGAATGAGGTAGAGCACCCGTTTTTGAATAAGATAAAGTGCGTACTGAAAGAGGCTGAAACAAATATCTATGGCGGTTCCCGCCACCAAACAGAATGAAAATAAAAAAAGAATCGACCTACAGGTCATTTCCTGTCATACTAAAACTGATAGGAGTGGCTTGTAGGTCGATTATTGATTGAGGTTTTTCTCCAAGTTGACCTTGAGGGACAAACTAGATCATTCTACTTAGTTGCACCGATCATTAGGTCATAGAACCTGCGTATAAAAATAAATTGTTTTTATAAGTAGAATAGCCTCTCCTGTACTTTTTTCAAGGAGGAATTCTTATGAAAGATGTACTTTGCTCGTGTTGTGCTGGATTAGACATCCATCAAAAAGTCGGGGGCAGCTTCTTTGTTTTTTAGTATTTAGTTTTCGTATAAAAGTCTCTTAGGTTTGATAAATTGTAAATAAAAACGAATAATACACTTTTTTGCATTGCTTGTCTTGCTTGAAATTTCCGAAAAAGCTGACTTTTGGCCACCGTTTATTCAGAATTAAAGTTTGGGACAAAAACTGATTTTTAGTTTTGTTCCCAGACTTTTTTCCTTTGTTTAGTCTTGTTTTTTTTGAAGAGAGATGTCATTATTAATAATGAGTGGTTTTTTATCATTTTTAGATACTATTGTTTACTTTTGGGAGATAAATTTTATTTTTGCATAAATTACTCATTTCAAATAACTTCTTTTCTCCTATGATGGACGTATCAAATATGTCAGGAGAATGTTGAAATGAAAAACTTATGGGAATTTATTCAAGAAATGAATGCAGTGAATAAAATGGAACGTGATTTACAGTTAGCAACAGAAATTACTAGTCTTGAGCTGGATGAGATACAACAGTTTTATACAGCAGATGTTACAGCTGAAACATACAGCAGTTCTTGGTAAATAATCCAATAGGAGTTGATTTTTTGAATGAGCAAGAGTCGTTAATAAAGTATCTACATACTGATTTTGAGCAATCACGTTTTTTTAAAGTGTATCCGACTAATTTTACTGTCTTTGTTCAGAAACAGCTGAATAGAATCTTTGAAAAAGATCAACACAGTTGGGGAAAAATTTACTTGTTAATACGAATGCTACATAAAAATGAATGTTCAGAAAAGGATATAGCAATTGGTTTTTATATTGAAGTACTGAATTTATGTTTTAGTCTATATGATGATTTGATGGATGGGGATAAGAACAACTCCTTTGATAAACAGTCTTACTACCAATTAACAAGACTGTTGCTGGAGTCTTTGGAACAACTTTCTTTTTTTGTGCCGAAAAAATCCGTAAGTAATCTTATTGAAAGATTGAATACAGCAATTGACGGTGAATGGTTTGATGTAGAGAATCAGCTAACAAATGAACTTTCTGAAAAAGATTACTTTGATGAAATGTTAACTAAAACAATTTCTGTGTATCAGTATATTTTTGAATTGGCAAGCGAGCAGGAGACAGCTTTTGGTGAACAGATAGCTGAGAAATTAGGAACATCCAGACAACTGATTAACGACACACTAGATTGTATCAATCCGAAAAAAAATGATTTGCGAGCAATGAAGCCAACGCTTCCCCTGATTATGGCAAATAAATATAGTCAAGAAAATGATGGTCAGCTGCTTGAGCAGCTAAAGATTTATTCGGTTAATGGAGGAGCGGACACCGCATTGGAAACTCAACTCCATCTTTACATTAAAAAGAGTGGTGCCCTTCAGTACTGCTTAATTGTTGCTTATAAAGCACATCAAGAAGCCTATAGAATGGTGAAGAACCGATTTAAAGATAAAGCCATGGAGACAGAGAGATTGTTTCAATATTTGGACTGGAGGAAAAAAAATGAGGAATAACATGAATCCAGTTCGATTTATTCCGATGGGGATTTTATTCTCTATTATTGTTTATTTTATAGAGCGAAATTATTATCTGACAGGAAAAACAAGCATCGATGATTTTCAGATGTTTAATTTTCAATTTATCATTGGTGTATTTTCGATGTTTTTAGGATGTCTTGTTTTATTAAAGTCTCAGACAACCAAAGTAACAAAGGCTTATTTTTGGCTTACTCTGTTAATGGGGGGGATTTTCCAGACCTTAAGCTCTACAGAGCCATTACTGATTTATCTGGAAAGAATTTTTGTAGCACTTTCGCCTGTTGTAATGTTCCATTTTTTTACCACATTTATCACCATTGATGAGCAGATAATCGTTAAGAGGCTGAGAACGGTTTTGCTGTTATTTTCCGGGTTTAGCCTGCTTATGTTTTTAACCAATTTTTATATTAATGAGATATACGTTATCGGTTTAGTATTGGCAGTTTCATTCAGTATTTACAGTTATTTCAAATTTAAAGGAAAGCAGCGTTATTTGCCGCAGCGATTCTCCAGATTATTGCTGAAGAGCGCAGTGCTTTCTTTTTTTCCGTATATTTTCAGTGTTGTGTTTGAAATGCCGAAATTTTCAAATAATCTTGCTGAATTTCTGATTTTGTTTTGTCCTATTTTTATTCTACCCACAACGATTGCCTATATTTTAATAAAAAATAACACATTGATTATTAGTACGAATTATACGCAGCTTCTAAAAAAGGTTTTGCTAATCGTCGTTTTACTGGCAACTAATAGTGTGGTGTTGTCTTTTCAGAGGGTTTCTCTTGAACAGCAGCTGCTTTTAAATAGTCTATTATTAATGATGTTATTTGTTTATCAATACGTTTCTGAGCTGTTTTCGATTCAAGAAATTGAGAAAATCGATAAAATGAATGAGAATCTTGAAGCAGAAAAACTAAAAATCTTTCATCAGATTACATATGAAGACTACTTTAGTTCACTTGGGGATTTAGTTACAGAATTAGTAAATCGAACCGTTGAAACGGACGGTCTGATGATTATCTGGAAGGATCAAATGGTCCACTTCATTTTGAAGCAGGAGGGATGTTTTAATGATTTCGTATTGAATAAGGAATGGATTAAGACCTTTCAGACGAGTGAAAATATTATTATCTGGCATAAAAATTCGTACCTCTTTTTTGAACTTTTCTATAACAATCAAATACAAGGATGGTTAGTACTAGGAAAGCAAAATCAGCGTTATCGGGCAAATGAAGTATCTTCACTAAAATTATTAAGTGAGACGGTTAGTGAACTGCTTGGGACTAGTGAATTGCTAAATCAAGTAACAAGTAAAGTTCAAAAGCTCCCTCAAATCAAATACGATCAATATATTCAATTTAAAATATTATACAGCAATGAACGAATTCAAAAAGACTTCACGTATTACCTGCATGATGATATCTTACAAAATCTGCTGGCTATAAAGAACATTGTGTCTACGATGGAAGATGGTGTAGTTAAAGACTTCATCATTGAGAATGTGGTAGAACTAAATACATCGATTCGGGAAAAAATGTTCGATATTTATCCATCTATGCTGGCTAATATGTCACTTCAGGAAAGCTTGGGGATTTATTGTGAAAAGCTGAGAAAAGATCAAAGCTTCAAAAATAAGAATATAAAAATAAAATATGTATATGAAGAAAGTATCTATGTGCCGAAAGAATATAAATTTACTGTTTTTAGAGCAGTTAAAGAGCTGATACAAAATGCTGTAAAGCATGCGAATGCGAATGAAATTGTGTTGGAAATCAGTCAATTGGCTGAAACAGTTAAAATTTGTATAACAGATGATGGTGTCGGTTTTAATGTGAAAGAAAAAATAGAAGAAAACTTCTATACAAATCATATTGGGCTGCTGTCAGTAAAGCAGGATATTAATGCCATCAAGGGGGATATACAGATTAGAAGCAAAGAAAAGAGTGGGACAGCGATTGAAATGATGATTCCAATTGGGGAAAGGAGTGGAGAAAATGAAAATTTTAATGATTGATGATCATGGCGGATATGCTAAAAGTCTGCAGTTTTATCTATCATTTAATCCAAAAATAGAAAAATTTTCTTATCATCTTAATGCAGACGGCTTATCAGAGACTCTTAGAAAAGAAAAACCGGACATCCTGCTTTTAGATATTCAGTTAAAAGGAGAGAATGGACTAAAGGTTGGTCAACGGGTACTAGCAGAATTTCCAGATCAGAAGATTATCTTTCATTCAGGTCATGATTTATTAGAATATCATAGCCAGGCGATTAATATGGGAGCAAAGGCTTTTATTGATAAGAATAGCGATCCCGAAAAGCTGTTTGATGTTATGAAGATAGTGATGGCGGGGAAAACTGTTTTTCCTAAATTCTATACAGATGTAGAACCGTTGACGGATCGCGAGAAAGAGATTCTTCAACTGACTGCCGATGGCTTGAAACAAAAAGAGATAGCAGAGACTCTATTTTTAAGTGTGCGAACAGTCGCCAATCATATTCAGTCAATCAATGAAAAATTTCATGTCAACTCCTCTATTTCAGCAGTAGTAAGAGGAATTGAGTTAGGGATTGTCGATAAATTTTAAATACTATGTGACAGTACAATAGACAGAATTAGCTTGAAAATAGCTGGTTCTGTCTTTTTTTGATTAAATTTTATGGTGAAAAGGATTGAAATACTGAGCAGTTATTCAAGGAAGAGAAGCTTAATTAGTAAGAGAGAAGTGATCCAAATCAAGATGGGAGCAAGAAGTAAGCAGATGTATTTCCTAGGATAAAGAAAGGGGACTTGTCTTTTCGTTTAGTTAATCACATAAGGATGAAAATAGTACTCAAGACTTTTTGGCTTGCTAAAACTTACCAAATAGAAACAGGAGAAGGTCTTTTATTGATGAATGTTCATCTAATTTGCTGGTTAGACAAACAAATAAATAAAAAGGGATTCGTTTGTTGAGAGAGCTTGCATTATTTACCTACGAAAGACTGCATAAACTACTCATACGAAAACATGAGAGGCTAACTATAATAAATGTATCAAGTAAACAAAGAATGGTAACGATAAAGATAGGAGAGAAAAACATGAAAATAAAAAATAGTAAACAGATATCATTGATTATCGGCTTGTTTTTAATGGTTATTGGAATTATCACTTATTCAGTAAATGGACAGCTTAAGAAAAGCCATGAGGAATTGTATCAAGCGAAAATAGATTACCCGGAGATTTATGACGTTATTGATTCATTAAGCTTTCATTCTTTTGAAACAGAGGTCAAGGCAGGTGAGCTGCTGGTTTATATTGGACGACCTGATTGTGGGGACTGCACGGATTTTGAACCGTCGTTTCTTTCAATGGTTGAGGAAAGAAACTTGGAACAGAAGATTGTTTATCTTAATGTTTCCAAGCTGAGAAAAGATGAGCAGCAATGGAAAGCGTTTAAAAAGACTTACGGTGTTATGTATACACCAACAATTGCACATTTTAAAGATGGACAATTAGTTAGTAAAGTTGAATGGACACCAGAAAAGGGCAGTGTTCTATCAGAATTTGAAGCATGGCTGGATGAATATGCATACAGCTAATGTTATTAAAATGTAGGAGGTATCATCATGAGTAACTTATTGTTGAAAACAACAGATTTAACTAAAAAATATAAGAATTTTACGGCGCTGGACCAGGTGAATATGTCGATTTATGAAGGAGATATTTATGGATTTATCGGAAAAAATGGAGCTGGCAAGACAACGTTAATTCGAACGATTACAGGGTTGGTTTTTCAAACATCAGGAGAATACAACTATTTAAAAAAAGAGATGACTGTTAGTGCAGTTATTGAAGCTCCGGCGGTCTATCCAGAGCTAAGTGCCTTTGAAAATTTAAAATATGCAGCCATTCAGAAAAATGTTAGAGAAGCGAATTGTGTCAATAAAACATTGGAATTTATTGGGTTAAGTACAACTGGTAACAAGAAAGTGCGGGACTTTTCGTTGGGAATGCGTCAAAGACTGAGCATCGGAATGGCAATTATAAATAATCCGGATTTACTAATATTGGATGAGCCGATTAACGGTTTGGATCCGGCAGGTATTATTGAAATGCGAAAGATGATTCATAGAATAAACAAAGAATTAAACACAACAATCTTAATTTCCAGCCATATTTTATCTGAGCTGGCAATGGTAGCGACTAGATATGGGATTATTCAGGATGGCCGATTGGTAAAAGAATTTTCCAGTGAGGAGCTGGCAGCTGAGCTTACGTGTAAATATATACTGGATGTATCAGATAAAGAAGCGGCTCTGCAGCTGATTGAAGAAAAAAATATAAATGTAGTTGGTGTGGAGAATAATAAAATCATTTTTCATACAGACAATGAGACACTAAATATTTTCTGTGAAAAACTATCCGATCATCAAATTAGTGTTTATCAGCTTCAGCATGTAAAAAAAGAATTAGAAGATGTATTTTTGGAAATTGTAGGAGGAGATTACCATGTATCAATTAATTAAGGCAGACCTGTATCACGCTTCAAAAAGCAAAACAATTTACATTGCCCTGCTTTGCGCACTGATAGTTACCTTATTTTCTACTTTAACAACAACAATCGATGAGCGAATGATGAGTATTCGGAGTCTGATGGTTAATGGAACAGTGCTTTTGCCAATGCTGTTTATTCCAATTTATATGCTGGTATGGCAAAAGGATTTTGTCTGCAGGACAGTCAACTCAGCTCTTATCTCCGGTGTTTCAAGAGAAAAATATTACTTTAGTAAGATGGTGACGACATATCTGCTGGGTACGTTGCTCATTACTATATACAATATATCGGCAGTCATATTTAGTTTTAAATTTCAAGGCAGTATTCAATTTATAGAAATTCTTGGAATCTTGGGACTACAAACTATTCTATATCTTGTTGTTTTATCAATCGGCTTGTTTTTATATAGCTTGGAGAATTCCGCAGCGCTTTCAACAGCGGTCTATGTCTTAATTATCTTGTTAGGCGAGAATGTTGTAAATATTTTTTTAGAGCAACTAGGTGTCGACATGCAGAATTTATCACAGTACTTTCTATTTAAGAATCTAGCAGCTGTTGCTCAGCTGAGTGAGCTAAGCCAGGATCATCTGGTAAAAGTGCTTGTAGGAGCGCTGCTACTTCTAATTGCTGCTATTACCTGTACGATTTCGATACTTCAAAGGAAAGAACTAAAATAAGAAGGAGGCTACTAAAATGAAAAAGAAACTATTATTACTGATAATCTGTACTACTGTTTTGGGCGTATTCATTTTCAATTATGTTAGTGAAGAGAAAACATCTGTAAATAAACAATGGGAACTGACCTCGGAGCAGGTCAAAAATATAACGTTAAAAGGAATTAGTCAGGATATTGACATTTATCTAGAAAAGAGTTCGGTTAATCAGCTGTCTATTGAAGGTCAAATGCCGGTTTCGTTTGCAGAAAAATTGGATAAGCTGAACCCGGATGAACAGGAAATGTGTCTTGATTTTTCTACAGCAATCGGCTTGAGCGTAGCGAAATTAAATGGAGATAGATTGAGAATGACGATACAGGTGACTGATGAGAAAAACTTGGAACAATTATTGATTCAGATGAACAAAGGGAATGTAAAGATGGAGGTACCTGAAATTTTTGCTAAGGCTTACAAGCTAAGCACCAATCAGGGAAAAGTTAATCAGCCTGGTCAGCAGAAGAACACTCAGGGGCTAATTAAAGTCGAACTTGGTTTTGGCGACATAACCGTAAGTGAGATTTAGGAGGGGTGTCTAATGTATGCACACACGATGCAGAATATGTCTAATGACTGCGGCTTAGCAGCGTTGGAAACCATATTCAAACAATTAAAAGTAAAAAATGTGGAGTTAACATTAAGTGAGTCTTTGGATTCAAATGAGCAGGGTTTATCTCTGCTCCAACTTCAGGAAATCATGAAAAGCAATGGTGTCTACAGTGAAGCGTATCAAGTCACAGATTTTCATGAGCTAAGCAGTCAAAAATTTCCTATCGTCTGCATGATTAAACGAGAGGGGTTACCGCATTATGTTGCTGTACATCAGATTAGTCAGCAGCAGATAACTTATTCCGATCCAGCTGAACCACAATTGATTACAAAGGATGTAGCAGCATTTATCGAAACATTTATGGGATATGCTATTTGTATTGAAGATGTAAAAAAGAAGACAAATCAAGTTAAGAAAAACAAGAGTCAGCTATATAAACAGATTATTCGAAAGCTGCCTTTTTCTTCAAAAGTTGAAATAGGTATACTGACTTTTATGAAATACCTCATTCCATTAAGTCTGACGGCATTTATGCAGTACGTGATGATTTATCAGATGGAAAATATAACAATGTCTTACTTTGGTATGATTGCGCTATTCTTTACGACTCTAATGCTTATCTACTATCAAATTAGTCAAAAGGATATTCAAATAAAGACTAAACTGGAAAATCAGTTTCAGCAGAAGGTTCTGATGGACTATTATGAGAAACAAACGAAAAATGTTACTGAAAAAAGAAATATGGACAATATCATGGGACACTTTTGGAATTTATTAATCTCTGTTACAGGTATTTTGAATAAGCTGTATTTAAAATTTGATTTAGCTTTTGTTCTAGTACTGTGTCTGCTTATTTTCAAAGTTGATATTCTATTGGGATGTACAGTTGTGGCCTGGCTGGCAGCCTTCACAGTTCTGGTTAGTAGAAGGGCAAAAAAAATCCAGAATTTTGAAAAAGGGGTAGTTTCAGGCTCGAACGCATTATCTTCAGCAATTGAAGAGCAGCTGCGTTTGTCGCTGGATGTACATTTATTCTCCAAGGAAGAAGAAGCCAGTGAAAAAGTTCAGGCTCGAATGAGTGATTACTTTAATAAGAAACTGATTAGTAACGAGCTGTCTACAGCGATTGATTCAATCTTTGAATTTATCAGTACTTGTATCACCTTGAGTATTTTTGGTCTGTTGATTTATGCTTATACATTTAATAAAAATCAATCAATTACAATGTTGTTTCTCAGTGTTTTTATTATCACACTGGTCCTTTCCAGATTGAGACCGATTGTTCAAACCTGGTTAAGAATCCAAAAAAGTGAACAGGCTGTAACATACATTCAAAGTAGCCTGGATATACGTGACAGTCAAGAGGAAAGTGATCTAACTGATATTGGGAGTAAAACGATAGAGCAACTTAGTCTGGAGAAACTTTCATTCTCTTATAACGAAGATGGCAAATGTTTATCAGGAATGAATATAGATTTTGAAAAAGGAAAAATAACGGGGATTGCTGGTAAAAACGGCTCAGGGAAAAGTACCTTAATGAAAATTATTCTAGGGGTTCTGAGCCCAGATAGCGGAGTAATTCGAATCAATGATAAACGCTTTTCCTCTTTACACGGGACGAATATCAATGAGGCAGTGAACGCCTATTTTCCAGAGATGGGAACCTTCCAAAATACAGTTGGAGGCAATATAAAATTTGGACTTAATAGTACCCAGACTCCGAAGAATCAACGAATTGATTATTTAAAAGAGTGCATGGGATTAGAGCTGCCTGATGATTATGTAATCTATTCCCAAGGCGGAAATCTTTCTCAAGGGCAGCTTCAGAAAATTCTTCTTTTAAGAACTTTATATGAGGAGAAATCAGTTTATATGTTTGATGAGCCTACAACAAATCTAGATCAAAAATCAGTAGATGCATTTATACAGGTTTTAAAAGGATTGGCGAATACGAACGATAAAATCATCATTTTAATTACTCATGACACGTATCTATTGGAACAATGTGATCAGATTATAGAGATTAGTGAGGGGATGAAATGATGAAAAGAGTAAAACTATTGCTGATAACGCTGCTATTGCTAATCTCAGGAGGCTTTTGCCTAGCTCGCTTGACTGTTGCTGATAAGAATCAAGAGTTTGAAGAAATTAGTGTTGAGGAGGTAAAGAACAGAATAGCAGACGAAAAAGAAATGGTCGTTTATTTTGGTAAAAATTCTTGTGAAGCTTGTAGAGTGTTTACACCAATTTTATCGGAAGCAGCGAAAAAAAGCAGTAAGACAATTTTGTTTCTTGATGGTGACAATTTGGAAACAAAAGAGTTTAGCGAAAAATACAATATTTCCGGAACGCCAACGTTAATAATAATAAAAAACGGTAAGGTACTTAGATATGAAGGAGTGATGGATTTGGCGGAAACACTTAGCGTACTAGAAATATAATACTGAATTTGGAAATAGAAAGGAGGAGGGCACATGACAAAATTAACGAAGACAGAGCAACGCAGCGTAAAAGCAGGCTGGGTATGTGTATTATGGGGAGCGGTTTGCTGGGGCTAATCCGCCAATAAAAAACTAGGAAAGGAGAGAATAATCATGACAAAATTAACAAAGACAGAACAACGCAGCGTAAACGCAGGCTGGGTATGTGTATTATGGGGAGCGGTTTGCTGGGGCTAATCCGCCAATAAAAAACTAGGAAAGGAGAGAATAATCATGACAAAATTAACAAAGACAGAACAACGCAGCGTAAAAGCAGGCTGGGTATGTGTATTATGGGGAGCGGTTTGCTGGGGCTAATCCGCCAATAGAAGACTAGGAAAGGAGAGAATAACCATGACAAAATTAACAAAGACAGAACAACGCAGCGTAAAAGCAGGCTGGGTATGTGTATTATGGGGAGCGGTTTGCTGGGGCTAATCCGCCAATAAAAGACTAGGAAAGGAGAGAATAACCATGACAAAATTAACGAAGACAAAGCAACGCAGCGTAAAAGCAGGTTGGGTATGTGTATTATGGGGAGCGGTTTGCTGGGGCTAATCCGCCAATAAAAGACTAGGAAAGGAGAGAATAACCATGACAAAATTAACGAAGACAGAACAACGCAGCGTAAAAGCAGGCTGGGTATGTGTATTATGGGGAGCGGTTTGCTGGGGCTAATCCGCCAATAAAAAACTAGGAAAGGAGAGAATAATCATGACAAAATTAACGAAGACAAAGCAACGCAGCGTAAAAGCAGGTTGGGTATGTGTATTATGGGGAGCGGTTTGCTGGGGCTAATATAAACTAAAAGATACCTTGAAAAGCAATGAGAGGCTGCTTTTCAAGGTATCTTTTTATTTTTTTACTTAATAAGTGAGGCTTTTAAATCTTTGATAATGTTTGTGTTGGCAATTGGTCCATTATAGAGCCAGCTGGAATCGCCGCCGAAGCTGTAAACTTTATCATTTTTCACAGCCTTCAGGTTTTTCCAGACATTCTCTTGGAAGAACGGATCGGATTCATCGCTATTGATTAAGAAGATATTGTCTGCATCCAGTTCGGCCATCTTTTCAAGAGAAACAGCACTCCAATCAGCCGTTGCTGTTTCAGAAATCTCAGCAACCAAATTAGGGATTTTTAGACCTAAATCTCCGTAAAGTACAGCGCCGCTTGAACGAGTTTCGCTAACCATAAAGGCTTGATTATTGGTAATCCAAAGAACGGCGGCTGACTGATCAGCTGCATTGTCTGCAAGCTCAGCTTTTGTTTTATCAGCTAATGTATCATAGTCTGCTAGAATTTCTTTTGCTTGATCTTCCTTGTTTAGAACAGACGCAACATCAGTTAGCTGATCTCGCCAGGTAACACCGTCGCCGTTTTTCACTACATATGTAGGAGCGATTTTGCTGTATTCAGCATATTTTCCACCTTCAACCGTCGCTGATGAGCTAACCAGCAGTAAATCAGGTTCATATTTAAGAACTTCCTCATAAGGCAAATCGTAAGAGATTGTCGGAATCCCTTCTAATTTATCCTGTAGATAGTCTTGAATACTCGCATTATTTACAGTCCATTGAGCGATGGGAGTCTCGTCTAAAGCGACTAAGTAATCTTCCAGATAACTGCCGATGATTTTCTTTGGATTAGCAGGAATAGTCACTTCATTTCCTAAAGCATCTTTCATGACCCGTTCTTCCGCAGTACTGTCTTTAGCAGAGGAGCTGTCTGTTTTATTATTAGAGCCGCAAGCAGCTAGTAAGCTTCCGCCAATTAATAGAGACAGTCCGAACGCCGTATATTTATTAAACAATTTCATTTGATTCTCTCCCTTAAGTATAATTAAATGATAACGATTCTCATTATCATTTATATTGAGAGATTTGTCAATTGTTATTTCTAATTGACAAATAAATTCTCTTTGTTGTGTGCTGAAAGAATAAAGGTCATTGCATTTTATAGAAGAGTTTTCTATAATGAAGTACAGTTCGTTGAGAATCATTCTCATCGAAAAGATAAAAAGAATCGTTGTATATATAACTTCAGTACGAGGAAGGAATTTCATGAATATACTAAAAACGACCGATTTGGCGACAGCCTATGGCAAAGAGGTTATTAGCGAAAAGCTAAACTGTACATTTGAACAGGGAACCATAACCAGTGTCATTGGACCTAACGGCTGCGGCAAGTCAACGCTGCTTAAAACACTGGCGCGCATTATGCCGGAAGCTAAAGGACAGGTTTGGCTGGAAGAGCGTAAGCTAAGCGAGTTCTCATCAAAAGAAGTTGCCCGAAAGCTGGCAATCTTATCTCAAAGTCCGGAAAATAGCGTAGATTTGTCGGTATTTGATTTGGTTTCTTTTGGACGCTATCCGTATCAGTCTGGTTGGAAAAACCTGAATAGTCACGATCAAGAGCTTATTCAGTGGGCGTTGGAGTTGACAGGGCTAACTGAACTGGCTAGAGAGTCAGTGGCGATATTATCTGGAGGACAACGGCAGCGGGTATGGATAGCCATGGCTCTAGTGCAGGATACAGAGATTTTGCTTTTAGATGAGCCAACCACTTATCTTGACCCGGCACATCAGCTGGAAATTTTAAACGTGTTGAAAATGATTAATCAGGAATACAATAAAACGATTGTCATGACCATTCATGATATTAATTTGGCCTCCCGTTTTTCAGATCGAATCATTGCTATGAAGGACGGAAATATAGTAAAAGACGGAACACCCAATGAGGTTGTCACAGAAGCGTTGTTAATGCAGGTATTTGCTATTGAAGCAGAAATTATCTGTCACGGAAAAACAAGGCGGCCTCTGGTTCTATCTTATGAAATGGCGGAAAAGGAGAAGGCTGATGAACTGGAAAGCTAAGCTTCAACAGCGGCAAATCAGCTGCTTTCTGCTCTTTTTTCTTTTGCTGCTGGCAGCAGTTGTTGTCTCTGTTCTGTATGGTGCGGTTCAAGTCCCTTTTAGCACATTGATTGAAGCATTTACTGATTTCGATAAGGAAAATCAGCTGCATCAGGTAGTCTTGTCGATACGCCTTCCTAGAGTGCTTGGAGCAGTTTTGGTAGGAACGAGTCTGGCTATCACTGGGGCTCTTGCTCAAGGGATTACTCAAAACCCGTTGGCAGATTCTGGTTTGTTGGGGATTAACGCTGGTGCTTCATTGGGTCTAGCCTTAGTCTTTGCTTTTTTACCAGCTGCAGGCTACTGGCAGATTTTATTTGTTTCTTTTTTGGGGGCGGGGCTGAGCGTCCTAATCATTTATTTTATATCCAGTCGCTCAAAGCAAGGAGCCACACCTATCCGATTAACCTTAGCAGGTGCCGGAATCAGTGCGTTGTTTATTTCTCTTAGCCAGTTTATTGCACTGCAGTTTAATTTAAGCCAAGATATTACGTTCTGGTCTTTGGGCGGAATCAGCGCTATCTCCTGGCAGCAGCTGAAGCTTGTAGCCCCTATATTTATTGCATCAGTAGCTGCCTCCTTCTTTTTCAGTTCGTCAGTTACTATTCTGCGTTTTGGTGATGACACTGCAATTAGCTTAGGAAAAAATCCTCGGGTGATTCGATTGGCGGTCAGCGCACTCATTCTGCTGTTATCTGGTTTAGCCGTGGCGATTGCTGGATCAGTCAGCTTTGTCGGTTTGATTGTTCCACATATGATGCGCTTTTTTGCTGGTGAAAACTACCGCAAACTACTGCCGTTTTCAGCTGTCGGCGGGGCTTTTCTGGTAGTGTTGGCCGATTTTATCGCCCGTATGATCAATCCGCCGTTTGAAACACCCTTTGGTGCTGTTGTGGCAGTCATTGGGATTCCATTCTTTATCTATTTATTCCGTAAGGGAGGGAATCTAGGGTGAGTAAAGGAAAATTACTCGGCATCTATAGTTTACTTGTTTTATTGTTGTTAGCAATCACCTTGTTCAGTCTGACAAATGGTCAGCTGGCGATTTCTTTCGAGGATTTTTTACAAGTAGTTTTTGGTTCTGGCAGCAAAGTGCAGCGGCTATTAATCATTGATTTTCGGTTGCCTCGGATTATTATCGCTGTACTAGCTGGAGGCGCTCTGGGTTTAAGTGGAACTATTCTTCAAAGTGTCACGCAAAACCCACTGGCTGATTCAGGTATTCTAGGAATTAATGCAGGTGCAGGCTTTGCAGTGCTGTTGTTTATCAGCTTTTTCGAAGCAACGACAGCTACCGTATTTCTATTGCCTTTTGTAGCTTTATTGGGTGCACTAGCGACAGCTGGAAGTATTCTTTTGATTGCCTACGACCGCCGCAAAGGATTAACACCCGTTCGAATGGTTTTAACTGGAGTGGTATTAAGTACAGGAATTGCCGCTTTGACGATTCTGCTGACAACAAAGCTGGATGCTGAAAATTATCGCTTTGTCACAATGTGGCAGGCAGGTACTATCTGGGGCAGTAATTGGTCCTTTGCTGGTGCCCTGCTGCCGTGGCTGGTACTGGTTTTTGTGATTGCATTAAGAAAGCATCGAGTTTATGACATTCTGCAATTAGGTGATGAAACAGCCATTTCAGTTGGAATGGAGGCGGGAAAAGAGCGGCTATTCTCGTTGATTTTAGCTGTTTCCGGAGCTGCAGCAGCTATTTCTGTAACTGGTGGAATCAGCTTTCTAGGCTTAATTGCCCCGCACATTGTCAGAAAGCTAGGAGCCGCCAAGCATAAGGATATTTTACCGCTGTCTTTATTAACTGGAAGTGTTCTTCTGCTGCTTAGTGATACGATTGGACGTACAATTCAGGAAAAAGGTGAAATTCCTGCTGGTGTTATTGTGGCCATCATTGGTGCACCTTATTTTCTCTATCTACTGCTGCGGAGTGATAAGTAAGGATAAGATGGAAGAAGAGAACCTAGCTGCTTTTTGCGGATAATGCGCTTTTGTTCTAGCGATTTTTCAAAACTGGTTCCTATAGTATTGATGACTCTGTCCTAATTGCTTCTAAGAATTTGGTTGCTGGAATAAAAACATCTGGTATGAAGGATTAACTAGATGCAAAAGAGAAAGGGATAGAGGTATTTGTTTCCGAAGGGAGAGCTCTACGCCCGCTGTTTATCTAGATTACATGTGAGTGGGATATGACTAAGTTATGTCTCATTCCCTTTTGCATTTACCATTGATAACTTTTTAGGCAATTATCAAAGAGCGCGGTTACTGGAATCCGCTGCTGGCAGAAGTATATGAAAAGGTATATGATGGTAGGTGAGATAAAATTATAATTGAAGCAGGTGAAAGAATGGAAAATTTTCGTTTTTATGTACCAACGGATGTGCGTTTTGGAAAAGACCGTTTGAAGGATGAATTAGCAGATGTTCTAAACCTCTATGGAAAAACAGTGCTGCTGGCATATGGCGGTGGTAGTATTAAAAAGAATGGGTTATATGATCAGGTTTTATCATTAATGAAAGACAATCAGAATAAGGTTGTTGAATTAAGCGGGATTGAACCAAATCCACGAGTAGAAACCGTTGATAGAGGTATTGCTTTATGTCGAGAACATCAGGTAGATGTGATTTTGGCAGTAGGCGGCGGCTCAACTATTGATTGTACGAAGGTAATTGCAGCGGGCTTCTACGCAGAAGAGCCAGCTTGGGAGCTTGTTTCGAAGCGTAAAGGCTTTAATGGACCTGCGCTTCCGCTTGTAACTGTTTTAACACTTGCGGCAACTGGTAGTGAGATGAATGGCGGCGCTGTGATCACTAATCTTGCTACCAATCAGAAGCTGGGTGTGGGCGGTCCATCAGTACTTCCAAAGGTTTCGTTTTTAGATCCGCAGAATACTTATACGGTTCCTGCTTATCAGACAGCAGCGGGGTCAGCGGATATTTTGAGTCATTTGTTTGAAAACTACTTTAAGAAAACGGTAGGAGCAGATGTTCAGGATTCAGTATCAGAAGGACTGATGCGGACAGTAATCAAAAATTGTCCAACAGCATTGAAGACTCCGGATGACTATGACGCTCGTGCAAATCTGATGTGGGCAAGTAGTCTGGCGCTTAACGGACTCACTGGCAACGGTAAATCCGGTGCTTGGTCTTGTCACCCTATGGAACATGAATTAAGCGCTTTTTATGATATTACTCATGGGATTGGGCTAGCTATTTTGACTCCCCGCTGGATGAAGTATGTGTTGTCAGAAGAGACTGTGAGCAAATTTAGTCAGTTCGCTGAAAATGTCTGGGGGATTAAGGAACAGGACGAATTTGTAGCAGCGAAGAAAGGGATTCAGGCAGTCTACGATTTCTTTAAAGCCTGTGGTATTCCAATGACTTTGCCGGAAGTTGGCATAAATGAGGAAAAACTGTCTCTGATGGCGGAACAAGCTGTGAAGCATAGTACGATTGAAACAGATGCCTACATGCCGCTTTCTAAAGAGGATGTAGTAAAAATCTATCAGGACTGTATGACAGAATCAAGTTATTACTAAAAAGATCGAGAAAAAAGTGGGAACCATAGTTGGCTCCCGCTTTTTTCTACTTCAAAACCTAAAAACCTAATAAAGCGTGGTCCAAGGTAATTCTCTAAGAAATGAGTCGAAGAATCTCAAAGATACGAAGGAGCTGTTTAAGGACGAAGCGGCTTCTTTCCCACAGCGAATCACGCTTGCGGCAACTATTTAAATTCCTTTGACATCCAGCACAGAATATCCACGCTGATCATACCGGTTTCGGCTGCGGGAATATTCAATCGGCTGACCATTTTTCAAATAAACCACCTGTTCTACTTCTAAAACGGGATCGTCAACAGCACAGTCTAAATATTTTTGATCATATTCGCTGCTTTTAGCTGCCTGAATCGTTCGGAAGGCACCGGCAAATTGAATACCTAATTCCTTTTTTAAATAATCATAAATAGAATGTAGGAGAATCTCGTTTGTCAGGCCGGGAGCTAGATGCACCGGCATGTAGGTATACTCCATGACGTAAGGTTTTTTTTCCAGCAATCTTAGGCGGATAATCTTATAAACCGGCTGTTCCGGCTGAATAATCAACCGTTCCTGTACTTCTTCACTGGGGAATTCGACTTCAAATAGAATTACCTGGCTGGATAGCTCCCTGTTCGCTGCTTCCATTTGGACACTGAGTCCTTGATACTCATTTGCAGGCGAGGTATCCTTATCCCAAAATGAGTGATTCAAGATGCGGGTACCAGCTCCACGCTGAGAGTAAACTAAGCCTTCCATCGCTAAAATATTAATTGCTTTTTTTATCGTCATTCGGCTAACATCAAACTCTTTGACCAAATCTGTTTGATTAGGCAAAAGAGAATCGGGAGTGTAGGTTTTATTTTTAATTCGTTTTCTAAGAATATTGGCTATTTCTTCATATTTTGGCATCTATGCTCACCTCATTTTGAGTATAACGAACTCTCAGGTTTTCTACAACGCTAATTTTTCTGCTAAAAGAAAAAACGGACTGGAACACTAGTCAGGCTGACTATGCTCCAGTCCTTAAAAATGAAAGCAGCCTCTTCGAAGTCGAATAGGAATAGACTAAAAATACCAGATGCTGCTTTCGTACGTGCCTGTTTAATTCTTGGAAATTAGTCCTTCACATTTCGTGAGGGTAATGGTCTAAACATCTATATCTACTTGTTTATCCATAATTTTTAAGAATGGGTACCAGATTAGCGCGACGATGATGAAGTCAACCACTTGCAGCAAACCGCCCAGCCATGAGTTGGTAGCCAGAACCCCGCTGGCAATGATTGGCACGGTCCATGGAACAGAAACTCCAGTTGGCGGCGGTACAATACCGGCTGCCATCACTAAATAGTTCAGTGTAGTAACTACGAGAGGAGCCAGCAGCCACGGGATGAAAATAGATGCATTTAGAACAATTGGCAAACCGAAAATAACCGGTTCGTTTACATTGAAGAGGCCAGGTGCTATTGCTAGTCGGCCGACGTCTCTATATTGTTTTTTCTTAAGGAAGAAAGCCATAATCAATACCACTGCCAGTGTCATGCCGGAACCGCCTAAACCAACGGTGAATGTTTCCATAAATGGTTTTGTGATAATATGTGGTAATTCTTTACCAGATTGGTAAGCCTCTAGATTATCCAGCATTAATGTATTCCAGATTGGGTCCATTACTGAGTTGACAATGATTTGTCCATGCAGACCGAAAAACCAAAGGAACTGAACAAAAAAGAGCGCAATTAAGGTTGCCGGAAGACTACTTCCTAAACCAGTTAATGGTTTTTGAATGACTTCATAAATAACATCGTGAAGATTTGTGTTGAAAAAGCCGGTTACTGCTGCATTAATAAAAAGAAAGACAGTTAGTGTACATACAGCTGGGATCAGAGCTGCAAAAGATTTTGATACTGCGGGAGGTACTCCATCAGGCATTTTAATCTGCCAACCCTTTTTAGTAACTCTGCAATAAATTTCCCCTGCAATAAAAGCAGCAAGCATTCCAATGAACATTCCTTTTGCGCCTAAACGATCAAGACTAAGAACCCCGCTAACGGTTTCTCCGCTTTCAGTATCCATAAAAAAGGGTGTCAGAATCAGGAAGCTGGCAAAAGAAACCGCTCCGCCGAAAATGCCTTCTACATCATAGGATTTAGATAAATAATAGCCAATACCAAAAGTAACAAAGACAGACATGATGCTCATTGTAGCGTTTTGCCCGTTTCCGAATAATGAACCCAATGTTCCCTTTAACTCATCGCTGAAAAATGGCAGGTTATTGACAACAACAACAATAGAACCAAACATTGTTAAAGGAAATGACAACATAAATGCATCTCTTAAAACAGTTAGATAACGGTTCTGCCCCAACCAGTTAGCTAAAGGCATGATTTTCTCACCAAGCTTATCCATTAAACCGTTCATGAAAATTCCTCCTAGTTATATAATATGTTTTGCAATCGATTACACAAGTAATATATCATCTTTAAAAATAAATGTCTAGTCATTTATTTTTAAAGTATTGATTTTTTCAGAGTGATAGATTATCATTGAGGTGAGAAAAGGAAAGAGAGGATGGATAGAAATGGCAATATATAAATTTCCCGAAAATTTTTGGTGGGGTTCAGCGGCCAGTGGTCCGCAAACAGAAGGAAGAGTCGCTGAAGACGGCAAGGGTGAAAACATTTGGGATTATTGGTATCAGCAGGAACCAGAAAAGTTTTTCGACCAAGTAGGACCAGAACAAACATCTCGGGTTTACACAAAATATAAAGAAGATATTCAGCTGATGAAAGAAACGGGACACAACAGTTTCAGGACTTCAATCCAATGGAGCCGCTTAATTCCAAATGGAACAGGAGCAGTGAATCCTAAGGCTGTGGATTTCTATAATGACTATATTGATAGCTTAATTGAAGCGGGGATTGAACCCTTTATGAATCTATATCATTTTGACATGCCTTTAAGTCTTCAGGAGCAAGGCGGGTGGCTTAACCGCAAAACAGTGGATGCTTATGTGACCTATGCGAAAACCTGTTTTGAGCTTTTTGGTGATCGGGTGAAGAAATGGTTCACACATAACGAACCGATTGTTCCTGTAGAGGGCGGTTACTTGTATCAGTTCCACTATCCAAATGAGATTAACATGGAGCACGCTGTTCAGGTGGGATATCATGAGGTACTTTCAAGTGCAATGGCAGTTAAAGCCTATCATGAGCTGAATCTCGACGGACAAATCGGTATTATTTTGAACTTAACGCCTAGTTATCCTCGTGATGAAAAGAATCCGGCTGATGTGAAAGCTGCGGCAATGGCAGATGCTTTCTTCAACCGTTCATTTCTTGATCCAGCGGTTAAAGGTGAGTTTCCCTCTGAATTAGTAGAGGTTGTCAAAGAGCTGGATATACTACCTGCTATTGAGCCGGGAGATTTAGAAATAATTAAAGAACACACAATAGACATTCTGGGAATTAACTATTATCAGCCTCGTCGCATCAAAGCGAAGGAATCTGAAATAGATCACAGTCACGGTCCGATGCCGGATGATTATTTTGACAATTATGACATGCCAGGGAAAAAGATGAATCCCTACCGCGGCTGGGAAATTTATGAAAAAGGCATCTATGATATCTTGACTAATGTTCGTGAGAACTATGGGAATATTCCCTGCTATATTTCGGAAAACGGTATGGGGGTAGAAGGTGAAGAACAGTATATAAATGCAGATGGGATGATAGAGGATGATTATCGCATTGATTTTGTTAAAGATCATCTGCGTTACGTACACAAAGCGTTGGAAGAAGGCAGTGGTTGTCTAGGATACCACATGTGGACCTGTATGGATAACTGGTCTTGGATGAACGCCTATAAGAATCGTTATGGTTTCATTGCGGTTGACCTGAACCAGGAAGGCAAGAGAACAATTAAAAAATCTGGCTACTGGTACAAAACAGTTTCAGAAAGCAATGGATTTGAAGATTAACACCAAAACTACTCCAGAGTATGATTTAATCATGTTCTGGGGTAGTTTTTATTGTTCAGGCAGCTGTCGAACAACGGAAAGGTGATTAGGTTTTTATTGTATGTTAATTTCTTCTATTATGATTAATAAATGTTCCGAAGAAAGAATATTATGTTATTATTTTAGTTGTAAGCTTATAAAAAAGGAGTAGGTAAGTTTACGATTAAAAAAGGAGGAAATAGCATGAAAAAGAAAAAATGGTTATTAGGTATGGTTGTGTTGGCTGGTTTAGGAGGTCCTGCCGGATCGGTATTTGCAGATGAAACCCAAGTACCTGTTGAAGGTGTGATTGAAGAGGTACAAACAGAAGCTTCGGCAGATGGATTAATAAATCCATTAAGTGCCTCAACTGTTACAGATTTTTCTGTAGAACAAGTAAGAAAGATTCAGGACTATCAAAAAAAGTATAAAGAGATACGAAGCAAGGAAGCGTTTGATGATAAGTTTGATATCAATCCAATCATTGGTCCGGAGCAATATACGACAGGTACATTTAAAACGTCTACATTGGAAAATGCAACAGACTACATTAATCTGCTAAGAGAGAGCGCGGGACTTACCCCTGTTACCGTTTCGCAAGCAAGAGTAAGTATTGCTCAACATGCTGCAGTAGGGATTGCCTCGCTTAGAGTAATCGATCATAACATTGGAACAAAGTACACAAAGCCTGAGGGAATGACTGATAGCTTTTGGCAGGAGGCTTCCAATGGTGCGCGTTTAAGTAATTTGGCGAGGAGTGTTCGTAGTCCGTTTTATGGGGAAGCAATCCCAACGCTGAATGAATATAGCGATTTATACATGTTTGATTACGGAAATGGAAATCAATCAGTTGGACACAGAAGAATTGTTTTGAATCCATGGTATCAAACAATTGGCTTTGGCTTTGCTGAACTCGATGTTCCTGAAAGAAGAGAGGTCGAATACTCAGCTGCCCTTTATGCCCAAGGCGATGGCTCGTATACTGTGCCGGATGATTCTATTGTTACTTGGCCAACAGAATCAGTTTTTCCAATACAGGATATGAAAAAATATAACTACAATCTTCGCTGGTCAGCGAGTTTTAACTCAAATGGTTATGATTTTGATCGGAATAACTTGAAGGTTACACTGAAAAATAATAAAAGTGGTCAGGAATGGCATTTTTCAGATACACAAAAAGATGGTGAATATACCGTTGTTGCGAACAGCTGGGGATATGACACAGTGGTCTTTGCACCAAATGAAATCAATTATGCTGAAGGTGATGAATTCACTGTTAAAGTAGAAGGATTAAGCGGGAAAAAGGATTCTTATGAATACACAACAAGACTTTATGATTTGAATAAAGAATACAAAGTGCCGTTGGAAGATTTCAAATTCGAAGAATCATTTATAAAAATGCAGCAAGGTGAAGTGAGAAATCTGAATCTAAGTTATTTACCCGAGGATGCAGAATATACAGGGAAAATGATTTGGAGCAGCTCTAATGCTAATTTGGTCAGTGTGTCGCAAGATGGGGTTCTTACTGCCAAAGCAGCTACAGGGAGCAGCGTGACAATCACTGCTAAAACAGAGGACGGAAAGCTAAGTAAAACCATTAAGGCTTCTGTTGCGACTGTCCAACCGGCGGCAACAAGGGAAGATGCGCCAGAAATTAATCCTGGTTTTCCAGCAGCTGATAGTCAGTCTACTCGAATTTTCGTCAATCAAACAGGATGGGTGAAATTCAAAGCGGATGAAGCAGCAATGTATTCGCTAGCTGGTGGTTTGAATGGAAACAACGTCGTTAATCAAAAATCAGAAATCAATTTCTATAATGAATGGGAGAACCGTTCTTTGGGGTATTATTCGGCACATAGAAGAACGTCTAATTCATCATCTGTATCATCAAAAGCACCCGTATACTATGGTGCTGGAGAGTATGTCTATTTGAAGCTTTCTACAAATATGGATGGCGAACCATTTTACTTTGTCTTACAGCGAACTACGAAAGATGCTCAACCTATCTATACCACGCAGCTAACGATTCCATACAAATGTAAACCATTGTTGAATCCTGGTAATTCGGTATCCTTCTCATACAAGGTAGATAGCTATACAACAAAACCAAATGATGTTCAGTACTTCTCAGATGATGAAAAGATTGCTGAAGTTGTTAGTGATGGAGCGAACCGCTTTAAGATTATTGGGAAAGCACCTGGAAAAACTACGATTCGTGTCAAAGAGATGAGTGGCAGTAATCAGGAAGAATTTGTGGAAGTTGAAGTATTTTCTTTAGGTCAAACGCAGGAGACAGCTGTAGAAGTTGCACCGAATTTTGGTATGGGATTTGGCATGGGAACAATTTATGCGAATCAGTCAGGTTGGCTTAAATTTAAAGCACCTGAAACAGCGAAATATAAAGTGCAGGATCTTTGGTCACAAGATACAGCTACCTCTAGTCATAGAATAGAAACGAATTTTTATGATGATGCACAATGGAGAGGGTATTACTTTGCAGATTGCGCGAAAGGCGGAAGCAGTGCTTCAACAGGTGGGAATTTACCATTGACTTATGAAGCAGGGACGTATATCTATGTACATTTAGCGAATCGTAAAGCCGGCGCGCCTTATTATGTAAGTTTTAACTATTCAAAATAGCAGGAAAATAGAATGAGCTTGTTCATTACTTTTTAATGCTATTGGAATTTGAAAAAACCGCCGTTCTGACTTACTCAGAACGGCGGTTTTTCTTAATTTCTTATAGATAATATTTCTTAGCAACAGTTAAATCATCGTTTAATTCATAAACAAGCGGCTGACCTGTTGGGATTTCTAAATCCATGATATCGTCATCAGAGATACCTTCGATATGTTTAGCTAATGCACGTAAAGAGTTACCGTGAGCAGCAACTAAAACAGTTTTGTTATCTAATAAAGCAGGAGCGATTTCATCTTGCCAAAAAGGTAACGCACGTTCCAAAGTTACTTTCAGGTTTTCTCCACCAGGTACATCACGTTGGTCAAGCATTGCATAACGACGATCGTTTGCAGCAGAACCAGGATCAGTAGTTTCTAATAGTGGAGGAAGTGTGTCATAAGAACGACGCCAGATGTGAACCTGTTCATCTCCGTATTTTTCAGCTGTTTCTTTTTTGTTCAATCCTTGTAATTTTCCGTAATGACGTTCGTTTAAGCGCCATGATTTTACTTGGGGTACCCATAATTGATCTGAGTTTTCTAAAATCAGATTACAAGTCTTGATAGCACGTGTTAATACTGAAGTAAATGCTACGTCAAATTCGATTCCGGCTTCTTTAATTTTGCGTCCGCCTTCTTTTGCTTCTTCGATACCTTCAGGTGCTAAATCTACATCAACCCATCCAGTAAACTGGTTTAATGCATTCCATTCACTAAGTCCGTGACGAGAAAAAACTAATTTTGGCATAATAAGTCTCCTTTGTGTATAGTTTCTGAAAATTTCAGTACGTGCTTATTGTACAACGTTTTTTCGTCAATTTCCAATGAAAATTTTTGAAACAAGCAGAAATTAAGAAAAAATTGCTTCTGTCTCACTATTTATTCGGATTTTAGAGAAGGCAGAGTTTGGACATTTAGTTATGTCCCAAACTTATCTTAAAAAAAGGATGGAAAAGCAAGAAAGGGTTGTAATTGACGTAAGGACAACTGATAGAATAAGGGTAGCAAGAAGCTAGGAGGGATGAAGATGAGTATCTCGATACAAAGACTCGCCAAAGAGCTGGGGGTTACCAGCAGAACAATCAGATATTGGGAGGCTGTCGGGCTGACAACTAGTATTAGGAATCCGGAATCTGGTTGGCGGATGTATTCAATGGAAGAAGTACTAAAGATAAAAATCATACACTGTCTGAGAAGCTGGCATTTCTCAATCAAAGAAGTTTCTCAGTTTTTAGCAGCTCCGTCTTATCGACAGTTGGCTAACTTGACAGATAAAAAAATAAAACAGCAGCAGTTAGAGAAAAAAGAACTATCCGAGGAATTAGATAGACTAGAAAATTTGAAACAATATTTACAAGAATTAATGAAAAATACCGAAGCAGAAAATCATTTAGAATGGGGGGAGAAGCTAATGGACAGATTTAAACGGATTCAAGATAAAGCGGAGCTTCAGGCTGGGAATGAGCTAACCTTTGCCTTATTGCCAGCTATGCGTATGGCCTATACGGTGGTGGTGAATAAAGAGCCTGAAAGTGAAGCGTTAGAGAAAATGCTATTATGGCTGGAAGCAGAAGAACTGCTGGGAACGGCTCGGATTTTTGGCGGGGATATGCCGCCGAAAGCTAAAAAGGCTGGGGATCCTTATGGCTATGGTGTCTGTGCATCAATCCCCAAAAATATTCAACTGCCTGGCGACATGAAAGAATTGCTGCTGCCGGGAGGTGTGTATGCTGTTTTTGAAAGTACAGAGAACATTCCTGCGTCATGGGGACAGCTAATGCTGCAGCTTAAGCAAAACAAAGTCTATACCTCAGACCGGTCAAGACTTTGTTTGGAAGAACATATAAAAATAATAGATGAAAAGGGGAATGAAAGCTATCGTCTTCAATTGTTTGAACCAGTAAAGAAAAGAGTAGGCTGTTGAGGAGCTGTTAACGAAGAAAGAGATAAATTATGCCGTGGAAACACAGTGGGCTTTTCATACGCTCCTGTGTTTCCACGGCATTTATGTTTTTTGAACATGAAAATTACCTGTGCATCTGCTAGTTTTTGTCTCTACTCTGATTGGAACAGCAATTATATAGAAATATTCTTCTCCGCCTCAGCAGCTTGCTGAAGTCCGGCATAAAAGATAGAGGTAGACTAGCTAAGTAAACATTGAGCTATTACTTGTTAAGCTGCTCGGTTTCTGCTTCAGAAAGGTTAATATACTTATAACAGGTTCCGATAGAAACCCGGCACTTTGCTGCAATAATTTGAACATTTTCGTGTTTTTCGTAGTACATTTGGCGAATGCGGCGGATTGTTTTAAAATCGATTTTTGGTCGCCCGCCAACCTTGCCTTTTTTGCGGGCATTCGTTAGGCCTACTAATGTCCGTTCTTTGATGAGTTCGCACTCCATCTGAGCTAAGCCGTCCATTAATCTAAAGTAGACGCCGCCTTCAGGTCCACGGGTATCAATGCCTTCTTCAAGGCTGACCAGATGAATTCCGCTCTTTTTGAAAAGCTGAGTCAAATCTGTAAGCTGTCTGGTTGATTTTCCAAGATGATTCAGCCGGCAAATTACAAGGGTATCTCGCTCCTCCAGTGTATCAATCACCGTATCCAGAAGGGAACAGGCTGGGATGTCCCCAGCAGGCTCAAATGTTTCCTGGTAGATTTTGTCACAGCCGTAGTTTGACAAGAGTGAAAGCTGTGTATCCAAATTGCATTCGTTAATGGTTGTTCGTGCATAGCCGATTAAATTCATTATATCTCCCTTCTTCTATGCTTAGCTTTGGATTTTGCGGTATTACTTTTGAGTATTCGGAATAGTCAGCGGACCTTGTTCACGTCCGACAATTACCGTAGAAACAATTTTTAGAAAAAGTCCGTGTTCTACAACACCAACCAACTGATCCAAATAAGCACCCAAAGCTATTGGATCTTCAATCACATCAAGCTGGAGGTCGATGATGTAATGCCCGCCATCTGTTACCAAAACCTTATTATCAGTTGTCTTTCTCAACGCTGGCTGGTAGCCCTTTTCTTCAAAAAGTCGAAGCAGTTGTTGGCTGCCGTAGGGAATTACTTCTACAGGCAGAGGAAATGCCCCCAGTTTATCTACCATTTTTGATTCATCCACAATCCAGATGTTTTTTTTCGAATAAGAGGCAACAATCTTTTCAAAAAGCAACGCCGCTCCTCCGCCTTTAATTCCGTGGAAATCAGCACTGACTTCATCTGCACCGTCGATAGTCAAATCGACGTAAGGAACATCATCGATGCTTTTCAAAGGAATTCCCAGTTCAGCAGCTTGTCTTTCTGTTGCCTTTGAAGTAGTAACACCAATAATCGACAGGTTTTCTTCTCTGATTCGCCGGCCGATTTCGTCCACCATGTATTTTGCAGTAGAGCCAGTACCTAGACCTACAATCATTCCATCTTCGACATATTTTGCAGCTTCTATTCCGACCATTTGTTTAAGGTTCATTTCAGTGCATGCTCCTTTCGGTTTATCAAAAATATTGTACCGTGGATTCCCAAGAAAAGATAGGAAGATCAACAAGAAAAATTCTAAAAATAACAGAAAGATAAAACTGTGTTTTTTACATTTAAATAGTCAGGAAAAGCTTGACATAGTAGATATATCATGATATTCTAGCGAAGGTGCTTTATGTACAGGTCTCTTTCCGGAGACGTGCTGACTGTCTATCAAAGCATATTTGATAAAGGATGCATAGATGCATTATTTTTTATCGCAAAAAAAGAACCACCTGGATGTGTGGAACTAGAAGCGAATTGAGGAAGGAGGAAAACAAGGAATGCCTACAATTAACCAATTAGTACGTAAACCTCGTAAATCAAAGGTGGAAAAATCTAACTCACCTGCATTGAACAAAGGATATAACAGCTTTAAGAAAGCCCAAACAAATGTGAACTCTCCGCAAAAACGTGGGGTGTGTACACGTGTGGGAACTATGACACCTAAAAAACCGAACTCAGCTTTGCGTAAATATGCCCGTGTTCGTTTGTCAAACTTGATTGAAGTTACAGCTTATATTCCAGGAATCGGACACAATCTGCAAGAGCATAGCGTTGTATTGCTGCGCGGCGGACGTGTAAAAGATTTACCAGGGGTACGTTACCATATCGTTCGTGGTGCGCTTGATACTGCCGGTGTTACTGACCGTAAACAAAGCCGCTCTAAATATGGTACTAAAAGACCTAAAGCTGCTAATTAATTTGACATTAACTGACATATACTATAGAAGAAATATTTCGGAAGGAGGAGTTACGGATGCCTCGTAAAGGTCCAGTTGCAAAACGTGATGTTTTACCAGATCCTATTTATAACTCAAAATTAGTAACTCGCTTAATCAACCGTGTAATGGTTGATGGAAAACGCGGGATTGCTGCTAACATTATCTATAATTCATTTGATATCATCAAAGAATCTACAGGTAACGACCCATTGGAAGTGTTTGAGCAAGCAATGAAGAACGTTATGCCTGTTCTTGAAGTTAAAGCACGTCGTGTTGGGGGTTCTAACTACCAAGTACCAGTTGAAGTTCGTCCAGAGCGTCGTACAACACTAGGTTTACGTTGGGTAGTTAACTACGCACGTCTGCGCGGTGAACATACAATGGAACAACGTCTAGCTAAAGAAATCATGGACGCTGCCAACAATACTGGTGCTTCAGTTAAGAAACGTGAAGACACTCATAAAATGGCAGATGCCAACCGTGCGTTTGCACATTACCGTTGGTAAAATCCTCTCTGCGTGCACATTTACTGACGTAGGAATTGACTTGATATATTTATTTAAACAAGAGAGGAGAACAAATCAGAATGGCAAGAGAATTTTCATTGGAAAAAACTCGTAATATTGGTATCATGGCTCACGTTGATGCAGGTAAAACTACAACAACAGAGCGTATCTTGTATTATACTGGTAAAATCCATAAAATCGGTGAAACTCACGAAGGAGCTTCACAGATGGACTGGATGGAACAGGAGCAAGAGCGTGGGATTACGATTACCTCTGCTGCAACAACTGCACAGTGGAACGGCTACCGCGTAAATATCATCGATACACCGGGACACGTTGACTTCACAATTGAAGTACAGCGTTCGTTGCGTGTACTAGATGGAGCAGTAACAGTACTTGACTCACAATCAGGGGTTGAGCCTCAGACTGAAACGGTTTGGCGTCAGGCAACTGATTATAGAGTTCCCCGTATTGTTTTCTGTAACAAAATGGATAAAATCGGTGCAGACTTCCTGTACTCTGTAAACTCATTACATGATCGTTTACAGGCAAATGCTCATCCAATTCAATTACCAATCGGTGCTGAAGATGATTTCACTGGAATTATTGACCTGATCAAAATGAAAGCTGAAATCTACACAAATGATTTAGGAACTGATATTCAAGAAACTGATATCCCGGAAGATTATTTGGAGTTAGCAACTGAATGGCGTGAAAAATTAGTTGAGGCTGTTGCTGAAACTGATGAAGAATTGATGATGAAATATCTTGAAGGTGAAGAAATTACTGAAGAAGAGTTGAAAGCGGGTATCCGTCAAGCAACAATCAACGTTGAATTCTTCCCAGTATTAGCTGGTTCAGCCTTCAAAAACAAAGGTGTTCAATTGATGTTGGATGCGGTACTTGATTACCTGCCTTCACCACTTGACATCGATGCAATCAAAGGGGTTGACGTTAAGACAGACGAAGAAACTACTCGTCCTGCCGATGACGAAGGTCCGTTTGCATCATTAGCATTTAAAGTTATGACTGACCCGTTCGTTGGTCGTTTAACATTCTTCCGTGTATACTCTGGTGTTCTTGAAAGTGGTTCATATGTATTGAACGCTTCTAAAGACAAAAAAGAGCGTATCGGACGTATCCTGCAAATGCACGCGAATACACGTCAAGAAATTGATAAAGTGTACTCAGGTGATATTGCAGCAGCTGTTGGTCTGAAAGATACAACAACTGGGGATACATTATGTGCTTTAGACGCACCAGTTATTCTTGAATCAATCGAGTTCCCAGAACCGGTTATCCAAGTAGCTGTTGAGCCTAAATCAAAAGCTGACCAAGATAAAATGGGTGTGGCTCTGCAAAAACTTGCAGAAGAAGATCCATCATTCCGCGTTGAAACAAACGTTGAAACTGGTGAAACAGTTATCTCTGGTATGGGTGAGCTGCACTTAGACGTATTGGTTGACCGTATGAGACGTGAGTTCAAGGTTGAAGCAAACGTTGGAGCTCCTCAAGTATCTTATCGTGAAACATTCCGTTCTGCGACTAAAGCAGAAGGTAAGTTTGTACGTCAGTCTGGTGGTAAAGGACAATACGGTCACGTATGGGTTGAATTTACACCAAACGAAGAAGGTAAAGGATTTGAATTCGAAAACGCAATTGTCGGTGGTGTGGTTCCTCGTGAATACATCCCAGCTGTTGAAAAAGGATTAGCAGATTCAATGAACAATGGTGTGCTTGCCGGCTATCCATTAGTTGATATCAAAGCTAAGCTTTACGATGGTTCTTACCATGATGTCGATTCAAATGAAACTGCCTTCCGTGTTGCGGCTTCTATGGCACTGCGCGCGGCTGCTAAAAATGCAAATCCGGTTATTTTGGAACCGATGATGAAAGTAACAGTTACTGTACCAGAAGATTACCTAGGTGATATTATGGGACACGTTACAAGCCGTCGGGGACGTGTTGAAGGTATGGAAGCTCACGGTAATTCACAAATCGTGAACGCAATCGTTCCTTTGGCTGAAATGTTCGGCTATGCAACAACTCTTCGTTCTGCAACGCAAGGACGCGGAACATTCATGATGGTATTTGACCACTATGAAGATGTACCTAAATCTGTACAAGAAGAAATCATCAAGAAAAACGGCGGAAAATCTGAATAATAACCAAGGTCGAGTTTGAAATGCTGATTAGCTGTGGTTGTGACCAAGGCTAGGTGTTTTAAGACGCTAGATATTCAGTTTTGTTTAAAGCTGTATTTGGGACTATGCTTTTTTAGAGATTTCAGGTAAAATAATTAAAGATGATCAGGCGGTCGTAGAGCCGCCTATCAGATATACAAAAAATAAATCATTTGATTTTAGGAGGAACATTTTAAAATGGCTAAAGAAAAATTTGACCGTTCTAAACCCCATGTAAACATTGGTACTATTGGACACGTTGACCATGGTAAAACTACATTAACTGCTGCAATTGCTACAGTATTAGCTAAACACGGTGGCGGAGAAGCTGCCAGCTATGCTGAAATCGATAACGCTCCTGAAGAAAAAGAACGTGGAATTACAATCAACACTTCTCACATCGAGTATGAAACAGACGCACGTCACTATGCGCACGTTGACTGCCCAGGACACGCGGACTACGTTAAAAACATGATTACTGGTGCTGCACAAATGGACGGAGCTATCTTAGTAGTATCTGCTGCTGATGGTCCTATGCCTCAAACTCGTGAGCACATCCTGTTGTCTCGTAACGTTGGTGTACCATACATCGTTGTTTTCTTGAACAAAATGGATATGGTTGATGACGAAGAATTACTTGAATTAGTAGAAATGGAAGTTCGCGATCTATTGTCAGAATACGACTTCCCAGGTGATGACACTCCTGTTGTTGCTGGTTCTGCTTTGAAAGCTCTTGAAGGCGACGCTTCATACGAAGAAAAAATTCTTGAGTTGATGGCTGCTGTGGATGAATACATCCCAACACCAACTCGTGATACTGACAAACCATTCATGATGCCAGTTGAGGATGTATTCTCAATTACTGGACGTGGAACTGTTGCAACTGGACGTGTTGAACGTGGACAAGTTCGTGTTGGTGACGAAATCGAAATCGTTGGTATTCAAGAAGAAACTTCTAAAACAACTGTTACAGGTGTTGAAATGTTCCGTAAATTGTTGGATTACGCTGAAGCGGGAGACAACATTGGTGCATTACTACGTGGTGTAGCACGTGAAGAAATCGAACGTGGACAAGTATTAGCTAAACCAGCTACAATCACTCCACATACAAAATTTAAAGCTGAAGTTTACGTTTTATCAAAAGAAGAAGGCGGACGTCACACTCCATTCTTCACTAACTACCGTCCTCAGTTCTACTTCCGTACAACTGACGTAACTGGTGTAGTTGAATTGCCAGAAGGAACTGAAATGGTTATGCCTGGCGATAACGTAACTATGGACGTTGAACTAATCCACCCAATCGCAATCGAAGACGGAACTCGTTTCTCTATTCGTGAAGGCGGACGTACTGTTGGTTCAGGCGTTGTTACTGAAATCACTAAATAATTCGTTTTAATATAAATAAAACTGATTTGGAAAAATCGGTGTACTCGGACGTAACTCCAGAGGGATTTCCCTCTGGAGTTTTTTGGTTAATAAAAAAGTATCAGAATCAATCTGATTCTAATACTTCAGGTAACCTTATGCAGTATTTACAATAAAGTGTTTTGTTCGATGATTTTATTTAGCTTTAGATAGTTTCTGACAGCTATTCCAATCGCCAGCAATGCTAAGGATAAGTAAAAAAATGTAAATAAATGTCCCCAGAAAGAACGAGTGTTTATTAAAAAATTTGTCGTATAAACAAATAGGAAAATTAATGTAGGGAAAATAATCAGCCATTGATAGCTCATAATCTTTTTTGCCATTTCCGCTCTGGAAGCAGCATCGTTGAAAATCATATTTTCTTCCATTGCTTCTGATTTTACCTTTCTGAAATAATACCAGCCGTTGAAAGTGAAAAAATGCTCCCATCCGCAGTCTGCGAATAACAGTAGATAGTCCGCCTCGTCTTGTTCTTTTTTCTGTTTAAAATCTAGTTGATAAATATAGTCTTCTGGTTCACACTTTTCAAAAGTATACTGCCAGCCCAGAGCTTTGAAATTAATCATTTTCCAGCCGGCTTTATGCATGGACTGCAGAAAAAGCTCCTCGTCAAGGTAGTCGGCTAAGCTAAAAAACTTTCTTATATGTTTTCTATTCATATGACTTCTCTCCTATGCTATTTTTATAAAGCCGTTGAATTCTCAATTTTTCAAGCAGCAAAACTTCTGTTCCTGATTCAGTCAATGCATATATTTTCCTGCGGTTCTCTTCTGCGACTACTTGAATTAATCCGTCTTGTTCCATTTTACTTAAGCTGCCGTACATGGTTCCTGCGCTTATGATAATTTCGTTATCAGTTAGTTCTTTGACAAACTGAATAATACTGTAGCCATGTCTTTTTGACTGTAGGGAATAAAGAATATAAAAGCCGGTTTCTGTCATAGGGCTGTATATCCGCCTGATTTTTTCATCCATCTTTAAAAATTCCCTTCTTTTATATATATCGAGCCTCTATATATCGTATCTCTATATTAGGTCAAGAATGAGTGTAAGTCAATCCGGTGAAAGAAACAAAATTTTCTATGGCTATTAGAAAATTACTAGCTAAAAAAAGATTGATATATCATAAAAAAAGAATTACGATTGTTAGTAAGGATAAAAATGTAGGGGGGAAGAAAATGAAAAAAGTTTTGAGAAAAGGGTGGCTGCTGCCGATACTTCTAATCTGTCTAATTGCAACCGGCTGTTCTACTGGTGGTTCAACGAGTAAACGTAAGAATAGTAATTTAGCTACCACGGTTTTTGAAATGAAACAGGATGGAGTGGAGATGGAAATCATCTATACTCATAATGGGGATAAAGTAGTGAAGCAGGAAACGTATTCTACGATTGAATATGAGCCGTTAAACATCTCTTCTAAAGAAGAGGCAGAGGAAATGTTTTCTTTTGTAAAGGATGAATATGATGTTAAAGGGATTACCTATAAAGCGGATTATCAGGAAGATAAAATGGTTGAAAAGGTCGTTGTTGATTATGAAGTAGCCGACCTTAAAGAAGTGATGACGCTTATGGGAACTATTACCGATGGATCAGAAGAAGATAGAGTTGTAAAATATATTAGTATGAAGCAGTCCAAAGAGATGCTGCTGGAACAAGGGTATACAGAGAAGAAATAGAGAATCAACAAACTAATCAAATGAAAAACACTTCCAGAATAAGCGGGAAGTGTTTTTTTGCTCGAAACAGCTAAAAGAAAAAATAGGATAGAAGTTTTTTGAAGAAATACCGATTAATATTATAGTAGTAATCGAACATGATTGCTAAAAACCAGAGGGATATTAAAATCAGCGGGAAGTTTGGCTAAACTACTTATAGAAGTTAAAAGAAGGAGTCGCTGGATTTATAAGGCTGAAATAGTATGAGAGTGATGTGACTGTATTGATCTAGAAGAAGAAATCAAGCGTAAAATTGAATAAATAAGTAGAGAAAAAATATAAAATGAAAATCATGAAAATAAATCTGAAAACCTTGAAAAAAACCTTGCTATCTCGGCTTTTCTGTAATATAATCATAAAGGTGCTGTTTACAGGAGTGTGAAAAGCACTGGTAAATCTGAAAAAGATTTTACCGGCTAGGAAACGAGAGGTTGCGACACGCCCGGACGCTTTGCCATGGACGAGCGTGACGGAGATTTTCGTGGAGCCATGTCTACTTTTCAAAATAGGCGAAGGAGGGAAACAAGATGGCAAAACAAAAAATTCGTATCCGTTTAAAAGCGTATGAACATCGTATTTTAGATCAATCAGCGGATAAAATCGTAGAAACTGCAAAAAGAACTGGAGCTGGCGTATCTGGTCCAATTCCATTACCAACTGAACGCAGTCTTTACACTGTTATTCGTGCGACACATAAATACAAAGATTCACGCGAACAATTCGAAATGCGTACTCACAAACGTCTGATTGACATTGTGAACCCAACACCAAAAACAGTTGATGCTTTAATGAAGCTTGACTTACCATCTGGTGTGAACATTGAGATCAAACTATAATAAAAAAAACAAGATGATGGAGGTGTACTCATGACCAAAGGAATCTTAGGGAAAAAAGTCGGAATGACGCAAATCTTTACAGAATCTGGTGAGCTGATCCCGGTAACAGTTGTAGAAGCTACTCCTAATGTAGTACTACAAGTGAAAACAACTGGAACAGACGGCTACGAAGCAATTCAAGTCGGGTACCAAGACAAACGTGAAGTATTAGCGAACAAACCTGCGAAAGGTCATGTTGCAAAAGCAAACACGGCTCCTAAGCGCTTCATTAAGGAATTCAAAGATGTTGAGCTGGGAGAATATAAAGTTGGAGACGAAATCGCTGTAGATGTTTTCCAAGCAGGAGACATCGTTGATGTTACAGGTACTACGAAAGGTAAAGGATTCCAAGGGGTTATCAAACGCCATGGACAAAGCCGCGGACCAATGTCTCACGGTTCCCGTTACCACCGTCGTCCTGGGTCAATGGGTCCAGTTGCACCAAACCGTGTGTTTAAAAATAAAAAGCTTGCCGGCCGTATGGGTGGCAACCGCGTAACAATTCAAAACCTTGAAATTGTTAGAGTGGACGCAGACAAAAACGTAATTCTGATCAAAGGAAACATTCCTGGATCTAAAAAATCATTAATCACAATCAAATCAGCTGTAAAAGCTAAATAATCGTGTAGGAAAGGAGGAACTAAGGAATGCCGAATGTAGCATTATTTAAACAAGATGGAACTCAAAATGGTGAAATCACTTTAAACGAAGAAATCTTCGGAATCGAACCAAATGAAAGTGTTGTATACGATGCAATCATCATGCAGCGCGCTTCATTAAGACAGGGAACACATGCTGTGAAAAACCGCAGTGCTGTTCGCGGCGGTGGCCGTAAGCCATGGCGTCAAAAAGGAACAGGTCGTGCCCGTCAAGGTTCAATCCGTTCACCACAATGGCGTGGAGGTGGCGTAGTTTTCGGACCAACACCACGTTCTTACAGCTACAAACTTCCTAAAAAAGTTCGTCGTTTAGCAATGAAATCTGTATTGTCAGAAAAAGTTGCTGAAAGTAATCTGGTAGCAGTTGAAGGCTTGAACTTCGACGCACCAAAAACAAAAGAATTCAGACAAGTTCTTGGTAATTTGTCTATCGATACAAAAGTATTGGTGGTTCTTGAACCTGAGAATGACTTTGCAGCATTATCTGCTCGTAACTTGCCAAACGTAACAGTTGTCACTTCAGACAACATCAGCGTATTGGATATTGTTTCAAGCCAAAAAATGCTAGCAACGCAAACTGCTCTTACTCAAATTGAGGAGGTGCTTGCATAATGAACTTACTAGACGTAATCAAACGCCCGGTAATCACTGAGAAATCAATGCTTGCTATGGACGAACAAAAATATACGTTCGAAGTAGACGTTCGCGCGAACAAAACTTTAGTGAAACAAGCTGTTGAAGCTGCGTTTGACGTAAAAGTTAAAAACGTGAATATCATCAACGTGCGTCCTAAATTCAAACGCATGGGCAAATATGCAGGATATACTAAAAAACGTCGCAAAGCTATTGTGACATTGACTGAAGATTCAAAAGGAATTCAAATTTTCGAAGCTGCTGAATAAAAGCAGAACCTGAGATAATGATCGAAGTAAAGTAGGAGGGAAACAAGACGTGGCGATTAAAAAGTACAAACCTACCACAAACGGCCGTCGTAATATGACTAGTTCTGATTTCGCTGAAATCACAACTTCTACACCAGAAAAAACATTACTACAGCCGTTAAAAAATCATGCTGGTCGTAACAACAACGGTCGCATTACTGTTCGTCATCATGGTGGCGGACACAAACGCCAATACCGCGTGATCGACTTCAAGCGTAACAAAGACAACGTTGTTGCAACTGTTCAAACGATCGAGTACGATCCGAACCGTTCAGCTAACATTGCATTAGTACACTATGAAGATGGAGTGAAAGCTTACATCTTAGCACCTAAAGGATTGGAAGTTGGAACAAAAATCGTTTCCGGTCCAGAATCAGACATCAAAGTTGGGAACGCACTGCCGTTGAGTAACATTCCAGTCGGTACTGTTGTTCACAACATCGAAATGAAGCCAGGTAAAGGCGGACAATTAATCCGTTCAGCTGGTACAAGTGCACAAGTACTTGGTAAAGAAGGTAAATACGTATTGATCCGTCTGAACTCAGGCGAAGTTCGTATGATCTTGGCAACTTGCCGTGCAACAGTCGGTTCAGTTGGTAACGAGCAACACGAACTAATCAACATCGGTAAAGCCGGTCGTTCTCGCTGGATGCGCAAGCGTCCAACTGTACGTGGTAGCGTAATGAATCCTAACGATCACCCACACGGTGGTGGTGAAGGTAAAACTCCAATCGGACGTAAAGCTCCAGTATCACCTTGGGGTCAACCAGCATTGGGTTACAAAACTCGTAACAAAAAAGCCAAATCCGACAAACTTATCGTTCGTCGCCGTACTAAATAATCTATATAAATTTTGTGAAAGCTACATTACACGAAACGTGTCTTTTGTTAAAAACAAAAGAGATAATAATAGAGATTGTTTATTTAACAAGATTTATATTTTTGACCATGTGTCGTACATTTTGAGAGGAGGTTCACCATGGGTCGTAGTTTGAAAAAAGGGCCTTTCGCTGATGATCATTTAATGAAGAAAGTCGAAGCTCAACAAGGCGCTGAAAAGAAAAAAGTAATTAAAACTTGGTCTCGCCGCTCTACAATTTTTCCACAATTTGTTGGATTTACAATTGCTGTATATGATGGACGTAAACACGTTCCAGTATACATTCAAGAAGATATGGTAGGACATAAATTAGGTGAATTTGCACCAACTAGAACTTATCGTGGGCATGCTGCCGATGATAAGAAAACTAGACGTTAATTTTGAGGGAGGGAAACATCAACATGGCAGAACAAATCACATCAGCTAAAGCAACTGCGAAAACAGTTCGCACTTCTCCTCGTAAAGCACGTTTAGTAATCGATCTTATCAGAGGAAAAAGCGTTGGAGATGCAATTTCAATTTTGAAATTCACACCAAACAAATCTGCTGGAATCATTGAAAAAGTTTTAATGTCAGCAGTTGCTAACGCAGAAAACAACTTTGACTTAGATGTTGAAAATCTTGTTGTATCTGAAGCTTTTGTTAACGAAGGACCAACTATGAAACGGTTCCGTCCGCGTGCTAAAGGTTCAGCATCACCAATCATGAAACGTACAAGTCATATTACAGTAGTAGTATCAGAAAAATAATCCTTAAAAGGATAAGAGGAGGAGCCTTGCACTGTACCACATCAGTTCTGCTTAACAGATGCTATGTGCTGCAACAATGGCTGCCGGACCTCAAAAAGAGCAGCTTGTTAAAAACAAGCCTCAAATGATAAGAGGAGGGACAACCAGTGGGTCAAAAAGTACATCCAATTGGAATGCGTGTAGGCATCATCCGCGACTGGGATGCAAAATGGTATGCTGAAAAAGAGTATGCTGAATTCTTACACGAAGATTTAAGAATCCGTAAATTCATCGCTAAAAAACTTGCTGATGCCGCTGTGTCTACAATTGAGATCGAGCGCGCTGCAAACCGTGTGAACATTTCAATCCACACAGCTAAACCGGGTATGGTTATCGGTAAAGGCGGATCTGAAGTTGAAAACCTTAGAAAAGAACTAAATAAACTAACTGGTAAAAGAGTTCACATCAACATCGTTGAAATCAAAAAACCAGATTTAGATGCTAAATTGGTCGGCGAAGGAATTGCACGTCAATTAGAAAACCGTGTAGCTTTCCGTCGTGCACAAAAACAAGCGATTCAACGCACAATGCGTTCAGGCGCTCAAGGAATCAAAACACAAGTATCCGGTCGTTTGAATGGTGCAGATATTGCTCGTTCAGAAGGATATTCAGAAGGAACTGTTCCTCTTCATACATTGCGTGCCGATATTGACTACGCATGGGAAGAAGCAGACACAACTTACGGAAAATTAGGAGTAAAAGTGTGGATCTATCGTGGAGAGATTCTTCCAGCGAAAAAAAACACTGAGAAAGGAGGGAAATAAGCATGTTAGTACCTAAACGTGTAAAACACCGTCGTGAGTTTAGAGGTAAAATGCGCGGTGAAGCAAAAGGCGGAAAAGAAGTCGTTTTTGGTGAATGGGGTCTTCAGGCAACTGAATCTCATTGGATCACAAACAGACAAATCGAAGCTGCCCGTATTGCCATGACTCGTTATATGAAACGTGGCGGGAAAGTATGGATCAAAATTTTCCCTCACAAATCATATACTAGTAAAGCTATTGGTGTTCGTATGGGTAAAGGTAAAGGTGCTCCTGAAGGATGGGTATCTCCAGTTAAACGTGGTAAAATCATGTTTGAGATTGCCGGCGTTCCTGAAGAAGTTGCTCGCGAAGCTCTGCGCCTTGCATCCCACAAACTGCCAGTAAAAACTAAGATCGTAAAACGTGAGGAAATGGGTGGTGAATCGAATGAAGGTTAAAGATATCAGAGAATTAACCACTGCCGAAATGCTTGACCAGGAAAAACAATTGAAAGAAGAATTGTTTAACCTTAGATTCCAACTAGCAACAGGACAATTAGAAAACACTGCACGTATTAAAGAAGTACGTCAATCGATTGCACGCATCAAAACAGTATTGCGTGAACAAGCTAACTAATAGTGGAAGGAGGCCAAACGCGTATGTCTGAAGAAAGAAATCAACGTAAGGTTTACCAGGGACGTGTAGTTTCTGACAAAATGGATAAAACAATCACAGTTGTCGTTGAAACAAAGAAAAACCACCCTATCTACGGTAAACGCATGAAATATTCTAAAAAGTACAAAGCACATGATGAAAACAACACTGCAAAAGTTGGAGACATCGTAAGAATCATGGAAACTCGTCCATTATCAGCTACAAAACGTTTCCGTTTACTAGAGGTAGTCGAAGAAGCAGTTGTTATCTAATAAAACGAGATTTTCCTATATAGATTGAGTATAAATCTGAAAGGAGGATACACATCGTGATCCAACAAGAAAGCCGATTAAGAGTTGCTGACAACTCAGGTGCGCGTGAAATTCTAACGATCAAAGTCCTTGGTGGTTCTGGTCGTAAAACTGCTAATATTGGTGACGTAATTGTTGCTACGGTTAAACAAGCAACGCCAGGTGGTGTTGTCAAAAAAGGTGAAGTAGTTAAAGCCGTTATCGTTCGTACAAAATCAGGAGCTCGTCGTCCAGACGGTTCTTACATTAAATTCGACGAAAATGCTGCGGTAATCATCCGTGATGATAAGAGCCCGCGCGGTACACGTATCTTCGGACCTGTTGCACGTGAATTACGTGAGAACAACTTCATGAAGATCGTTTCTCTTGCACCAGAAGTATTATAATCGAGACACTTATCAAAGGAGGTGCGAAACACTAATGTTTGTTAAAAAAGGCGATAAAGTAAAAGTTATCACTGGTAAAGATAAAAACAAGGAAGGCGTTGTTCTAGAAGCGTTTCCTAAAAAAGACAAAGTGATCGTTGATGGCATCAACATCATGAAAAAACACCAGAAACCTAGTCAAGATGCTCCTCAAGGAGGAATCTTGGAACAGCCGGCACCGATTCATGTTTCTAACGTGATGGTGATCGATCCTTCTAACGGTGAAGCTACTAAAGTTGGCTACAAAGAAGTAGACGGTAAAAAAGTACGTGTTTCTAAAAAAACAGGTGAAGTTTTAGATAAATAAACATTGAGGAAGGAGGGGCTTATTGAATGAACCGCCTGAAAGAAAAATATATTAAAGAAGTAACACCATCATTGATGGAAAAATTCAATTATAGTTCAATCATGCAAACACCAAAAGTTGAGAAAATTGTTATCAATATGGGTGTGGGTGATGCAGTATCAAATGCTAAGAACTTAGATAAAGCTGTTGAAGAATTAGCTTTAATCTCTGGTCAAAAGCCAATCATCACTAAAGCAAAAAAATCAATCGCTGGATTCCGTCTTCGTGAAGGAATGCCGATCGGTGCGAAAGTAACACTGCGCGGAGAAAGAATGTACGAATTCCTGGATAAACTGGTTTCAGTTTCTCTACCTCGTGTACGTGACTTCCACGGTATCAGTAAAAAAGCCTTTGACGGACGCGGTAACTACACTTTAGGTATTAAAGAACAATTAATCTTCCCAGAAGTGGATTATGATTTAGTAGATAAAGTACGTGGTATGGATATCGTTATCGTTACAACAGCAAACACAGACGAAGAATCTCGTGAGTTGTTGGGACAACTAGGCATGCCATTCCAAAAATAAAATAAGGAGGCGAACTACGTGGCTAAAAAATCAATGATTGCTAAAAACAAACGCCCTGCTAAACATTCAACACAGGCTTATACACGCTGCGAACGTTGCGGACGTCCACATTCAGTTTATCGTAAATTTCATCTTTGCCGTATTTGCTTCCGCGAACTTGCCTATAAAGGTCAAATTCCCGGCGTGAAGAAAGCTAGCTGGTAAACAAGTAAACTTGCATAAAGGAGGTAACTAGTTCAATGGTCATGACAGATCCAATTGCAGATTTTCTAACTCGCATTCGTAATGCGAACATGGTTAAACATGAGAGCTTAGAAGTACCTGCATCAAAAATCAAACGTGATATCGCAGAAATCCTGAAACGTGAAGGATTCGTTCGCGATGTAGAATATATTGAAGATGACAAGCAAGGCGTGATCCGTGTTTTCCTAAAATACGGTAAAGACGACGAGCGTGTTATCACTAACTTAAAACGTATCTCTAAACCAGGTTTACGTGCTTACGTAAAAGCTGACGAAGTACCAAAAGTACTGAACGGTTTAGGTATTGCGATCATCTCTACTTCAGAAGGTGTTGTTACTGATAAAGAAGCTAGAGCGAAAAACATCGGCGGCGAAGTAATCGCCTACGTATGGTAATTTTAAAGAATACACAAGGAGGTGTCTCTAAGTGAGCCGTATTGGTAATAAAGTAGTTGTTCTTCCTGCTGGCGTTGAAGTGAAGCAAGAAGGAAACAACGTCACTGTAAAAGGACCAAAAGGTGAATTAACTCGTGAGTTTTCAGCTGATATTAAAATGAATATCGAAGGAAACGAGGTAACATTCACTCGTCCAAATGACAGCAAAGAAATGAAAACAATCCACGGAACAACTCGTGCGAACTTCAACAACATGGTTGTTGGTGTAAGTGCCGGGTTTGAAAAAGCGTTGGAACTTATCGGGGTTGGGTACCGTGCGCAGGCACAGGGAAGCAAACTAACTTTAAACGTTGGTTACTCTCATCCCGTAGAAATGACAGCACCGGAAGGTGTAACATTTGACGTACCTTCAAATACACAAATCGTTGTAAAAGGTATCAATAAAGAAGTTGTAGGCGAATTAGCAGCGAACATCCGCGGCGTTCGTCCTCCAGAGCCTTACAAAGGCAAAGGTATCCGCTATGTTGGCGAATACGTACGCCGTAAAGAAGGTAAAACAGGTAAATAATAATAAAAGATGTGTAGGAAAATCGCTAAAGCTGATTTTCCACCTATCCTTTATTACTGTTCCTGAATGAGAACTGCTGATTCAGCAGTTTATCAAATCAAAGAGGTGACAATTGTGATTACAAAACCAGATAAAAACAAAACACGTCAGAAGAGACATCGTCGTGTGCGTAACAAAATCTCTGGTACTGCTGAGTGCCCACGCTTGAACGTTTTTCGCTCTAACAAAAACATCTACGCTCAAATTATTGATGACGTAGCGGGTGTAACGCTAGCAAGTGCCTCTGCCTTAGAGAAAGAAATTTCAGGTGAAACAAAAGTTGAGCAAGCTGCTGCAGTAGGTAAACTAGTTGCAGAACGTGCTGCTGAAAAAGGTATTAAAGTAGTAGTCTTTGACCGTGGTGGATACCTTTACCATGGCCGCGTGCAAGCTTTAGCAGAAGCTGCTCGTGAAAATGGACTAGAATTTTAGGAGAAGGAGGAACACCATTAATGGTTTACATCGATCCAAAACATTTGGAATTAGAAGACCGCGTTGTTGCAATCAACCGTGTAACAAAAGTTGTTAAAGGTGGACGTCGTCTACGTTTCGCAGCTTTAGTGGTTGTAGGTGATAAAAACGGTCATGTTGGCTTCGGTACTGGGAAAGCCCAAGAAGTACCAGAAGCAATTCGTAAAGCGATTGAAGATGCGAAGAAAAACTTAATTGAAGTTCCTATGGTTGGTTCTACCATCCCTCATGAAGTTATCGGAGTGTTCGGCGGCGGACGTATCCTGATGAAACCTGCAGTAGAAGGTTCTGGGGTTGCAGCGGGCGGACCAGTTCGTGCCGTATTGGAATTGGCTGGAGTAGCCGATATCACATCTAAATCACTAGGTTCAAACACACCAATCAACGTTGTTCGTGCAACAGTTGACGGGTTGACACAATTAAAACGCGTCGAAGAAGTGGCAGCACTTCGCGGCAAATCTGTAGAAGAAATCGTAGGATAAGGAGGACAAACATAATGGCTGAATTAAAAATTACTTTAAAACGCAGTGTTATCGGACGTCCTCAAAATCAACGTGATACAGTAAAAGCGTTGGGATTGAAAAAAATGAACAGTACAGTTGTTAAACCAGCTAATGAAGCTATCAAAGGCATGGTTAACACTATCTCTCATTTAGTGGACGTAGAAGAAGTTTAATTTTACTCAATTAATTAGATTGTTTAAGGAGGTGCCAAACCACAATGAAACTTCATGAATTAAAACCTGCTGAAGGTTCCCGTAAAGTACGTAACCGTGTTGGACGTGGTACTTCATCTGGTAATGGTAAAACATCAGGTCGTGGACAAAAAGGGCAAAAAGCTCGTTCAGGCGGTGGTGTACGTTTAGGATTTGAAGGGGGTCAAACTCCATTATTCCGTCGTTTACCAAAACGCGGTTTTACAAATATCAACCGTAAAGAATATGCAGTAATCAATTTAGATGTATTGAATCGATTCGAAGATGGAGCTGAAGTAACACCTGTTGTCTTGAAAGAAGCAGGGATCGTTAAGAGCGAAAAAGCTGGAATTAAAGTTCTTGCTAATGGTGAATTAACGAAGAAATTGACTGTTAAAGCAGCAAAATTCTCTAAAGCAGCACAAGAAGCGATTGAAGCTGCTGGTGGGTCTATCGAGGTGATCTAATGTTCAAACTATTGAAAGATGCTTTTAAAGTCAAAGACATTAGATCAAAAATATTCTTTACCATATTCATACTGGCTGTATTTCGTTTAGGTGCACATATTACAGTGCCTGGCGTAAATGCAAAAGGTTTACAAGAATTAAGCAGCTTACCATTTCTAAATATGCTGAATATCGTCAGTGGTAGTGCTATGCAGAACTTCTCCATCTTTGCGATGGGGGTTTCTCCATATATTACGGCGTCGATTATTGTTCAGCTGCTGCAAATGGACATCATACCAAAATTTGTTGAATGGTCGAAACAAGGGGAAGTCGGTCGTAAAAAGCTAAACCAGGTGACTCGTTATTTGACGATTGTCCTTGGAATTGCGCAATCAATCGGTCTAACCTATGGATTTAATACGCTAAGCCAGGTTGGTATAGTGAAAAATCCAACACCAGCAACATTTGTAATGATTGCAGTTATCTTAACTGCAGGCACGCTGTTTGTTACATGGATGGGGGAACAAATTACAGAAAAGGGTATTGGAAATGGTGTTTCAATGATTATCTTTGCCGGGATTATCTCAGGTGTACCTGGGTCCATCAAAGAGATTATTGAAGACTACTTCATCAATATTGACTCTTCTGAGCTTGTAAGTTCTATCATTTTTGTTGTCATTCTGGTTATTGCGATTTTAATCATTGTCACAGTTGTTACGTTTGTACAACAGGCAGAGAGAAAAATCCCAATTCAGTATACAAAACGTGTATCAGGAGCGCCAACCAGCAGCTATCTGCCATTAAAAGTAAATGCCGCCGGTGTTATTCCGGTAATCTTTGCCAGTTCCTTGATTTCGACGCCTAATGCAATTCTGCAGGGCTTCGCTTCAAATTATGCTGGTGAAACATGGTATGAAATTATGACAGAAATTTTCGACTACAACACGATTCCAGGTGCAACTATCTATACTGTGCTGATCGTCGCTTTTACATTCTTCTATGCGTTTGTTCAGGTAAATCCGGAGAAACTTGCGGAAAACCTGCAAAAACAGGGAAGCTATATTCCAAGTGTACGGCCAGGTAAAGGGACAGAAGATTATGTATCCGGACTCTTGATGAGATTAAGTGTTGTCGGCTCTATCTTTTTGGGTGTCATTGCATTGTTGCCTATCATTGCACAAATGCTTTGGAACCTGCCGCAATCAATCGGCTTAGGTGGAACCAGCTTACTGATTATCATCGGTGTTGCATTGGAAACAGCAAAACAATTAGAAGGTTTAATGTTGAAACGTCAATATGTTGGCTTTATCAATAAGTAGGAATCGTGTGTTGAGGATCTTCCTCAGCACCATTCTCACATATGGCTAGTTTTGTATTCAGCCTTTAAAATTAGGAGGAAAGCGAATGAACCTCATTTTAATGGGACTTCCCGGAGCAGGAAAAGGCACGCAGGCAGAAAGAATTATTGATGAATACGGGATTCCCCATATTTCAACAGGTGATATGTTTCGGGCTGCGATGAAAAATGAAACTGCTCTTGGACTTGAAGCAAAATCTTATATCGACAAAGGCGAGCTGGTTCCTGATGAAGTAACAAATGGAATCGTCAAAGAGCGCTTGGCAGAACCAGATACAGCAAAAGGATTTTTGCTGGACGGCTTTCCAAGAACGCTGGATCAGGCGGAAGCTCTGGACCAAATGCTTAAAGAGTTAAATAAAAAAATCGATGCCGTTATCGACATTCATGTAGAAGAAGATGTGTTGATTGAACGCTTGGCGGGACGCTTTATGTGTAAAAACTGCGGAGCAACTTATCACAAAATTTTCAATCCTCCAACAGTGGAAGGAACATGCGATCGCTGCGGCGGACATGAGTTCTATCAAAGAGAAGATGATAAGCCTGAAACGGTAAAAAATCGTTTGACAGTAAACATCAAAAGCAGTGCGCCGATTTTGGCCTACTATAAAGAAAAGAACTTGTTGCACACAATCGATGGAAATCGAGAAATCAACGATGTGTTCTCTGACGTGAAGACGATTATTGACGCATAGTTGCAAGCTGCACACAGTCCTTGATTTTGTTGAGCTTAGACTCTCTTGCTATATAGAATGTTTTATGGTAAAATGTATCAGTCCGACTTCTATGAAAATTTTCTTGGAAGTTTAATTGAAAATTCTAGGTGGGAGCTGCAGTTTCCACCGTTTTATCGTGTGAAAATGCGAAACAAGTACAAGGAGGTACTGTGCGTGGCAAAAGATGATATGATTGAAATCGAAGGTACAGTCGTCGAAACTTTGCCGAATGCAATGTTTAAAGTTGAATTAGAGAACGGGCATGAAGTATTGGCTCACGTTTCTGGTAAGATTCGTATGCATTACATCCGAATTTTACCCGGGGATAAAGTAACTGTCGAGTTATCGCCATATGATTTAACTCGCGGTCGTATAACCTATCGCTTTAAATAATTGTACTCCGTAAAATCTCAGGAGGTATTATCATGAAAGTAAGACCATCAGTAAAACCAATGTGTGAGCATTGTAAAGTAATTCGTCGTAAAGGGCGTGTTATGGTCATTTGCCCAGCAAATCCAAAACATAAACAGCGTCAAGGATAATAGGAGGTGTAACGAATAATGGCTCGTATTGCAGGAGTAGACATTCCTCGTGACAAACGCGTAGTAATTTCTCTTACTTATATTTTTGGTATTGGAAACACTACAGCGAAAAAAGTATTAGCTAATGCAGGCGTATCAGAAGAAATTCGCGTTCGTGACTTAACAAACGAACAAACAGATGCGATTCGTGCAGAAATTGATAAGTTAAAAGTTGAAGGGGATCTTCGTCGTGAAGTGAACTTGAACATCAAGCGTTTGATGGAAATCGGTTCTTACCGTGGAATCCGTCATCGTCGTGGATTACCAACTCGTGGACAAAACACGAAAAATAATGCACGTACTCGTAAAGGCCCAGCTCGTACTGTAGCAGGCAAGAAAAAATAATTCCTAAGTGAAGGAGGTTAGAACTTCATGGCAGCAAAGAAAGTTAGTCGTAAACGCCGTGTGAAAAAGAATGTAGAAGCAGGTATCGCGCATATCCATTCTACTTTCAATAATACAATTGTGATGATTACCGATACTCACGGAAATGCATTGGCATGGTCATCAGCAGGAGCTTTAGGCTTCAAAGGAAGCAAAAAATCAACTCCTTTTGCCGCTCAAATGGCTGCAGAATCTGCAACTAAAGTAGCACAAGAACATGGACTGAAAACTGTCGAAGTAACAGTTAAAGGACCTGGTTCTGGACGTGAAGCAGCAATCCGTTCATTACAAGCAACAGGTTTAGAAGTGACTGCAATTCGTGACGTTACACCAGTTCCTCATAATGGATGCCGCCCTCCAAAACGCCGTCGTGTTTAATGAGTGCTGCTCATTTTGAGTTTGAACCAAAAACGTCATTGAACAAGACACTTTTCGTTTTGAAAGGGGTATAGATAAGAATGATTGAATTTGAAAAACCAAGAATCGAAAAAATTGATGAAGATAGAGATTATGGCAAGTTCGTTGTAGAACCTCTGGAACGGGGTTATGGGACTACTTTAGGAAATTCTCTACGTCGTATTTTGTTGTCTTCATTACCAGGAGCTGCAATCACTAATATTCAAATCGATGGTGTATTACATGAATTCTCTACTATTAAAGGTGTAAGAGAAGACGTGACACAAATCATTCTGAATATCAAAGGATTAGCGTTAAAGCTTTATTCTGAAGAAGAAAAAACCCTTGAGATCGATATTACAGGACCTGCTGTAGTTACTGCCGGTGATATCATCGTTGACAGCGATGTTGAGATTCTAAATAAAGATTTAGTTATCTGTAGTGTTGCTGAAGGAGCTGCTTTTCATGCTCGCTTAACAGTAAAACCTGGTCGTGGCTATGTTCAAGCAGACGAAAATAAAAAAGAAGATATGCCGATTGGTGTTCTTCCAGTCGATTCTATCTACACACCAGTACGTCGTGTTAACTACCAAGTAGAAAGTGCACGTGTTGGTCGTCGTGATAATTTCGATAAGCTTACAATGGAAATATGGACAGATGGTTCAATCATTCCTCAGGAAGCTCTTAGTCTAGCCGCTAAGATCATGACTGAACATTTAGACATCTTTGTTAATCTAACCGATGAAGCTAAAAATGCTGAAATCATGGTTGAAAAAGAAGAAACACAGAAAGAAAAAATGCTGGAAATGACCATTGAAGAATTAGACTTGTCTGTTCGTTCATATAACTGTTTGAAACGTGCAGGAATTAATACTGTACAAGAGCTGACAAACAAATCTGAACCTGAAATGATTAAAGTACGTAATTTGGGTCGTAAATCTCTTGAAGAGGTTAAACTTAAATTGCATGATCTGGGTTTAGGCTTACGTAAAGACGATTAATACGTTTTACTAAGGATACTGGTTTGACTTTTTCCCAGAATTTAGTCGAGCTGTGTGCGTAGCTTGCAGGCTATCAACCGGATAGCAGCTGAAGCTGTATGTAGAATGTAGTTAAAAAGTAACGAAGGAGGGAAACCAACGTGGGTTATCGTAAATTAGGACGCACATCAAGCCAACGTAAAGCGATGTTGCGTGACTTAACAACTGACTTAATTATTAACGAACGTATCGTTACGACTGAAGCTCGTGCGAAAGAAGTTCGTTCTACAACAGAAAAAATGATTACTTTAGGTAAACGTGGAGATCTTCATGCACGTCGTCAAGCTGCTGCTTACGTACGTAATGAAGTTGCCAGCGTTCGTGAAGAAAATGAGGCTATTGTAGTTGAATCAGCTTTACAAAAACTATTCAATGACTTAGGACCTCGTTACGCTGAACGTCAAGGCGGATACACTCGTATCCTGAAAACAGAACCTAGACGCGGAGATGCTGCGCCAATGGTAATCTTGGAATTTGTTTAATAATCAAACTATACCGTCACTTTATAGATGATTCTTTTAGAGTGTTATGATGTTGGAGGCGACTCCGAGTCTAGCTCGCGCTCTATCCGCTGGGAATTCCCGGCGGATAGGCACTCATCATATAAGGTGTTTTTTTTTACCATAAAACAGATACATACATAGTTAATTTTTATTTATAAAACATAGCTGTCAAGACACTTGGCTGTTCCCATTAACTGGTAACTTTTGTTATAATAGTACCTAGGGTCTGCCTGAAAACTCTAGTGGTGAGTAGTTCGTGATTCTTATGGAACTTATCTTCATAAAGCTATCGCTATGGACCACATATGCTATGCTTTTCTAGACCTTCACTAAAATTTCTGGAAATCTAGTTTCCTCTATGGTTTTCAGACAGGCTCTAGTGTTAGAAAAATAGAATTAGTTGATTTTTCCAATGATACTAAAGAATCGGGAGCGTTTGTAATGGAATCAATCATTGAGCTTAAAAATATAAATTTCAACTACCAACCAGAAGATGCAGATCCTGCATTGAAAGATGTATCCTTTTCAATTAAAAAAGGAGAGTGGGTAGCAATTATCGGGCATAATGGTTCTGGAAAATCAACATTAGCTAAAACCATTAATGGGTTATTACTGCCGGCATCTGGTCAAATTTCAGTAGGCGGTAAAGAACTAAATGAAGAAAATGTCTGGGATATCCGCCGCATGGTTGGAATGGTTTTTCAAAACCCTGACAATCAGTTCGTTGGTTCTACTGTCGAGGATGATGTGGCCTTTGGCTTGGAAAATCAAGGAGTACCTCGCAATGAAATGGTGATTAGAGTAACGGATGCGTTAAAAAAAGTACGGATGGATCATTTGGCAACTAGAGAGCCTGCAAGATTATCTGGCGGACAAAAACAGCGTGTGGCGATTGCTGGAGTTGTAGCATTACGGCCGGATATTATCATTTTAGATGAGGCTACGAGCATGTTGGATCCCGAAGGTCGCGAAGAAGTAATTTCAACCATTCAGGAAATCAAAGCAGAAAGTAATCTAACTGTGATTTCTATTACTCACGATATAGATGAAGCAGCAAATGCAAACCGTATCCTAGTAATGCGTCAGGGACAGTTGGTTGATGAGGGAACACCTGAAAAAATATTTTCGGCTGGGACTGAACTGATTGAAATGGGGCTTGATTTACCTTTCCCGGAAAAGCTGAAAATTGCATTGAAGGAACGGGGTATTGATGTTCCACAAGAATATTTGACCGAAGAAAGGATGGTGGAATGGCTATGGACATCCGTTTTGAACAAGTAGATTTTACCTATCAGCCAAATACGCCATTTGAGCAGAGAGCATTATTTGATATCGACATGATGATTGAAGATGGTTCTTATTCTGCAATCGTTGGTCATACTGGAAGCGGCAAATCTACTTTGCTGCAGCATTTGAATGCATTGGTGAAACCGACGAAGGGAACCGTTCATATTGGTGACCGAGTGATTACGGCGGAAACAGATAATAAGAATTTGAAACCGATTCGTAAAAAGGTCGGGATTGTTTTTCAATTTCCAGAAGCACAGCTGTTTGAAGAAACAGTGGCAAAGGATATTGCGTTTGGACCAAGAAACTTCGGTGCAACAGAAGAAGAGGCCCGTAAGCTGGCGGAAAAGATGTTGAAGCTAGTAGGGTTAGACGAAAGCTATCTGGACCGCTCACCCTTTGAGCTTTCCGGCGGCCAAATGCGCCGTGTAGCAATTGCCGGAGTTTTAGCAATGGAGCCTGAGGTTCTAGTGCTGGATGAACCGACTGCAGGCTTAGATCCCAGAGGACGTAAAGATATGATGGAGATGTTCTGGCAGCTTCATCATGAAAAAGGAATGACAATTGTTTTAGTGACTCATTTGATGGATGATGCAGCGAACTATGCAGATCATATTTTTGTTCTTGAAAAAGGGAAAGTCGTGAAAACCGGTAAACCGTCAGAAGTGTTTCAGGATATTGAATGGCTGAAAGAGAAACAGTTAGGGGTTCCAACTGCTGCAGAGTTTGCTGAACAATTAGCAATTCGCGGGTTTTCAATCACTCAGCTGCCGCTTACAGCTGATGAATTGGCTGATCAGATTTTAAAAATGAAGGCTGGTGAATCAGTATGATGAATAAACTGATTTTTGGACGATATATTCCAGGAGATTCATTTATTCATAAAATGGATCCTCGGGCAAAGCTTCTCGCCAGCTTCTATTTTATTGCCATTATCTTTATGGCAAATAATTGGCAGACCTACAGCCTTTTAGCGGTATTCACACTGACAGCAGTCGTTGTTTCCAAAATCAATATTGGCTTCTTTATTAGAGGGATTCGTCCGCTTCTTTGGCTGATTCTGTTTACAGTCGCACTGCAGATGCTCTTTACGCAAGGAGGAACTGTTTACTTTCAATGGGGAATCTTTTCAGTAACTGAATTTGGTGTGGTTAATGGGTTATTCATTTTCTGCCGTTTTATTCTAATTATTTTTATGTCTACTTTACTGACTTTAACAACCCCGCCTTTAGCTTTATCAGATGCCATAGAGTATTTATTACGTCCGTTTAAAGTAGTTAAGCTACCTGTACATGAAATTTCTTTGATGCTCTCTATTGCATTACGTTTTGTTCCCACATTGATGGATGAAACAGAGAAGATTATGAATGCACAGCGTGCGAGGGGTGTGGATTTTGGAGAGGGAAATCTGATTCAAAAAATGAAGGCAGTCATTCCTTTACTAATTCCGCTCTTTGTCAGCAGCTTTAACCGTGCAGAAGATTTAGCAACCGCAATGGAAGCTCGAGGCTACCAAGGCGGAGAAGGAAGAACAAAATATCGAATTCTTCACTGGCAGAAAGGTGATACAATAGTCATGCTCATTTTCGTACTGCTGACTGTTGCACTTATTTTTATCAGAAGCTAACTTATAGAAAAGGTGAACAAAATGCCTCGTTACAAAGCTGTAATTGCATACGATGGAACAAATTATAATGGGTTTCAGAATCAGCCGAATGGCCGGACTGTTCAAGCTGAACTGGAGAAAACCTTAAAGAAAATGAATAATGGAAAATCAATTACGATTTTTGGTTCAGGTAGAACTGATGCAGGTGTGCATGCGAAGGGACAGGTCATTCATTTTGACTATCCTGAAGATCGGCCGCTGGAACGAATGCGTTACGGCTTAGATACTCAGACGCCTGAAGATATTAGTGTGCGCAGTGTAGAAAAGGTCGCTGATGATTTCCATGCAAGATACCATGTAATAGAAAAGACTTATGAGTTTCGAGTGGATATTGGAAAACCGCGGAGTCCTTTTCGCAGATTCTATGCAAGCTATTATCCTTATCCGTTAAATCTGGAGAAAATCCAACAGGCGTTGCCGGAGCTGATTGGCACGCATGATTTTACTTCATTTTGTGCTTCTGGTAGTAGTGTGGATGATAAGGTACGTACAATCTATGAAGCAAAGATGACGACTAACCCAGCGGGAGATGAGCTGCTGTTTACTTTTCGAGGGGATGGTTTTCTCTATAAAATGATTCGTATTTTAGTGGGAACACTACTGAAAATAGGTAACGGACGTATGGCTGAAACATCGATAGCCGAAATACTGGCAGCTAAAGACCGCAATGCAGCTGGTCCAACAGCTCATCCGGAGGGGCTTTATCTAGTTGAAGTAAAGTATGAATAGTTTTTGTTTGAGAGTGGTTGTGACAAGAATATTCAGGTACGAGAAATAAAGCGAACTAGGCAAAAATAGCTTGCTGAGATGCGCACCCTCAGATTAGAACTTTTTCTAATTCAGGGGAGGCACATCGATAAGCTATTTTTGTCTAGTTCGCTTTATTTGCTTTTACAGCTCTCTTTTCTAATCCTAGTATAGGATTGTTGAAATACGCTTTATTCAGCTTTAGGGGGTGGAGACATGTTTTTGTCCACCCCCTTTTTGTTTTTTTCTGGAATCTAATTAAGTGTCATACATAAACTAATAGAAAATTGTTCTTCTCTATTTTAATAGTCGAATGCGGCATTTTTTTCTTTATATAACCGGTGAAGCCGGACGTATAGGTGTGCCAACTCTTCATCTCCGTAAGATAAATCCATGCAGTGAAGAGGAAGCGTTGGATATGTTTCCAGCGGCAGTAAAGATGAACTGATGACCAAATCATACTTGTGAGTCAGTTTATCTATGTAAGGTGTAACCTCTACAAAATCAAGCTGATTGAGAAACTGATAGAGGTTTCTAATCAGCAGAAAATTATGCTCAAAGGCGATGCCGACTTTAATAACTTTGGAGCATTGAAACTGATTGCAGTAAGGAAGCATGAGATTCTTAAGGGACTTTGTTAACGGCTTCTGGATTTTCGATAAATAAGGATAAGCTGAATCATTCAATTTATTTTCAAGAAAGCGCAGGATTACCTGTTCTAATTGCTTTTCGACTTTCGGCATACGGTTTTCCGAATCAACAACTAAACTCTGTAGATTTGGAAATGGATGTCTGAGAACATAATAAACAAAGAAAATATTAAGAAGATTTCCTTTCAATAAGGGATCTTTTTTTATTTCAGGCTGATTATAGAAAAACTCTTTCTGGCTGTAATTTAAAAACGCATCGACAAAGTGTATCACCTCATTATCTTGTTTTGAAAAATCAAATAAGGTTTGATAAAGTGAAGGATCATCTTGCATCGTGTAGAACGGGGCATAGTGGGCCAGGAAAAAAATGAAACTACTTTCCCCCTTCGCTATAGCCGGTGGTAAAGCTTTGACAGGCCCGAGACTTTTGTTTAAGCGCTTAAAATCATAGTAAGGGTTGTCCTTCATTAAAAAATCATAGTTGGAATCATAAGACACAAAAAATTTTTTTTGAGCTCTGGAAAGAAAAATTGCTGCAAAAAAAGATAACTCACGCAGTCCTAGATAGGTGCGAGTTAATGGGAAATATTCTGAAAAATCATGAACCAGCTTTTCTGCTTCCTCACGCGATACACGCGTAAACGGCCAAAAAAGTCCGCGTGTACCCAGCCAAAGAGTATTGAACAGTGCTACTCGGACGACTCGTTCATCTCCAGTTAAATTTGCTTCACGAAAGCTAAAGCGTAGATTAAATTGTTTGACATGTTTTTTTAGGGGAATCATTTTTCGTGAAACCGTAGACTGACTAACATAGTGGCGTTCACAAAAGTCTTCAATCGTAGGTTGATCATGATTTAAAAAGTATAAAATGAATAAAAAGGGGATAGATTTTTTTAATGTTAAATACCGATATTCATCGATACTGATAGTTAGATGCTCCGCATTGATTTTACCAGCTTTTTTTAAGATAGAAGACTGTTTATTATTATAGGCCATAATCTCTTGATTGATTTCAGTCAAAATAATCAGTGTCTGCTGATAGCTAAGATCAAATAGCTTTGCTACTTGGGAAACAGGTATTATTGTTTGATTCAAACTTGAAATTTTTTTATAAATTTGAAATTTGATTAAGGTACTATTGTCCATCATTAATTCATCAAATAGCATAGTAAACGCATCCCTCCTATGCTCATTCTAATAGATAGCTTGCCGAATGCCAATAATAAGATAAAAAAATAATAAAATTTTCATTTTTATTTACGAATTAATTGGAAAATATATATAAAATAAACCAACTTTTAAAAAGCTGGCTTATTTATAGTTTATTTATTTAAGTGGTTTTCATTTTTTGAACTGACCGCGCTCCATAAAATTCCTAATAGAAAGCCTGTTACAGCGGGAACAATCCAGCCCATGCCAATTGTAAAGAAAGGCAAATATGCTTCAGATAGTTGAATAATTGTAGTAATGATGGAATTCTCTTTAATAAAAGCCGGGGCACTGTTTAGTGCATCTAAAAAAGCAGCAAATAGGGTGAAATAGGTTGTCATACGATAAACCTCTGTACGATGCTTAAATAGCGGACTTAGAATCACCAGCAGCATTAGCGTGATTGCCAGAGGATACAGGAACATCAATACTGGAATTGAAAATTGAATGATATTGGTCAGCCCAACATTAGCAAATAAACAAGGCAGGATGCTGGCAACAGCTATATACATAGGATATTTTCCTTTAGGAAACAGCTCAGAAAAGGTTTCCGCAAAAGCCGTAATCAGACCAATAGCTGTTTTTAAGCAGGCAACAATAATAATTAAGGTCAACAGCAGCGAGCCCCAGCTGCCTAAATAATGATTGGCAATTTGAGCAAGGGCAATCCCGCCATTTTCACTAAGTTTAAAGGTACCGATACTCATTGCACCCATGTAGGCCAACAAGGTATAGATAATACCCATTAATAAAATACTAACAGCACCGGATTTTACAGTGTCCTTTGCAACAGCGTTCGGTTCTGTAACGCCCATTCCGCGAATTGTTGTCACGATGATGATGCCAAAAGCCAAAGACGCAAGAGCATCCAATGTGTTATAACCTTCAGTAAAGCCTTTAAAGAAAGCGTATTGACTGTAAGCTTCCCCAATCGGTGCAGAAGATACAACCCCCAATGGCTTTAAAAAGGCTAGTAGAAGCAGCACACCTAACAAAACTAGAAAAATTGGATTTAAAAATTTTCCAACATAATCAAGAATCATAGATGGCTTTCTAGATAAAAACCAGGCTGTAAAAAAGAATAAAATAGAAAATAAAGCTAGAAAAAGAGGTTGCTGTTTCAGCTCAACGAAAGGAGCAAGTCCAATTTCAAAAGAGGTTGTTGCCAATCTAGGCAAAGCAAAAAATGGACCAATCGTTAAATATAATAATGAAGTAAAAATAATGGCATACGATCGATTCACGCGATTGGCCAAATCGAACAAGCCGTTGCTTTTAGAGATTCCGATAGCAATCACACCTAAAAAGGGAAGACCAATACCAGTAAGTAGGAAACCAAGATTTGCCGAAAAGACAGCTGCTCCAGCCTCTTGCCCTAAATGAACTGGAAAAATTAAATTGCCTGCTCCGAAGAACAAACCGAACAGCATGGACCCTACAAAGAGGTAATCCCGCCAGGAAAGTTTTTTATTCAATATCTGCACTCCTTTTCTATTTTACACGTTGAAAGCTTTTTAATGGTAATAAATCAGATTTTTTTAAGTATCGGTTATTTTATATTGTGTATAAAAAGCAACACCTTCATTAAAATAGCAGAGTTAAGAAGTGCAGGCAAGCAGAAAAGACAAAATTAAATCATTTTTTCATTAACTTTATTCGTTTTGCACAAACAGGGGTGAGATAATTGGAAACGCGCAGTCACCCTTTTACCTCAGAATAGTGCGCTAATTAGTTGTGTATCTTCGGGCTTTAGCAGAGTCTAAATTATTTTTCTGTTTTTTGTAGAAAATAAGCAAAGAGATAATCATCGCAATAGGCATCGTTGATATAGAATTCATCACGCAAGTGTCCCTCTTCAACAAAGCCGTTGCGCTTGTAGAAGTTAATGGCCCGGTTGTTGGTTCCCATTACCCGTAAGGAAAGTTTGTGAATTCCGTAGGAAGGAGCAGTCATTTTTAAATAATCCAGCAGCTTTCGTCCAGCTCCGGATGACTGATAATCGGGATGGACACCAATGCCAATCATCCACTGGTGTTTATGTGAAGGCAGATGAGTTGGCTGATGAACGTTGACAAATCCAATTAGCTGTTCCTCCTGAACAGCAACAAAAATCAGCTCGTCCTTTTGTTTAGCTGCATATTCCTCTACATCATTGTAATGATGTAGGATAGGTGAGTTTTCATTTGTCCAAATTTGATTTTCAATTAGCATCAATTCAGAGTAATCATCATCCTGCGCCTTTCGTATCTGTATTGTTTTTGCCATTGTCAGTCCTCCTTTATAAATCAGAATGAAATCTTTTTATCAATTTTTCCTGATGGGTACTTAAAATATCTGTTAAGCGGATATCGTATTTGTCGGCCAGGATAAAGATATTATCTAGAACATCTCCCAGTTCCTCTGTTAATTGCTGTTTAAGGGCTTCAGGTTCTTTTTCTATCTCATCGGGACGGTCGCGTCCAATTTCCAGCGCTCGAACAGCTTGTGCCACTTCGCCCGTTTCTTCTGATAAAAAACTGACCCGAATGAACGGATTCAGCTCGTACCAGCCGCGTTCTTTGTAAAAACTGCTTATCCATTTTTGATACTCTTGTATATCCAAATGACCACCTCCGTTTTTTCTCCAACCTATCATATCATATTTGATTTAAGACCGCAGAGTGAAAATGATTAGGACAGAAATCTGGAGAACTGCTATAATCTAAGACAGTAGAAGGAAAAGGGAGAGACAGTAGATGACAACATTTTATTTCGTGAGACATGGAAAAACTGAGTTAAACATAGCTGATAGTTTTCAGGGAAGCGGGGCAGACTCGCCGTTGCTTCAAGAAGGTATTGAACAAGCAGGCAAGCTAGGAAAACACTTGGCGGGAATTGCTTTTGACCAAGTAGTTGTCAGTACGCAGAAACGGGCCATGGATACGGCAAACTATATACTGACTGAGAACCATCATCTGAACGGTATGACGTTGCAATATCATGATGGATTAAGAGAGATAGGCTTTGGTGAAAAAGAGGCAATGAAGGTTGACTTTATGAATCAGCAAACTAAATATCTGCGGGAACGTCCGGATTTATATGACCCATCAGGTTTTGGAGGGGAGACTTATGATGAATTGGTCGCCCGCGGCTCAGCTGTAATCAGTGAACTAGAGGAGCGACATCCGGAAGGCAAGGTTCTGGTTGTTGCTCATGGCGTATTGCTGATTGTTCTGATTAATTATCTAAGTGGTCAGGAAAAAAGAAACTGGCGCAAAAATGGCCCTTTGGAGAACACTAGCTTAACCATCCTTCATAAAGAGGGAAAACACTATACAGTAGATACCTTTAATGATATTTCTTATCAATAAAGTGAAAGGAAGTACCTTATTGATAATGTTAATGATTGACAAGCTAGGATTAGTAAGAAGGGCGGCTGGCAAATGAAAAGAGCAGCAGTATATTGCGGTGCAAGTGAAGGAAATAGTCTAGTATATAAACAACAAGCCATTGAATTAGGCAACTGGCTGGTGGATAAGGGCTATGGATTAGTTTATGGCGGAGGCAATGTGGGATTAATGAAACGTATCGCTGATACAGTTTTAGCGAAGGGTGGCGAAGTAATCGGCGTAATGCCCAACTTCCTGATCGAACGGGAAATTGCTCATCCTGCTTTATCAGAGTTAATCACTGTCAGCAACATGCATGAACGGAAAAAGAAGATGATGGATTTGGCAGACTGCTACATTGCATTGCCGGGTGGTCCAGGAACTCTGGAAGAAATTTCTGAGGTTATATCATGGGCACGTGTTGGAGAACATGGAAATCCATGTATCTTATGGAATAGTCAGGGCTATTATGATTTGCTGGGTAGCTTTTTTAATCATATGGTGACCGAAGGCTTCCTCTCTCCAGCAGACCGGGAAAATATTTTAATTACAGAATCATTCTCTGAGATGAAAGCTTTTATTGATACTTATAAAGGTATAGCTGTAAGAGAGTATAAAAAAACTGAGCATTAGACTTTATTAGGAAAGGCGGGCATCAAGTGATTATTTTGATTGGCGGAGCCAGCTGCAGCGGAAAAACAGTACTGGCGCAAAAATTACTAGAGATTTACCACATTCCTTATTTATCCATTGATCATTTAAAAATGGGCTTAATTGGCGGCTACCCAGAATGTGGGTTTACACCGTTCAGCTCAGATGAAATAATCAATGAAAAGCTTTGGCCAGTATTAAAAAAAATCATTGAAGTAGCGATTGAAAATGAACAGCATTTGATTATTGAAGGCTGCTATTTACCTCAGGACAAGGTACATGAGCTGGCAGCTGCTCATCGCGAAATCGTGCCTGTCTATCTAGGGTTCTCAGAAGGGTACATTAGGAACCATTTTGAAGATGGAATACTTGCTTATCGGTCGACAATTGAACGGCGAAAATTTGCTGAAGACCGCCCCGTTCAGGAAATCATCGCTGAGCATGCAGAGACTAAACGAAAGTGTAAACAATACCAGCTCCTGTATCTTGAAACAGACGAGAAATATCAGGATATGCTGGATAGAGCAGTCGAACAAACAGCGGCAGCTATAAATAAAATGCAAGAGACTACTCTCCCGTGAGCAGCCTCTTGCATTTTGTTTATATTCATTCTTTTGATAGAATACGCTGCAGGAATTCTTTTGTCCGCACTTCTTTCGGATGGACAAAAATATCTTCTGCGCTTCCTTCCTCTGCGATAACGCCTTTATCCATGAAAATGACGCGGTCTGATACTTCTCGCGCAAACTCCATTTCATGCGTAACGATCATCATTGTCAGCCCAGTATGGGCCAAATTCTTCATCGTTTTTAGCACTTCTCCTACCATTTCAGGGTCAAGCGCAGAGGTTGGTTCATCAAATAAAAGAACATCAGGATTCATGGATAGTGCCCGGGCAATGGCTACCCGCTGTTTCTGACCTCCGGAAAGCTGAGCTGGTTTAGCTGTTACAAAGCGTGCCATGCCAACCTTTTCCAGGTTTTCCATAGCGATTGCTTCAGCTTCGCTTTTGTTGCGTTTTAAAACAGTAAGCTGACCAGTTGTACAGTTATCTAAAACGTTTAAGTTGTTAAACAAATTAAACTGTTGGAAAACCATCCCTAGATGGGTTCTGTATTTTGGCAAATCATAGCCAGGAGCTAAAACATTTTCTCCTTTATAAATAATTTTACCGTCTGTTGGTTTTTCCAGTAAATTAATGCAGCGGAGCATTGTTGATTTTCCAGAGCCGGAGGACCCGATAATCGTCACAACTTCGCCTTTTTCTACAGTTAGGTTGATATCTTTTAAGACTTCATTTTCACCAAAGTTCTTCTTTAAATGTTCAACTTCAATAATTGCATTCATCATAGGGCCTCCTTATTTATCTTCGCCTATTGCTACAGATTGTTCTGCTTCTTCAACAGGAATGTATGCTGAAGGTCCGTCGATGCGGTTTTCCAACCAGCGTAAAATCCGTGTTACTGTAAAAGTTAAAACAAAGTAAATCACACAGACGATGGAGAAGGTTTGGAAGAACTGATAGTTTGTTCCAGCCGCAGAATTAGCCTGGAAGAACAGATCAGAAACAGAAATAACACTCAGAACAGAAGTATCTTTAATGTTGATTACAAATTCGTTCCCCGTTGCCGGCATAATATTCCTAATAACCTGTGGTAAAACAATCTTTGTCATCGTTTGTCCATGAGTCATACCAATGGCCTGCGCTGCTTCAAACTGCCCTTTATCAACGGAGAAAATCCCGCCGCGGACAATTTCAGACATATAAGCACCTGTATTAATTGAGACAATAAACAAAGCGGCAACAGTACGATTTAAATCAATACCGAAAGCCAAAGCAATCCCATAGTAGATAACCATTGCCTGAACCATCATCGGCGTACTTCTGAAAATTTCAATATATGCGGATAAGAGCCAGTTAAAGATTTTCTGGAATGCACGTTTGCCCTTCTTCTCAGCTGTAGGGATTGTCCGGATAACGCCTATCAAAAGACCGATTAGCGTACCAACAATTGTACCGATAGAAGCCAACAGCAATGTTGTTCCAGTACCGCGCAGGAAAAGCGTACCATATTGACTAATAATATTTTTAAAATCACTAATCAGACCAGGCTTAGTTTGTTCTTCATCCGTTGAGCCTTCAGCAGCCGGCTGGTCTACGATGGCATCATCCATAATCTTTGTTCGTTCCTCAGGAGAAATATCTGCTAAAATAGCATTGATTTTTTCACGATTAGGATCTCCTTTACGAAGTCCGATAGCGATTGTAGTATCAGCAGGGTCAGTATTAAACCCATTTCCTTCTGAAAATTCCACCATCTTGATATCCGGATTCACACTTTCAGCAGTAACGCCTTCCGGCCGTTCACTAACATAGCCGTCAATGACACCAGAAGCTAAGGCTGTCCGCATAGCACCAAAGTCCGCTTGTGCCTGCTGCTTCTGGACATCAGGAATTTGATCAATGACAGTATAATGGAAGGTATTCAGCTGAGCAGTAACCTTAGCACCACTGAAATCAGCTAGACTTTTTGCATTTGCATACTTGCTGTCTTTACGAGTAACGATAACAAGATTAGATTCATAGTAAGGATCAGAAAAATCGATTTCCTTTTTACGTTCTGGTGTTGGCGACATGCCGGCGATTACAGCATCAATTTTTCCAGATTGTAGTGCTGGAGCCAGACCGTCCCATTTTGTTTTGACAATCACTAGTCGTTTGTTCAGTCCTTCAGCTACTTTCTTAGCAATCTGGACATCATAGCCTCCTGCGTAGGAGTGGTCGCTAGGAATTGCTACAGCACCGTTGGCATCTGTTGTCTGCGTCCAATTGAAAGGAGCGTAGCCGGCTTCCATTCCGACTCTGAACTCACCATTTGCTGTACTGCTTTCTGCTTTGACAGTCAGCGGCGTGAAGAACAGACCTAATAAAAGTGTAAACAGAAAACCAAAGGAAATACTTTTTTTATTCATAATACTAATTCTTCCTTTCTTTACTATAAATACAAAAAAACAACCATACGCATGTTGGTTGTTGATAACAGTCGTCTCCTCAACAGAACATAGCGCAACTTGGCATTACTGCCAAGACAGTCCACCAGCTGTTCGCATAGTGTCCCAACATACAACAGAGAAGGCTGCTGTACATTTCGGCGGTTGTTCCTAGGCTTGCTTCAACGTGTCCTTTCACACTCCACAAGATTAATAAAAACCGCGACCTCTACCTCGATTTGAGGTACTATTCAGTTGTCATTCAAGTAGTAACTAGTCTACGATATCTAATAAAAAATGTCAATAGTTCAGAATGTTTGTGAAGAACTGGCTGACAGCTGCGGCTATTATTTACATGACTGCTTACTAAAAATAGTAGATTAAAGAGTAAATGCTAAAGTGCCGTTCTTTTTCAAGTTAGTCACTTTGAAATGACTAAATTATTACACCATAAAAAAGAAAGCGCTACCAAGAAAGTTGACAAGAATTAGAAGAAACACTATTATGGAAAGAGGCGCTGTTGAATAAAGGTAAAAAATACTGATTTATAGCTGCAAACTTCTTTTTATTAGGTTATTGCTATCAGCGGCCAAAGAATCTTTAAAAAAATAAGGAATGTGGAAAAATATGATTAAAAGAAAACCCGTCTATCGGATACTGTCTGTCTTTGCTGGAACGGCATTGACTGCACTATCCATCTCAGTATTATTGAAAGCGGGCTATGGTGTAGATGTACTAAGTGTTTTTTTAACGGGGATTCAAAAATACATACCTTGGGAGTTTGGTTATCTGAGTATGTCATTTAACGTCCTGATGATTGTGATTGCTTTTTTTATGCAACGTGAGTTAATCGGCGCAGGGACAATTATAAATGGGGTTTGTTTAGGACTGATGGTCAACTTCTTTTCTGGTCTCTTAGCTGATTGGGAGATGGGCATACCGCTCCTCTGGGGATTAGTAGCAGCTATTTGCTACGCTGTGGGCATCGGCTTGTATGTATCTGCTCAGATGGGCGCCGCCGCAATAGAATGTTTGTCATTTATGATTGAAAGCCGAACCAAAGGAAGTTTGAAGCTAATTAGAATTGCAATTGATGCTGTGCTTGTAGTAAGTGGCTTATTGCTGGGAAGCACAAGTTTCCACATTGCAACCTTTGTCTGTCTGCTGACTACAGGTCCGATTGTAGAATGGATGCTGAAGCGGTCGATGCGGACAAATGAACGTCCATAAAGTGAATGGATAATGAAGCTGTTTCAAAAACCAGTATTTTATTTGGTTTTTGAAGCAGTTTTTATCTTTATTTTGAAATGATCAGCAGAATCAGGTACCCTTGAATAGAAGTAGTTGGAAGGAGCAGCGATGATGACGAAAGATATTTTGTTAGCAAAGAGTGTCGTTTATCGGACGGAGAAAGAAGCAATTATAAAAGGGGTTGATTTAGCAGTTGAGACAGGTGATTTTTTAACACTGACAGGACCTTCTGGGGGCGGGAAAAGTACCTTTTTGAAGTTGCTTGCTTCACTGTTATCGCCATCAGACGGAAAGATTTATTATAAGGGTACGGATTTGTCTGAGCTCGATCCAGTTGCTTACCGACGAGAGGTTTCTTATGCATTCCAGCAGCCGGTATTATTTGGAGAGACAGTTTATGACAATCTTGTATTTCCATTTGAGGTAAGAGAAGTGCCCGTTAATCAGAAAAGAATTAGAGAAAAGCTGGCTCAGGTTTATTTAGATGAAGCATTTCTGGAGAAAAAAATAAGTGAGCTATCTGGAGGAGAAAGACAGCGCATTGCGTTGCTGCGCAACATTTTATTTATACCTGAAGTGCTGCTTTTGGATGAAGTTACTGTGGGGCTGGATGAGGAAAGTAAAAAGATTGTCAATCAGCTGATTCAGCAGGTCCATCATCAGGGGGCAACGATTATCCGGGTAACTCATGATAGTGAAGAGCTGGCGCAATCAGCCAAAATTATACAGATAACAGGAGGGAAGCTGGATGAATGATTTAGCGGTTACTGGACAGTCTTTAGGCTGGTCTTTGCTGCTTGTGGGGATTGCTTTGGGGATTAGTCTGAATCAGAAGCTGGGACTGGGCAAAGACATTATCTATAGTGTTTGCCGTGCGGTTGTTCAGCTGATTGTTGTAGGCTATGTATTGAAATATATTTTTCAAACAGATATCCTCATTTTGACACTGGTGATGGTACTGGTAATTATTTTTAATGCTGCTTGGAACACAAAGCAGCGTAATCCTTCGCTGCAGCATGCGTTCCTGTATTCCTTTGCAGCTATTTTTCTAAGCACCTCGATTACGCTTGGGACATTGATTTTTGCAGGAGCAATAAAAATTATTCCTTCACAGCTTGTACCGATTTCAGGAATGATTGCCAGCAATTCGATGATAGCAATTGGTCTTTGCTACAAGCATATGCATACATTGTTTTATAATCAGCGGCAGCAGGTCTTGGAAAAGCTTTCTCTGGGAGCCGATGTTTCTTTAGCTTCAAAAAACATTCTAAGAGAAAGCATCAAGGTGGCGATGCAGCCTACGGTGGACTCTGCAAAAACAGTGGGGCTAGTCAGTCTGCCGGGAATGATGTCAGGGCTGATTTTTGCCGGAGTTGATCCCGTTCATGCGATTAAGTATCAGATAATGGTTACATTTATGCTTCTTTCCACGACGAGTATTGGAGCAATTATTGCTGGCTATCTATCCTACAAGGAGTATTATAATAATCGTAAGCAGCTGCGGATATAGTTCTAGCTGGTTAAAATCGAACGGAGGCGAAATAGGATGACTGACTTGAAAAGTAAAATCATTGAAGAGAGTAAACGTCTTGGGATTGATAAGATTGGCTTTGCGTCAGCAGCTCCTTTTGATCATTTAGAAGCTTCTTTACAGGAGCAAAAGGAACGAGGCTATACATCAGGATTTGAACATCCGATTATTGAAGAACGGATTTACCCGGAACGAACATTTGAGCATCCACAGACAATTATAGCGATTGCGCTAGCCTATCCGACTAAGGCCAAGGGAAAGGTTCCGCGAGATGAAAAACGAGGACAATTTGCTAGAGCTTCGTGGGGAATGGATTATCACGATATTTTACGTGAGCGTTTAAATGGGTTGATTGATTTTATTCGTGAGCAGGCGGAAACGATAGAGGAAAAAGAAAGCTGGCGTTTTAAGCCTCAGGTGGACACTGGGGAGCTGATTGATGTTGCGGCGGCACAGCGTGCAGGGTTGGGCTTTATTGGCAGGAATGGTCTGCTGATTACAGAAGAGTTTGGTTCTTTTGTTTATTTGGGCGAGATTGTAACGAATATTTCTTTTGAAGTGGATCAGCCTGTTCCTTTTGGCTGTGGCGAATGTACGCGCTGTGTGACTGCTTGTCCAACGCAGGCTTTATTGGGTGATGGACGAATGAATGCACCGCGCTGTCTGTCTTATCAGACTCAAACCAAAGGTATGATGCCGGAAGAATATCGAAAGAAGATGCATAATGTGATTTACGGCTGTGACATTTGCCAATTAGTCTGTCCTTATAATAGAGGAAAAGATTTTCATTTTCATGAAGAAATGGAACCGGAGATAGATAGTGTTTATCCAAAACTGGAACCGATGCTTAGCATGACCAATAAGGAATTCAAAGAACAATTTGGCCATCTCGCTGGATCATGGCGCGGGAAAAAGCCGCTGCAGCGGAATGCACTGATTGCTCTAGCTAATTTGGGCGGTAGAGAAGCACTACCACAAATTTTAGAATGTACACAAGATATTCGACCAGTGATTCGAGGTACTGCGGCCTGGACGATTGGTAAATTAGGCAATCGTGAACCGGAAAAATGGTTGAAAATATTGACTGAGCTTCTGCAAGTTGAAACAGAAGAAGAGGTATTACATGAAATACAAGGGGCGATTCGTCAATTAACAAAAGAATAGTTACTTGGAAGATATCTAACTGGAGTGAAACTTGGAGTATTGAGTGTTTGTCTCGACTTCCTATTTTTTTATTACCATTATGGGTTAATGTATATTTCTCAAATAGAATATTTACAGAATCTGCATGAAAGTATCTTTGTTTGAGGCTGAACCGTCAGAAGGATAATGATTTCTGACGGTGTTTTTTTAGTTGTTTAGAGAATAGATGAAGAAATATATGAATATTTTGTATGAAATAATCAAAGAAATTATCTGAAAATGTCATAAAAGCAGTGTAGTCATTGATTTTTCACATTACAGTTTTGATATAAAAAGCTCTTTTTTTGAAAAAAAGACCGAAATAAAAGGAGAAAACGATGAGAATAAAATAAACAAATACAAATTTTCTTCCTTTTTTATAAAAAAAGACGGTTTTTTATAAATATAAATTAAATAATAAATCCTTTTATATCAAGTTCTTTATCGATTTTTTTTACAGAGTGTTACGAAAAATCAATACTCGTAATGAATTGTCACTATACTTTTACCTATGAAATACGCTGGGATGATAAAGTATGAAAAGTCTCATACGAGAGATGAAAACTTTTTATGAAGGAGAATAGATAATGAAATCTATTAAAACAATTCTACTAGGAACAATTGCGGTAGCAACATTTGGAATTTTTGCAGGAACTACAGACGTGCATGCAGACACTATATATACTGTTCAAACAGGAGACAGCCTTTCAAAAATTTCACAGCAAGTGTTTGGCGACAGCTCTTTAATCCAAAAAATTGCTGAAGACAATAACATTGAAAATATCAATATGATTTATACTGGTCAACAACTGATTATTAAAACTGATGATGGAGAAAAGATTGAAGCAGCTCCAGCAGTTCAAGCTGAAACCGTTCAGGCAGCTCCAGTAACTGAAGCAGCACCTGCGGCAGCAGAATCTAGCTATACTGGTACATCTTCATCTGCCAAAGAATGGATTGCACAAAAAGAATCAAGCGGTTCTTACTCAGCAACAAACGGCAGATATATCGGTAGATATCAATTAGATGCTTCATACCTAAATGGGGATTATTCAGAAGCGAATCAAGAACGCGTAGCAGATCAATACGTAACACAACGCTATGGTTCATGGGAAGCGGCACAAGCTTTCTGGTTAGCTAACGGCTGGTACTAATCAATTAAATAATAAATGATTGCTATCAAATAGATTAGATAGGCGAGAGTGTGACATGACTCATTGAGTTATGTCACACTCTCGTCTTTTTTAGGAGTAAAGAAATTACTAGCTATTTATGGTTATAAAGGCAATCATAACAACGGATATTGAAAAAGGAATTTAGCCAATATCTCGCTTCACGGGTTTGTTCAGTTTTTTTGAAGTCGATTAATCGAAAATAAATACGCAGAAAATGAGAAATTTGATAGAAGTTGCGGGATATGATTCTAAATAGTAGTTTTCGATAAGAAAAGTTTATACAATAGAGAAATAGGAGGCGGTGGAGATGGATACACTGATTTATCATTTGAAAAAGCATGCACTGCTTAGAGGGATTATCTATGTTCTTCTAGGAATAGCTGTGGTTGTTAACCCATCTGGCGTATTTAACATCACGGTTTATGTAATTTCGGGTTACCTGGCATTTATGGGCCTGCTGGATTTGATAGAAGGAATTAGAGTTAGGCAGAAAGAAGGTATTTACGACAGCAGCTTTGTTCTGGGAATTCTCCTGCTGGTATTGGCGGGCATTGTTTTAGTGTTTTCAAAAGCTATTGTTAGTATTTTACCAATATTCCTAGGTCTGCTGGTTGTAACAGTGGGGAGTGCTCGTTTAATTCAGTCCTTCAATCTGAGAAAATATACAACTGTTAACTGGGGTCTGCTGTCTTTTTATGGGATTGTGCTGATAATTGGCGGAGGTCTGCTGATATTCAATCCGTTCCGAAGTGTTTTATTTCTTTTTCAATTGTTTGGCGGAATTCTTATTTTTATGGGAATTTCAGAATGCTTAACTTTTTTTCAGTTACGTAAGATTGAGCACTAAACGAAAGCGGTCTTTCCGATGTGTATTTTTACTTAAGTGAAAGCGGTGGTTGGTCTAAGAATTGAGTATTGAACTTTTCAAAATTCAGTTTTAGTTTCGTATGCCGATTATTCCGCTAAAATCTTTCATACAAGTGGAACTGACCTGTTGGATTTTGCTATAAAAAATGAATATGAACTATCTTTTATTCGAGATTTAGAGATTGGTGCAGCGTCATTTTGACGATTGCTCCAATCTTTTTTATGATTAATTGAGAAAATGATGATACAGAAAAACAGCTGTATCATATTTTTTATTCTGTTATATAAAAATGAGTTTAATTAAAATACGTTTGTTTTATTCAAGCATATATAGTGTGATAATAGTTGTTTTTGTGTTATTATCAAATTGTTATTTTAAATAAATGTATAAATACAGATTGGAAGGGTGTGGTTCTGATGTACTATATTCATTTAGATTCGAAAGATATAAGAGAAAATCTTGCAGCAGAACAATATATTTTAAATAGATTGTCTTTCGATGAACCTTTAGTACTCTTTTATATACAAAGCCCTTGTGTGATTATTGGACGAAATCAGAATGCCTTCGCTGAGATAAACCGAACCTACGCTAGAGAGAAAAATATCACAGTTACACGTAGACAGTCTGGGGGCGGTGCAGTTTATGATGATTTAGGCAATGTCAGCTTTAGCTTTATCATGAATGCGGCCGGCAATAATTTTGGTGATTTTAAGCATTTTACACAACCGATAATAGACGCCCTTCACAGGATGGGCGCAGCTACAGCAGCAATGAATGGCAGAAATGATCTGTTCATTGATGATAAAAAGTTTTCAGGTAACGCTATGTATAAAAAAGGGACTAAGATGTACATGCATGGTACGTTGATGTTTGATGTGAATCTGCAGGAAATGGAGACAGTTCTTCAGGTGTCGGAGAAAAAACTAGAGTCAAAAGGAACAAAATCAGTTAGAAGTCATGTGACAAATATTAAGCCTTATCTAAATAAAAAATACCAGAAAATCACAACAGAAGCTTTTCGTGATCAACTGACTCTACAGCTATTTTCTGCAGCAGAGTTGGGAGACATTCAGGATAGAAAATATGAGCTGACAGCTTTTGATTATCAGGAAATCAATAAGCTAGTTGAGAAAGTTTATGGAAATGATCAATGGATTTATGGAGAAGCACCAGAGTTTTCTCTACAAAAAGAAAAAAAGTTTCCAAGTGGTCTGCTTGATATTCGGTTGTCTATCGATAAAGGAAAAATTAAATCCATACGAATTTATGGTGATTATTTTAGTCAGAAAGACAGTAGAGATGTAGAGGCTCTATTAACAGGAGCCGACTACGATGACAAGTCCATTGAAAGGGTGCTGGCGAATATTTCTATGGAGGAATACTTCTCTGGTATATCGAAGGAAACCTTTATTCGACTGCTGCTGGACTGATAAAAGGAGAGACTGGATGATTGTTTTTGATAACGTAAGCAAAATATATGAACACCGCGGAGGGAAAACACTGGCGCTGCAGGAGATAAATCTGCAGATTGAAAGCGGTGAAATTTTTGGCATAATCGGTGAGAGTGGTTCTGGTAAATCCACCCTGTTAAAGCTCTTGAGTACACTGGAGGTACCAGATAGTGGACGATTGGAAGTTGATGGTGAGGATCTTGAGAAGTTGACAGCATCAGCCCGAAAAAATAGGCTGCGTAAGACAGGGGTTGTCTTTCAGCACTTCAACTTGCTTTACAACCGAACAGTTCGGGAAAACGTCGAGTTACCGCTTAAATTAGCTGGGAAGGACAATTCCCAAGCGGTTGAAGAGATTCTGCGTTTTGTAAAAATTGATTCTAAAGCAGAGGTTTATCCAAAACAATTAAGCGGTGGGGAAAAGCAGCGGACAGCTATTGCCAGAGCTTTAGTGACAGCGCCTAACTTGCTCTTGTGTGACGAACCTACATCAGCATTAGATGGACAACACGCCTATGAAGTTAGAACTTTATTGAGAAAGATTAATCATGAGCTGGGAACAACTATTATAGTGGTTAGCCATGAGCTGGAGTTAATTCAGCAATTGTGTAATCGAGCAGCTATTGTTGAGAAAGGCCGGTTGCTTGAAACGGTAACTCTTGCCAAAAAAGCGGATAATCCAGTGTATGCCTCCTACTATGAACGAATCAAGGAGGTATTAAGTTGACAGAGTATTTCAATCAGCTGAGCTACTATGGACCAGAACTGGCTAAAGCATTGGCAGAAACTGGAGAGATGCTGCTTTACTCCATTTTATCTGCACTCTTAATTGGCTTGCCTATGGGAACATTTCTGTTTATGTCTCGAAAAAAACAAGCATCGTCCACTCGTTTACTTTCCGTCGTATTAAACCGTCTAATCGATATTATCCGCTCATTTCCATTCCTGTTACTGGTTATTGCGTTAATTCCGATAACTAGAGGAGTGTTGGGAACAGCGTTTGGAACGAGGGCGGCAGCTTTTCCGCTGTCTTTTGTTTCCGCCGCTCTTTATGCGCGCTTGGTTGAGCAAGTTTTGCTAGATGTTCCAAAAGAAGTCTCTGAGTTGGCTCAGGTGTTAGGCGCCGGGAAAAGGCAGTTGGTTATGCAGTTTCTATATGTGGAAGCTAGGTCTGGACTTGTGCTGACGCTGACTTCAGTCATTGTCAGTATGGTTTCCTATTCTACTGTGATGGGTGTTGTCGGTGGCGGTGGTATTGGCGATTTCGCATTAAGGTACGGTTATCAGCGATATGAATACGGATTGATGTATACAGCTATTATTTTAATGATTCTTTTTGTTGCTTCGATTCAGATAATTGGGAATCGAGTTGCTGAAAAAATAGATAAAAGACATTAGGAGGAGTATAAAGTGAAAAAGTCTATACAATTATTTTTACTGTTAAGCACAGTAGTTTTTCTGACGGCTGCTTGCGGACAGAAGAAAACGACAGCTAGCGATAATGAAGCTGCTGTAGATAAAACTATTCGAGTAGCCTCTCATATGCCGCCAATGACAGATGTGGTTGAGATAGCTGGCGATGTACTCAAAAAAGAGGGCTATGAGCTTGAACTGGTTCAAGTGAATGACAATATTCAGTACAATGAGCTTTTAAAGGAAAAGGAAATTGATGCAAACTTTGCCCAACATGAACCCTTTATGGAAAAATTCAATAGCGAGAAGCAGGCAAATCTTGTGGCGGTTCAAAAAATCTATAATGCTAAAGTGGGATTTTACTCAAAAGAATATCAATCTACTGAAGATATCCCGAATGGAGCAAAAGTGGCTTTGCCTAGCGATATATCTAATGAGGGGCGGGCATTAGCAATTCTTGCTGATCAAGGGCTGATAACATTGAAAGAGGGCGTTGGCTTTGAAGGGACTATTAAGGATGTAGAGACTAATCCTAAAAATCTTGAATGGCTGTCTGTGGATTTGTTGAATCTGGCTGAAGCTTATAATGAAAAAGATGTTGCTCTTGTTTATAATTATCCGACATATATTGCGAAGGTTGGCTTAACGCCGGCGGATGCACTGTTTTTGGAGCAAACAATTGATGAGCGTTTTGCAATTAGTCTAGTTGCTCGTGAAGATAATCAGACTTCAGAAAAAATCAGCGCACTAAAAAAAGCAATGACGAGTGATGAAGTACGTAATTTTCTGGAGCAGAAGCATGGCGAAACGCTGACGCCAGCCTTCTAAACATAGCTGAAATAGAACTGAGATGGTTTTGTAAACTGTCTCAGTATTTTTTTATAACTTGAGAAAGAAAACATGTACAAAAAGAAGCTATATGCTATACTATTCAAAAAATAAAAATGAAGCAAGAGTGAGTAAGTACGGCTTTTTATGCCAGTGAAATTTTGTTAAGTAATCCATCATTATTTTTACCGGGTTGGCAGTAGCTTTTTTTGAATATTTCTTTTGCTTTATACAGTAATTCGTGTGATTTTACTTTTTTCAACATAAGTTAATGACAGTAAGATTAGAGAAAGCGTTTTCTTCGTGGGTTTGTCTTGTAAATTTTAGCAATTTGATAAATTTTTGAGAAGAAAATGCTTTTCTTTTCTGGTATAATGATAACGAGTGTCCTGGGGGATATTGTTTATTATTGATTGCATACAGAAAAAACGTTTATGTTCTGAAAGGAAGAATGGGTTAATGAAAAGGAAAAAAAGTCTAAAAAGAATATGTCTTGCTAGTGCTGGACTTTTGACTGCCTCTACAGCTTCCGCTTTCACAGAGAGTACGATTATTTCTGCACAAAATAAAACACAGGATTCAGTTTTAGAGAGTACCAATCAGACTGAAACTGAAGAAGTTTTACTAAGTACAGAAGTAACAACTGAATATGAAAATTTTGAAGAAAGTTCAACAGTTGAATCAGAAACTGAGACAACTGAGTCTTCTGACAGTCAGGAAAGCACTTCGTCAGAAGAAACGACTGAAACAAATACAAGCGAAAGCAGTACAGAGGAAAGCAGTACCGAAGACAGCAGCACAACGGACAGCAGTTCGACGGAAGAGTCTTCCACAACAGAAGACAGCAGTACAACCGACAGCAGTTCGTCCAGTTCTACTACAGATAGTTCTACCTCCACTTCTTCATCAGGTGGAAGTACTGGAACAACGACCAGCTCCAGTAAACCGAACAAACCAAGTAAGCCTGGAACTTCAACAAGTAAACCGAATAAGCCGAGTGTTTCAACAGGCGGAAGCCGTCCGGGTTCTTCGATTAGTGGAAATACAACTTCTTCAACAGTAGTTGGACCTACACAACCGACATACCAGTATAATCAAACTTCAGGAACCAGCAATACAAATTACGGCATTTCGACAGCAGTATATTATATTCCTAGAAATTTAACTACGCAGGCATTCATTAATGAGATTGGTGAAGATGCTAGAGAGATTGCCGGAAAAAATAATTTGTATGCTTCAGTCATGATTGCACAAGCAATTCTTGAAAGCGGCTCAGGCAATAGCGCATTAGCTTCTGCGCCAAACTATAACCTGTTTGGCATCAAGGGAAGTTATGAAGGCTCCAGTGTCAATTTCCTAACACAGGAAGACACAGGCGGCGGTCAGATGATTAGTATTCGAGCTGGGTTTAGAAAATATCCGTCTTATAAAGAGTCGCTGACAGACTACATGAAATTATTAAGTAATGGAGTAAGCGGTAATAAGAATTTCTATAGCGGTACATGGAAAAACAAAACAGATGGATATCAAGATGCAACGAAATATCTGACAGGTCGTTATGCCACAGATACGAGCTATGCATCCAAACTAAATAGTCTAATCAAAGCTTATGAGCTGGATCAATATGACGAGCTGAATGCTGAGAAAGAAACATTGAGCAGTATAAGTAAAAAAGTCACAGATAAAGTGAAAAAAGATATTGATTTGACAAAAGATGAAGAGAAAAAAGAGCAATTGGATATTCTCTATCATGTTGTTAAAAAAGGTGAGTCGCTGAAATCAATTAGTGAATTATACAATATCCCTGTTTCAGCTATTCTAGAAAGAAATCAATTTGAACGCCGGATGATTTTTGTAGGTCAAAAACTGATTATCCCAACTACAGACGTAGAGAAGGAAACAACTGTTGTTCAAAAAGAAGAAATTGTTGACCGTTCTATTCGTAGTGTTCAGCGAGTAATCCGCTCTATTCAAGGAGAGGAAAAGAACAGCAACAAGTCTTACAACCTGACTGCCTCTAAGAAGAAGAGCACCAGTGTTTACGAAGTACAATCAGGAGATACCTTAGCAAAAATCTCCAAAAAAACAGGCATTTCTATTCTTTCACTAAAAGAATGGAATAATCTGGATCAGTACTTCCTAACAGAAGGACAGGAACTTGTTTTGACTCCGCCGTATACGACATCAATTTAAATTGAATGCTAGCTAAAAAAACAGGCGGGACAGAAGCTGCTTCTGTCCCGCTGTCTGTTCGATTTGAATAGCTTATGTGGCTGGGATGTTCATTATCCCAGCCATTTTCAAACCATTGGTTTGAAAATGGCTGTCACATTTACTGTAAGGATACAGTAGTAGTTATTGTAAAGCAGGTGGAAAAGATGAAGAAAAAAACAGTCCTTGTAGTTATCATAGCGGTCAGCGTACTGCTAATTTTTCTGTTTGCCAGTACAGTCAATGAGAAACCAAAGACGAAGGCACTTGAAAGCAGCGAAGAAGTACTTCAAAAAGCGGACTTGGACTTTTGGATTATTACAGATCCTCATTACATTTCTAAGGAGCTGTATGATCAGGGAGAAGCCTTTCAGTTTATACAGTCTACTGCAGCGGGCAAGGACTTGATTTATCAGACAGAAAGCCTGCAGGCTCTTATCGCAGAAGCTCTTGCTGAAAAACCGGACGGATTGATTGTTACAGGGGATGTTACATTAAATGGAGAGAAAATCAGCGCAGAAGCTTTTGCTAAACTTCTTTCTCCGCTGAGAGATGCGGGTATACAAACCTTTATTATTCCAGGGAATCATGATATTTATGATGGCTGGGCTAGGAAATATACGAAAGATAAGCAGGAAAAAACGGCGCAGATTTCACCGGATGATTTCAGAACAATCTTTGCTGAAACTGGCTATAAAGGAGCAGCAGCTTATGACGAAAAGTCATTAAGCTATATGGTTCAGATAAATGATTCCTATAATTTTGTGTTTTTAGATACAAATATTTATACGATTGAGCCTTCAAACCGCAATCCGGTGACTGCCGGAAAACTGTCTCAGGAAACAAAAGCATGGCTGGATGAGCAGTTGAAGCAAGGAGAGAGTTCTGCTAAAACAACATTGGTGTTTATGCACCATAACTTGTTTTCTCATAATGAAAGAGTGAATAAGGGGTATGTCTTAAACAATGCGCCTGAAATCAAAGAGCTATTGAAAAAGTATAAAGTTCCAGCTGTATTTTCCGGTCATATTCATGCTCAGGATATTTTAACAGATAAAGAGACAGGAATTACAGAAATAGTCACTGGTTCTTTTTCACTATCACCTCATCCTGTAGGTGTTCTGTCGCTAAAAAATAAGAAGATGTGCTATTATAGAAAAGAAACCGATGTAGACCGTTGGGCGCAGGATACAAAACAGGAAGATGAAAATTTATTGAAGCATCATGAGTATCTGGAAAATTTATTTATAAAAGATGGCGAGGCAATGGCGTATCGTTCATTGTTGGGTGCTGGTTTTAAAGATGAAAAGAAGCTGGATGAAGCGGCGGCTTTTGTCGGCAAACTCAATCTATCCTTTTTTACTGGTGAAGATTCAATCACTGATGAGGCTGCGGATAAGTTGAGAAATTCTGATGCATACCAGACAATAAATGAGCAGGCTCCTGAACTGCGAGAGTACATTGATACAATCATTCAAGACAAAAATGACGATGACCTTCATTTCGAAAAAAGCTGGAACTAATAAAAGCTGTTTATTTTCTTATATTAAAGGAATATGTCGTAAAAAAGTGGATAAATGTTTGATAAAAATATTATATGTAGATAAAGACAGTAGCTGTCTTATCTCTATAATTTATATAAAACCATAAAAAATGATGAGAAGATAAGATTGAAGTAACAAGGAGGATAGGATAAAATAGATTTATATTAATCTTTAACATAAACTAGGAAGGCTGTGAATACATGTTCTCTTTTTTAAAAAAAGGAAAAAATAAATCAAGAAAAAAACACGATGATGATGAATACTATGATGACGACGAGTACGATGAGTACGACGACGATGATTATGATGATGACGATTACGACGATGATGATGATTATGATGACGACGATTACGACGACGATGACGATGACGATTACGATGATGACGATGATTATGATGACGATGACGATGACGATGATGATTATGACGACGACGATGACGATGATGATTATGACGACGACGATGACGATGATGATTATGACGACGACGATGACGATGATGATTATGACGACGATGATGATTATGATGAAGCACCAAAACGCTTCCCGTTCAAGAAAAAGGAAAAAGCTGCGCCAGCTCCTAAAAAGAGAAAACGTCCAGCTCCTGTCGTTGCCGATGATGGAGAGTTAGAAGAGCTTCAGGAAGAAAATGAACAGCTTCAGAATGAACTTCGTGATTTGAAAGCTGAACTGCGTAAAAGTCAACGTGCATTAAGTAAGGCCGAAGCAGAGACAGCAGAGCTTCGTGAAGAAAACAGCTCTTTGGAGAATGAACTGGCAACAGTTCAAGCAGTACCAAAAGATTATGAGCTGCGTATTGCTGAGCTTCAACAGCTGCAGCGGGATTATGATACATTATCAAGAGAAAATACCCGTCAGTCTGATGAGCTTGATTTGAATCGTAAGAAGGCTGATCGTTTCTCTCAAAAAGTACGTCAATATGAACAAGAATTACTTGCTAAGCAAGAAGAGATTGATAAGCTTTCAGAGGATCGCATTGTTATTATGTCTAGCGATCCGGCAACAACAGATACGTCTACTTATGAAGAGCTTTCAAGACTGCGTCAGGAGCTTGATACAACCAAGCGCCGTTTAGCACAGCAAGAGTTTTCAAATGATACACAGCTTTCCAAAGAAGATATCGGTGAAGTACTGCTTGAGGCGAAGCGTCAGGCAAAAGAAATTATTAATCAAGCGAATCATCGTGCGCAATTGATTAATGAGGAAGTTCAACGAAAAGCCGTTATTCTGAAACGTCTGGAAAAAGCTGAACGAGAGTATACAAACTACTACAACCGTATTAAGAATGTGAAGGAAGAGTCTGAGATGGCCTTCAATGAAATCATTAACTTAGTTAAAGAAGATCAACTGGATATATAGGAAAAGGAGGGATGATTCAGTGGATGAGGCATTTGATGTATTTTTTCACCAGAGAGCAATTCCTGATTACCTAGGAAAAACAATCTTCGAAGAAAAATCTGCGGACAAGCTACTCGTTTCGTGTGAAGCTATTTATGCCGAAGCAACTGGTGATAGTTTAACTTTATTAGAAAAAGAAGAACTAACTGAACAGCTGCGGGATTCACAGAAGAATCGTAACTATCTTGAAATCCAGTTTTTTCAGGTAGAACTTGATGAAGAAGCTTTACTGGAAGAGCTACAGGAATTGTTTCCTCAGTTTATTTGGACGAAAATGTCTGAAGAAATTGAGGATGAATTCAGCACATATGCGTGTGAATTTATTCCGTTAGCCATCCAAGGTGAAAACCAGGCAGTATACTTCAGTCTGAAAACTAGTCTTGAGCAAATGACAGGCAGTGCCAGACAATCAATCAGTGAGATGGTCGAAAAGCATTTACATGAAATTTTGAGTGAAGAAGCGGTGGAAGATAATCAGCCTGAAGAACTCTCATTTCCAGTAAGTGTCACTATTGAGCCCTCAAAAGAGGAAAGTAAAACAAAGCAAACAAAAGCTGAACCTTCGGAAGAGCTTTTTCCAGAAGTCAAAAATGTAAATGAAACCAGCATGGTACGTTCAGAAGAGAATGAGCTGGTTTACTTAAAAGAAAGTTTGAAACGAGAAAAAGCGTCAAAGGAACGTGTGCGGGTAGCAAAAGAAAAATTGGAACACGAGCTGCTCGCTATAGAAAATAGTTTGCTAGTCAGTGGCTTGAAGCGATTTAAGAAGCACAGAAAAATTACAGTCGATGAAGAAGACTGGTATAAATCTGTGAAAATTGATTTGATTCACTATGATGATTTGTATAAAAAAGCTAAGTTTATTGAACAGTCCTGGAAATTGAATAAAGAGTTAGTAACAATCACTGAAAAGATGACCGTTACTAAAGGAGAGCTGACTTACGAGCGTGAACGTGTTGAACGAATCAAGAATAGCGTATCGGAGATGGACCTCCAATCAATGATGGAACAGTGCCATTTAATTAATAATCGGGTACGGATTAATCGGGGATTCTGGTTTATTAAACCTTCGGTTAAGCTTTATCAAATTGATTATGAACAGCTGGAAAAAATCAGTGGATTCTTTGATGTCATTCAGACAGAAAACAGGTTGTTGGAACAAATTATACTTAAGTCGGAAAGTTAAATAACAAAAAAACTTGAAGCGAAATTCTCTTTTAGAGAAATTGCTTTAAGTTTTTTTTGTGTTATTAGAAATACGTTTTATTTTCATTGTTTTTAATCATTCCTATATGACGATGCAAAGTTTATATAAAGCGTTTTATTTTATTTTATGATTATTTTTGCAGTTATTTAATTTTGGTTTTAGATAGTGAAATAACGATTGCAGCAAATTGATTTCCATGAAATACGTCTCAAGTACCATGACAAATAACGTGTGTTACGTCACAATAGGTTATGTGATGAAAAATAGAAAAACAACGGAGGAGTCAAATGGCTGTAATTGAAGCAAAAAGCTTGAAGAAAAGTTATGGGAAAAATGAAACTAGATTTGATGCGTTAAAGGGTGTCAATGTACAGATTGAACAGGGAGAATCAGTGGCAATTATTGGGAAAAGCGGCTCAGGGAAATCAACATTAATGCACATCCTAGCATTGCTTGACAAACCTAGTTCTGGAGATATTTTATTGAATGGAAACAGCGTGAGAGATATCAAGAAGAAGGAATTAAACCAGACAAGAAACGAACGATTCGGTTTTGTCTTTCAACAGTTTTTCATGAATCCTAAAGATACTGTCTTGAATAATGTGATGCTCCCTTTGAAAATTGCCGGTATTTCTGGAAAAAAGCGTAAGAAGATGGCAATGGCAGCGTTAGAAGCTGTTGAGTTGGAGGATAAGGTCAATAATAAAGCGAACAATCTTTCTGGCGGGCAAAAACAGCGGGTATGTATTGCCAGAGCCTTGGTAAACAATCCTCAGATTATCTTTGCAGATGAGCCGACTGGAAATCTTGATTCCAATACAGGTGAAAAAATTGAAAAACTATTATTTGACTTAAATAAAAAAGAGGGAATAACCTTGATTATCGTAACACATGATGATGAGCTGGCTGCACGATGCGACCGGCAAATACGAATCAAAGACGGGGAAATCATAGAAGGGGACGAATAAATGAAAATCAGCGATATCTTAAAATCCGCAGGAGCAAACCTGCTTAGAAATAAAGGAAGAACAATTTTAACAATCGTAGCAATCTTTATTGGTGCCTTTACGATTTCATTAACAACTGGGGTTAATACCGGAGTTAATGATTATATTGACAAACAGGTAAACAATGTTGGAGGAGAAAACCAGCTCTTTGTTCAACCAAAACTAGATATGGGGATGGCTGGGGGAAGTAGTGAAGGTCCGGAAGAGTACAATCCTGATCAGGCTGGGGCAGAAGCAGAGTATATGTCCGATAAGGATGTCGATAAAATCAAAGCTATTAAAGGCATCAACAAAGCGGAGCCTTTTAACTTTCTTTCAACAGACTACATTCAAGGTAATGATGACAAAAAGTTTGTTTTCTCAGCGGCAACACCAAGCGAGATTAAAATGGATTTAGAGGTTGGAAAACAGGTAGCTTCTGAAGGAGAGGCCTATGAAATAAATCTAGCCCCAGAATACGTTGAGAGCTTGGGTTATAAATCAGCAAAAGAAGCATTGAACAAAACAGTAAAAATTGCAGTAAGCTCTCAAGCGACAAAAGAACAGGAAATTGTAGAAGCAAAAATAGTAGGTGTTCGTAACACAAGCCTTATTCAGGGAGGGCAGTCAATCGTTAGTAAAGCGTTAGGGGATAAAATCATAGCAATCAATGAAAACGGTCTGCCTGATACAATGAAGAATCAATATATGATGATTTCAGCAGTTATGGATAAAGGCCTGTCTAAAACCAAAGTGGAAAAAATCCAAAAGAAATTAGAAGATGCCGGCTATACAGGAACTACTGTTGAAGATGAAATTGGCATGATTCGCAATATCATCAATGCAATCACCGGTGTTCTGACCATGTTTGGTGCTATCGCATTACTGGCAGCGAGCTTTGGCATCATCAATACTCTTTATATGTCCGTTCAGGAACGGACAAGAGAAATTGGGTTGATGAAAGCGATGGGATTGAGTAGTGGAAAAGTCTTTATGGTCTTTAGCGTCGAAGCCGCATTAATCGGATTCTTTGGTTCTGTCCTAGGTATTCTAGGAGCGATGGGTGTTAGCACCATAATCAACAGCTATGCGGCAGAATCATTCCTTGATGCGTTAACCGGATTTACCTTGCTGCAGTTTTCACCAATTTCCAGCTTGTGGATCATCCTAATCATTATGTTGATTGCGTTTCTTGCAGGTACTTTGCCGGCAAGAAGAGCTGCGAAGCTTGATCCAATCGAGTCTTTACGCTATGAATAAGCGGAATAAAGTATAGAATAAGCTGTCAATCTGGTACCTAAATTTAGGTACCGGATTTTTTTACTTTAAAAAAGTAAGCAAAACTCTTTACTTACTTTTCGTAAGCGTATATACTGTAAGAGTAGTAGAAATTATTTACTTGTGAAATCGAAAGGATGAAAAAAATATGTCAAATTTTGTTCAAGAATTAAAAAAACGTCGTTCTATCTATGCTTTAGGTACTAACCTAACAAAATCAAATGAAGAAATTACAGCTTTAGTGAAAGAAGTAGTAAAAGAAAGCCCAAGTGCTTTCAATTCTCAAACGCAACGTGTCGTTTTTCTGTTTGGTGATGCTCATAAAAAATTATGGTCATTGACAGAAGATGCATTGAAGCCGTTAACTCCTGCTGAAGCTTTTCCTAATACACAAGCGAAATTACAAGGCTTTGCCGGTGCTGCTGGAACAATCTTATTCTTTGAAGATCAGGATGTTGTAAAAAGTCTGCAGGAACAATTTGAATTATATGCAGATAATTTCCCAGTATGGTCTGAACAAGCAAGTGGTTTAACACAGGCAAATGTTTGGACTGCTTTAGCCCAAGAGAACATTGGTGCAAATCTGCAGCATTACAATCCTGTTATTGATGAAGCTGTTGCTAAAGAATGGTCTATTCCTGCAAATTGGAAATTAAGAGCGCAATTAGTCATTGGTTCAATCGAAGCACCAGCAGGTGAAAAAGAATATATGGATGATGCAGCGCGCTTCCGTGAGTTTAACTAAAATCAAAGAATCAGGGATAGATATTCTTCTAGTCGCTATCTATCCTAATCGTCTGCATTTCATAGTAATATGAAGAAGCTAAACCTGCCTTATGTACAGTTATATTGTATGTGGGGCAGGTTTATTTTTTGTAGTCTTAACCAAAAAAATAAAGCGTATAATTTGAAGCAGTTTTAATTTTGTATTAGGGTGAAATAAGAGAAAGAAAACAAGGAGGAGCTAGAATGAGTGATTTAAATAACCCATTGACAAAATTTTATTCAGGAAAATTTGAGAAGCAAAGACAGGAAGCACCTGCTTTACAAAGAAAAATGACCCCTGTGCCTGATTGTGGTGAGGAAAGTTATACAGGCTCAGACAAACTGAGCGGAAGGAAAGTCTTGATTACCGGCGGTGATTCTGGAATTGGCAGAGCAGCAGCAATTGCTTATGCTAGAGAAGGGGCTGACGTGGCAATAAACTATCTTCCATTTGAGGAAGAGGATGCGCTGGAAGTAAAACAATGGATTGAAAAAGCCGGCAGGAAAGCAGTGCTGGTACCTGGCGATTTAAAAGAGGAAGCTTTTGCCAGAAAACTTGTACACGCTGCAGCAGAGGAACTAGGCGGACTTGATATACTTGTGTTAAATGCTGGTATGCAGCAAGCCGTTAAAGACATAAAAGATTTAACGACTAAACAGATTACGGATACTTTTACGACGAATATTATATCTATGTATTGGACAGTACAGGAGGCAATGGCTTATCTGCCAGCTGGAGGCAGTATTATTACAACTACTTCTATTCAAAGTGAAGAACCCAGCGCTCATTTGCTGGATTATGCAGCAACTAAAGGAGCGATTACAGCGTTTAGTAAGGGTTTGGCAGCTCAATTAGCGCCGAAAGGCATTCGTGTAAATACCGTAGCGCCAGGTCCAATCTGGACAGCTTTGCAGATATGTGGGGGTCAGCCGCAGGAAGCTATTCCGGAATTTGGACAAAAAGAATTGCTGGAACGAGCAGGACAGCCTGCCGAGCTAGCTGCTGTTTATGTTTTTCTTGCTTCAGATCAGGCAAGCTATGTTACTGGTCAGGTCTATGCGGTCACAGGTGGCAGCTTTTTTGCCTGAATTTATAGAGGAGAGTGACTGCTATGCCATGGGATAAAAATGATTATCCGGCTTCTTTTAAAAATTTTGATCCGCTACTCAGAAAAAAAGTTATCGATATAGGGAATGCATTATTGGATGAAGGCTATCCAGAAAATCAGGCAATTCCAATCGCTATTTCACAAGGAAAAAAATGGTTGGATGAAGCTTCTGACTCCGAGAAAAAGAGCTTCAAAAAAGAAAACTACCCTAGGAAGTCTGATCAACATGGGGGAGAAAAAATTAATCAGGATTTGCTTAATAATGATGTACTGGTTTATTTTCAAGAGGAGTACTGGTATGTGAAGACAAAAGGGGCGGAAAAGGCTTCAGATTCCTTTGAGAGAAAGCAACAGGCTTTAAAACGGGCACAGGAAATTGCTGACAACAAGAATTCAAAGGTGATTCAGTATAATAAAGATGAACAGCCAGAATAAAAAAAGTTAAAGGATTAAGTAAATTAAGAAGGGAGAGGGCAGCTTAGACAGCTATTTTGTCTAAAGCTGTTTTCTCCTTTTGCCTTGTCAAAACAGGGAGGGATTTATGATACAATAAATGACGGCGATGATTGAATAGGGAGGGGAACAAGGTGAAGGCGTATCAGTGGTATAGTGAGCAGTGGGGAAAACCGACAAAGGATGATCGAATGCTTTATCTTTTGCTAACAGTCGGTGTATTTCAGGCAGGGCTAAGCTGGAAGGCTGCCGCCGGAAAAAAAGATGCGTTTTTTCGGAATTTCTGTGATATGGACTTTCGACAAGTAGCAGCACTGTTTCCAGATGATATTGAAAAGATTCTTAAGGCGCCTGATATGATTCGAAATCCACGAAAAATCAATGCAACCATTCAAAATGCTCGAGCAATTGTCCAGCTGCTTTCCGAAGGAGAGTATAACAGCTTTGCAGACTACTTGTGGGATTTTGTTGGTGGGGTACCAGTGGTAAAGACCTATGAGAATTCTGATGAAGTGACCAATACGCTGCCGGAAGCAACGGTGATTGCAAAAGACTTGAAAAAAAGAGGGTTTTCTTTTGTGGGTCCGGTTGTAACCTGTATGTTTCTAAAAGCAGCGGGGGTGATTCAGGATCAAGTAGTTAATTCATAAATGAACTTCATTAATAATTGAAATGAAAAAAGAAGTTGGGACAGATGCACTTACTCGTTGCAGTTAAATGCTGGTATGTGCTCCAGCTCCCACTGTTTATCTGGATTCCATGTGAGCGGGATGTGACTCAATGAGTTATGTCCCGCTCACATTATTTCTTCCGATTTAGACATATCAAAAGTCTGAGAATCTATTTACATCCGGCTCTGTTTATTACTGTCAATCCAGTGTGTAAAACTCAGTTCCGGGAAAGACCTCTAGATATTCTGGAGATAGATGGTTAATTAGTTGATAAAGATACGTTTGGGCAATAAACTGACGCTCAAGTATTTTGTTCAGCCAGCGGAGGGCATGTTCTGCTAAAGCAATCATTTCTGAAGGGGTCTCCGCATTAAAGGTTGCCAAAATTTCCCGTACCTCATCCAGCGACCAAGTAGAGGCACGAATCAGCCGAATGAGCAGCAGTCTCTTCAACGCTTGTTCATCAAATTTTCGATAGTTACTTTCTTCATCCCGGTGAACAGTAACAAGCCCCTCAGTGCTCCAGTGGCGAATAGTGGTTTCTGTTAATGACAGGCGCTCTGCTGCTTCTCCAATAGTAATCCAGCCCTTTTTCGGCATTTGTGTGAGAACTTCAATTTCTTCGTCATGTAAAAGTGCCCGGGTTTTCTCCGTAATGTCTTTCTGCTGGTGAAGCTTCAGTTGTTCCTGATTAAGCTGCCAGAACAGCTGTGTGTAATTCCCTGTCCGGATGTTATCCATCATTTTTTTGCTGCTGGTATATCCGTAAGCCAGAGTGCAGGTACGAACAGCTTTTATATAGTAGAAACTAGTTTCTGTATAGATACGGTAGCCGCTTTTTGAACGGACGGGTGCAGGAAACAGTTCATGCTTTTCGTAATGACGCAGCAGACTAGTACTGATATTTAGCTGGCGGGCAATATCAATTGGGCGATAGTTCACAATTATTCCTCCGGATGCTAAGCTTTTTTTATCATTATACTACAGACAAGGTGTTTATTTTATAAAAGTTTAGAACTTGCTTTAAAGTGATATTATAGGGTTACTGCGATAAAAGGAGGAATTGATATGACAGAATATTTGCGGATTGTCGGAGCGAATGAGAATAACTTGAAAAATGTGGATGTGGAAATTCCCAAAAGAAAAATTATTGTTTTTACAGGGGTGTCCGGTTCTGGTAAGTCATCAATCGTATTTGAAACAATTGCCAGTGAATCTCAGAGGCAGCTGAATGAAACCTTTAGCGCGTTTGTCCGGACGTTTTTACCGAAGTACAAAGCACCGGATGTTGAATCTATTGAAAATCTGTCAACTTCAGTAGTGATTGATCAAAAAAGGCTGGGAGGAAATTCGCGCTCGACGTTAGGCACAATTACAGACATTAATTCCTTGTTGAGAGTTCTTTACTCTAGAGTGGGTCAGCCAAGTATCGGGACAGCCAATTACTTTTCCTTCAACGATAAAGAAGGAATGTGCGAGCAGTGTCAGGGAATCGGGAAAATTGTTGAGGTAGCTGAAGAGAAGCTGGTAGATGAAAAGCTTTCTTTAGCTGAAGGGGGAATTATTTTTCCGCCTATAAAAAATACAGAATGGTATATGAAAAGCTATCTTGATTCAGGTCTGTTTGATCTTGACAAAAAAATCAAAGACTATTCCCCAGAAGAACGAGAGCTCCTAATGCATGGCAAAGATTTAAAAGTAAAAATCGATGGAGTGAACTCAAGCTATGAAGGGTTAGTAACTAGATTTAATCGGCTGTATCTAATGAAAGAAGGGGAGATAACGCCAAGGGCTCAAAAAATTATTACTGAGCACAGTCATGAAGCGGTGTGTCCTGTTTGTGAAGGGAAGCGACTGTCGCAAAGAGCATTGAGCGTAAAGGTAGCCAATCACTCAATTGCTGAGCTTACGGCGATGCAGCTAAAGGATTTAAAAAATTGTCTGGAAGCAATTCCCCTGCCAGAAGCTCAGCCCATTTTAACGGGGTTGAAGGAGAAGGTTGGTAACTTAGTCGATATTGGGTTAGGGTATCTCAGCTTGGATAGAGAGACAACCACCTTGTCTGGTGGAGAATCCCAGCGGGTAAAAATGGTGAAGCACTTGAACAACAGCTTGGTAGATTTGCTGTATATTTTTGATGAGCCTAGTATTGGGCTGCATCCACGAGATGTTCACCGGTTGAACGAGCTATTAATTAAGTTGAGAGATAAAGGCAACACAGTGATTGTCATTGAGCATGATCCAGATGTAATCAAAATTGCGGACCATGTGATTGAAGTCGGTCCTCATGCCGGGAAGCATGGCGGTGAAATCATGTTTACGGGTACTTATGATCAGCTATTAGCGTCTGATACATTGACAGGAAGGTTCTTAAAGAAGCAGATTCCAATTAAACAGCAGCCAAGAAAAGCAAATGAGTTTTACAAGGGAAAAAGTACCTCGAAGCACAACCTGAAAGCTGCTGCACTGACTATTCCTAAACAGACGCTGACTTTGATTACCGGGGTGGCTGGTTCGGGAAAAAGTACCTTGGTAAGAGAATCGTTTCTAAAGGCATATCCAGAAACGATTATTATTGATCAGGCAGCAGCTCAGACCAACTCCCGTTCGAATCCTGCAACCTATATCGGCATCATGGACGGCATCAGAAAATTATTTGGCAAAGTGAATAATGTTTCACCTTCGTTGTTTAGCTACAATTCCAAAGGAGCTTGTGAAAACTGTAAAGGACAAGGATACATTGAAACAAATTTAGCCTTTATGGATGCTGTGAAAATGGAATGTACTGTCTGTGAAGGTCGACGCTTCAAGCAGGAAGTTCTGGATTACATGTATCAGGGCAAAACTATTAATGAAGTGCTGGGTTTAACTGTTGAAGAGGGCTTGGAATTCTTTCAGGAAGCTGCAATCCTCAAAAAACTGAAGGCAATGGCTCAAGTTGGGTTAGCCTACTTGACTATTGGACAGCCGATGAGTACCCTTTCGGGTGGCGAATGTCAACGGATGAAGCTGGCCAGCGAGTTTTATAAGAAAGGTAGTATCTATGTGCTGGATGAACCTTCTACTGGTCTTCACTTGTCAGACATTGATCATATTATGGAAATTATGAATCATTTGGTTGACCAGGGAAATACCGTTGTTGTCATTGAGCATCATGTGGATATCATTCGCCAGGCAGACTGGATTGTAGATATTGGACCAGATGGCGGCGATCAGGGCGGAAAAATTATCTTTGAAGGATATCCCGCAGCTATCAAAGAAGCTGATTCATTGACCGGACAGTATATTTAAATAGTAAACTTTAGAGAAAATCTGACAAAAATGTATAATCTTAAACAATCGGATGACTGCCGCAGCAGTTCTTCGATTGTTTTTTTCTTAGTAAAAATGCCGTAGGATACAGTTTATCAAGAGAAACCGCAGGATTGGACAAAAAAAGTAAGATTATTTCAATTATAATTATTGATTAGACAAATAAGCGAAGGGAAGTGAAAAAATGACTAGGGTGAAACAAGAAGAAGAGCAAAACTGGGGGAGAATAAGGGCATTGCTGCTTGCTCGCGAGACAGAGCTGACAAAAGAGCTAATGAATTTCGCAAGTGAATCCAAACAGTTTCAAGAATATCTGGTAAGCTATAAAGGAGAAATTGATCCGCATGAAATGTTCACTAATTCCCGGCTTCAGGAGCAGCAGCAGCTCGCAGAGTCTATCAGCTTTCAACAGCTTGAAAAAATTCGCCGGCAAAAACAAAATCCTTATTTTACCCGTGTTGACTTTTTATTTGCAGGAGAAAGGATGGCAGAAGAAATTTATATTGGCCGGTCTTCTTTTTCAACGAAGGAACATGAACTGATTATTTATGACTGGCGGGCACCGATTGCGGGTATTTTTTATGATTTTGATATTGGACCTGCCAGCTATCTAGCTCCTAATGGGAAGGTTCATGGAGAAATAACTAAAAAGCGTCAGGTAAAATTTTTAGATGGAAAGATTGATTATGTCCTTGAGTCCGGCAAGACTGTTTTTGACGATGTGCTGCAAAAAGAACTCAGCAATCAAAGCGGCGGTCAAATGTCAGCTATTATTAGTACAATTCAGACGGAACAAAATGCTGTTATCCGGAATACTCATGTTAAAAATCTAATTATTCAAGGAGTAGCAGGCTCAGGAAAAACATCGATTGCCCTGCATCGGATTGCTTTCCTGCTTTATCATTACAGAGAAGAGCTTTCTTCAGAAGAAATTCTAATAATTTCCCCTAATAAGGTATTCGGCAGCTTTATCGCTCAGGTTCTGCCAGAACTGGGAGAGGAGCCAATCCGTGAATGGACAATTGATGCGTTTGCCGTTCAATTTTCTTTAACCCGTCCGGCTTATTCTCGTATAGAAGAAGTAGAGCTATCACTGGATGCAGACATTACTGACAAAAAAAACAGCTATCTTGGTTCCGTTCAGGCTGGTGATGATCTACAGCAGTTTTTAGAAGAACTGGATCAAACAGCTTTTGTCCCTCAGCCGTTAATCATTGGGGAGTATGTCTTTGATGAACACTTTCTTAACACGCGCTTTCAGGCCTACAAAAGGCAAAGTGTTACAGAACGCTTGCGGCAGATTGCTGCAGAAATTATTGAAGAGCTAAAATTGAAGCCCTTTCGTCCAAGTAAAATGCCGACAGTAACGCAGATTAAAACCAAACTGCTGACCATGTATAGGTTTCGCAGCTTTCAACAAATTTATCGGGCATTTTTGGAGCGGGCTAAGCTCCTCGAAAGCCGCAGCTATAGCTATTCAGAGCTGTTTCCATTAATCTATAGCCGAATGTATTTTGAAGGGATTGAGCTTGCGGCGGAAATTCGATATCTAATCATTGATGAGATGCAGGATTATACTCCCATACAATATATGGTCTTTAATAAGCTGTTCAAATGCCCCAAGCTGCTTGTCGGTGATTATACTCAACAGCTGAATGAGCACAATGAGATGTCTATTGCGCAGCTAACACAGATTTTTCCAGATACACCAGTGGTTCATTTGACGAAAAGCTATCGTTCAACTTATGAGATTATGCGCTTTGCTAAACAGATTATTGATGATCAGATAATTGAACCGGTTCTGCGACACGGCGAACAGCCGAAAATAATCCATGTAGCCACTATTGAAGAAGAACTAAATCAGATTTGCTTGTTAATTGAGCAGTTAGGCGAGAAGTCCGGCATCGCTTTGATTACTAAAACGAACAAACAAGCAGAATTCTGGTATACTAAACTGGTAGAAAAAGGACTAACCTTAAGCTGGCTGAAGGGTTCTGAGGAAAAGCTGACAGATAAGCAGCTGATTATTTGTTCTGTAGGCACTTCTAAAGGATTAGAATTTGATGCAGTGATTGCGGTTGAAGCCTCGGCGGCTAATTACCCCGGAGCAATTGGGAAACAGCAGCTTTTTGTCATTGCCACTCGTGCCATGCACAGGCTCTATTTTATCCAAAGGGGGGAGTAATATGAACAAGCGTCAGTTAACTGCCGCGGCTGTCGACTATATTGAGATGAGGCTGGAAAAACCGCTGTCTGTCGAAGAAATTGCCCGTGAGCTGCATTATTCGTCGCACTATCTCCTTCACGAATTTCACGAAATTAGTCAACTGTCTTTATATGATTACATCAAACGCCGCCGCCTTCATTTAGCTGGACAGCAGCTTCTTGCTACAGATAAAACGATTATTGATGTAGCTCTGGACAACGGGTATCAGAATCAGCAGTCCTTTACCAAGGCTTTTACAACACTTTATAAAACCACACCCAAGAAATTTCGGGCAGCTCAAAAAGAATTTGGAATTGCTGAATCGCTGCTGCTCTTTGATCAGCTGACCAAGGATTACCAAGGAGCAGTTAAGACAAAACAAGCAGTAATTGGCGAGCTTGAGGATATCTGTCAGCTAATGCGTGCGGTAAAAGGAACGTTCCCCTATTGGGAAGAACGAACATTTGTTTCAGTGATAACTCAGCGGATTGGCCAAGGGGAAGTAATCATAAGTAAAGTGGGGAAGACCTGTTTGGGGCTGCTAATCATTGATAAAGAGAAAAATTTAATTGAGGGCTTAACCTCTCTGCCGGTGACTTGGTCATTAGAACTGGAAAAGCAGCTGATTGATTATACTAGAGCGTTATTCAACAAAAAACGGACAACGCTGTTTACAACCACTTTTCGGGCGCAGGATAAGCTGGATATTGGTTGTCGGGAGCGGCTGCTGCATTTAAGCTTTAAGCCAGCAGGAGAGCTTGTCGAATTTAATTATCCTACAGAACGCTTTGTACTTGAGGTTTAGCACAGAGAATGCAGCGAGAAGCAGGGAGCTTTTCTGGAAGGTGCGAGTTAATTTTTAAGTCAAACAAGGTGTTAAATGATAAAGAATACTAAAACCCTGTTTTTGCGGAAGATACGTGCAAAAGCAGGGTTTTAGTATAGTAGGGAAGAGCTTGAGCCATAATCTCAAACTCTTATTTTTCTAAAAGCCAACAACGCTGGAACAGAAACAACCTTTTGGGAAATGAGCGTAACGTCTCTGCCCCAGCATTTTTCTTAAAGAAGCTCCCGGATTCATTTTATCGAAAATCTACAGAATAGTGATGGTATTCTTATAGTTTTTCTCCATTTGTTTGAATAACCTCTTGGTACCAGCTGAAGGATTTCTTTTTAAAGCGTTCCATTGTGCCGTTACCATCGTTATCTTTATCAACATAGATAAAGCCGTAGCGTTTTTTCATTTCGCCGGTTCCTGCTGATACTAAATCAATAAAGCCCCAAGGGGTATAGCCGATTAAATCTATCCCGTCGTACTCTACAGACTCTTTCATTGCTTCTATATGAGCCTTTAAATAGTCAATCCGGTATTGATCATCAACTGTTTTATCAGGTGTCAATTCATCAATTGCTCCAAAGCCGTTTTCAACAATAAACAAGGGGAGCTCGTAGCGCTCATTGAACCAGTTCATTGCATAGCGAAGTCCAGTCGGGTCAATCTGCCAGCCCCAGTCAGACGCTTGTACGTAAGGGTTTGTCACCAAATCTTTTGATTCATCATAGTCATAGGCAGGTCCTTTGTCATGATCTTTCACAGCAAATGACATATAGTAGCTGAAACCAATATAGTCTACACAGCCGTTGGCTAGAGTATCCAAGTCCTTCGGCGTAATATCCAGTCGATAACCCTGGCGGTCAAGATAACGCTCAATGTAGCTAGGATAGCGTCCTCTAACGTGGACATCGGTAAACCAATAGCGTTTTTGCATGGCAATCACAGACGCCATCATGTCCTGGGGTGCACAGGAATAAGGATAAATCGGCACCATAGCAATCATACAGCCAATTTGGAAATCAGGATTAATGGCATGACCAATCCGGGTAGCTTCTGCACTGGCAACTAGCTCATAGTGAGCTGCCTGATACATAATTTCTTCCCGATTTTCACCTTCGGCATATTTGATGCCGGAATTAGTAAACGGAGCAAAATCTTCTTCAAAGTTTGTTTGGTTATTAATTTCATTAAAGGTCATCCAGTAGGTTACTTTTTCTTTGTAGCGTTCAAAACAAACTTCAGCAAATTTAACAAAAAAATCGATTGTTTTACGGTTTCGCCAGCCGCCGTACTCTGTAACTAAATGGTAAGGCATTTCAAAATGAGAAAGGGTGATTACTGGTTCAATACCATACTTCAGACATTCATCGAATAAGTCGTCGTAAAACTGAAGACCTTCTTCATTCGGCTGATTTTCATCGCCCTTTGGAAAAATTCGGCTCCATGCGATGGATGTTCGAAAGCATTTAAGACCAAGCTCAGCAAAGAGCTTTACGTCCTCTTTGTAATGATGATAAAAATCAATTGCTTCATGATTTGGATAATTTTCTCCCGGAATAACACCATCTGTAATTTTTCGCGGAACACCATGCGCTCCAGCAGTCATTACGTCAGCAACGCTAATGCCTTTGCCGCCTTGATCCCAGCCGCCTTCTAGCTGATGAGCAGCAACTGCCCCGCCCCAAAGAAAATCTTTTTTTAAAATTGACATATGCATCTACCTCTTTATTCATAGTGTGTGTTGAGGTTGTAACAGAAGTATTCTGGCTCGATAAATAATAAGAATCAGACGAAAATTATCAAGAAACACTACAAGGGAACCGAGTAAATATTGATTGCTACCTGCATGGAGCTTCTCTTATTTTCAGTGTCGCTCGATTTATTTCCGCGGAGTCAGCCTCTGAAACACCGTTTATTCAGTCTTAGGGCATGGGATTATTTTATCGTCCCCGGTCCCAGATTGCTTCGAGTAAAAAACGGGACAGAAGCGGAGTGTTTTGCTAAAGCACGGCTTCTGTCCCTGTAGTATTATTGTGCTTCGATTTTTTCCAGTACGTCTTCTTCAATCGGTTGATTTGTTTCCTGTGCGTAGTTGATAGCATCCATCTTACGTGCAAATGGCAGGTAGATGAAGAAACCAAGAACTAGGACAAAGGCTTGTAGTAAGGCTGTTTTCCAGCCGCCGACTAATAGTCCGGAGAGTACTGCCGGAGTGGTCCATGGTACCTGGACGGCGGTAAAGAGCGGAATTAAGCCAGTGTAAAGTGCAAAGTACGTAATAACTGAAGAGACAACTGGCGTCAGAATAAACGGCACCATCATGATTGGGTTCATTACAATTGGTGTTGCAAAGGTAATTGGCTCGTTAATTCCGAAAATCGCTGGAGCTAATGACAAGCGTCCTAATTGTTTGAACTGTGCAGATTTTGCGAAAAATACCATGAACACAACCAAACCAATGGTCATACCGGCACCTGTTACTGTTTGGAACTGATCCATGAATTGTTTTGTAACGATGTGACCGCCGTTTTCAATTGTTAAAGCTTTACCAGCATTTAAAATTTCTGTATTTTCTAAAGAGTTAGCCTGTAAAATTGGCTCCATGATACCGCCGACAATTGTTGAACCGTGAACCCCGAAGAACCAGAAGAACGGAACCAGGAACCCGATAATCAATGCGCCGCCTAGAGTATCTGTTACTCCTTGTAATGGAGACTGCAGAATGTCGTAGATAAAGTCGAAGAATGTTGTATTGAATACTTTATCGAAGAAAATGTAAATGAACATTGCGCCAGTAATTAATACAGCTGCAGGAATCAGTGCTGTAAATGAGTTTGCTACGTTTTCAGGAACTGCTTCTGGAAGCTTGATACGGATATCATGACGCAGGAACCAGCTGTATACCCAGCCGACCACTAATCCAACTAGAATGGAAGTAATCATTCCTTGACCGCCAGTCCAAGTCTTGTCAATGATATTACCAATTGTTACGCCGCTTTCAGCGTCTGTTACTTCACCAGCCATGAATAGGATGAAGATAACCAGACCAATCATACCAGCTGGTAATCCTTCAAAGCCTTCTGCTTTAACATAAGAATAAGCAATACCAATAACAGCGAAGACAGCCATGATAGCAAATGAAGCACCGAAGGCCTGATTAAAGTAAACAGCCAAGCCGCTTTCAGTTACCCAGTCAGCAAGTGGTGTGTAGGGAATATTCGCTAAAAGCAGGAATATGGAGCCGACAATTGTAAATGGCATGGTATAAAGCATCCCGTTTCTTAGAGCGGTAATTGGTTTTGTGTTAACAAATTTTAGTACGGGTGGTAAAAGCTTTTCATTAATAAATTCATTCATTTTTAACTCATCTCCTCTTAACATAAATAAGTAAAATATACGTATAAGTTCATGTAGTGTATCCGTGGAAGAAGTAGCTTGCCTCCTTTTGAAAGTTTGAATACGTTTACAGCTTTAATATAAAAGATTTCCACATAAAAAGAAATAGTTTGGGGCTTTTGAGAAACATGTTCCAACGGAAAAAACAAAGCAGTTTAAGCGCCTTGTACTACCGGCATTCTTAAACTGCAAATTAATGTTTATGGAACAGAATCACTAGTGTCCTTTTATTTAATGGGTCTTGGTAAGAATTACTATTTTGAGGCTTCCCGGGAAAGCTGTTTTCCAACCTGATGCGCCAAAAGCTCAATCAAAGCAATCACGGGAATCTGAGTGGTCAGATTAATATAAGGATCTGCATATACAGATTTTTCTTCAGGCATATAATAGGAAATATTATAGTCGGCTAGCCGAGCAATCGTTGAGTTTTCATCATTGGTAATGCTCAGAACCGTAGCATTAGAGCGTTTAAAATCTGAGACCATTTTGACAATCTCAGTAGTTTCTCCGGAAACAGACAAAGCGATTACTAGGGTACTTTCAAAGCCGCGGGGAGGGATTGGTGTAAAGGGATCACTGACACTATAAGTGTTGATACCAATGTTAGCGAAATAACGACTGCCGTAGCCTCCAAGAACACCACTGGTTCCGAGACCGACGAAAGCGACATGACGGGCAGCTAAAATCAAATCGACAGCAGGCTGAAAGGTTTCCAGATAGGTCTGTTTGTTAATCTTTTTCAAAAAAGAATCGACATGGACGGCTGAATCATAGTAGTCTTCAAAGCTGTTGGGTTGGTCTTCTTCTTTTTTTAATGCAAATTTTAATTCAGAGAAGCCTTCAAAGCCCATTTTTGTACAAAATCTTAGAATAGTTGATGTAGATACATGGCAGTTTGCCGACAACTCACGAATCGTCAGTTTTGGAATCTGATCTATATGCTCAAGGATATACTGATAAACAATTAGTTCCAGATTATTTAACGACTGTATTCTTTCTAAATCAAACAAAATGAGCCACCTCTTCTTACCGTGTTTTCTATAGTTTACAACACAAGTAATCATCCGTATAGAATTATCTTTGGAAAAAATAAGGATACGGTGAAGAAGATCAGAATTTAAAAGCATAAATACAGCTATTAGTCGGTGGCTGTTTTTCATAAAAAAGCTTGTTTTTCTTAGTAATACTTGCTAGAATAAGCTACAACTTCAGCTGCCGGACTATCTTTAGCTTGTAGCTGACTGGAAATTGAATAAGCATTCATAAACAAAATCGCCGGGTTTTGTATAAACTATGAGTAGAGAAGTCATCTGATAGGCCGCAGGAGGATGACTAATCTGCTCTTTTTTTGGAGGAAATAAAATGGAATCGACGTTGAAGAAAGAACTGACTGGATATGTGAGTCGAAATGTTTTGAGTATGCTGGGGCTTTCTCTCTATATTTTAGCGGATACGTATTTTATTGCCAACGGTGTGGGTCCTTTTGGTCTGACAGCATTGAATCTGGCATTGCCGTTGTTTAATCTGATTAATGGATTGGGGCTGTTGCTGGGGATGGGAGGGGCGACACTTTTCTCCCTGCATAAAACAACACATCCTGAACGGGGCAAACAGTATTTTTCTCAGCTGGGGTTAATAGGCATCGGCGTCGGGTTATTATTTACATTAGCAGGGCTGCTATTTGTGGAACCTTTAGGTGCGATACTGGGAGGGAGCGCCGAAACGCTGCCTTATCTTATTCTTTATTTACGAGTGATTTTAATCGCTGCACCGTTCTTCTTATTAAATAATTTTGTCCTAAGCTTTGTAAGAAACGATAATAATCCCCACCTGACCATGGTAGCCATGCTTGCTTCCAGTTTATTTAATATTCTTTTTGATTATCTGCTTGTTTTCCCCTTAGGCATGGGCATGACAGGCGCTGCACTGGCTACAGCAGTATCTCCTATTCTCAGTTTGGCAATTCTTTCTTTCCATAGAAAGAAAGCCAGTCGGCTGCTAGGTATCGAATACGCTGTGCCTAAGCTGAAGGTTGTGTGGGAAAGTCTCAAATTAGGAGTTCCATCATTTCTGACAGAAATGAGTAATGGTGTAAGTATTCTTGTATTTAATATCGTACTGCTTTCTTTAGCTGGGGATATCGCAGTAGCAGCCTTTGGTATTCTGGCCAATATTTTTTTAATAGGTCTTTCGATGTTTACCGGAACTGCTCAGGGGATTCAGCCGATTGTCAGTCGGGAGTTTGGTAGAAAGAATAATGCATCTGTCAGGTTGGCGCTGCGATTCGGATTAATTGTCAGCTTCATTTTAGGATGTTTGATGTATCTGCTTGTCTGGCTGTTTAAGCTGCCGATTATTAATTTATTTAATAGTACGAATAATCAGGAGTTAATTAGCTATGCAGTTCAGGGAATTCCAGTCTATCTATTCAGCTTCCTGTTTTCCGGGTTAAATGTTGTATTCAGTATCTTTTATGCATCGATTGCTCAAGCGAAGCAGTCGTTCATTTTAGTTCTTCTTAGAGGGTACCTATTACTGATTCCGGCTGTGTTTATTCTGGGAAAACTTTTCGGAGTGGAAGGAGTTTGGAGTAGTCTGCCTTTGACCGAAATACTGACATTGGGAATAGCGCTTTTGTTTATGCATAGGATTCGCAAACAAATTGATTGATTTTACTTGTGACTTCAAAGAAAATGAGCTATAAGTAAATAATTGGTTAATAAGTGCCGATAAATGGGGGGAAAGTGATTATGAACAGAAAGGTCATTTTATATATTGCGATGAGCTTAGATGGTTATATAGCAGAAGAAGACGGTTCAGTCGACTTTTTAACAGATGATATTGAAATGAGCGAAAAGGACGACAGCTATGAAAAGCTGATGGAACAAATTGATACAGTAATTCTTGGTCGGAAGACTTATGATCAAGTAGTCAATGAGCTTTCTCCCGAAAAGTATCCTTATGAAGAAAAGCATTCTTATGTTTTAACTCATAATGTAGAGGAAGGTCGTGAAAACCTAACCTTTACTGACGAAAAACCTACAGCGCTTATTCAGCGGCTTCTTGTCGAGGATGGAAAAGATATCTGGATTGTAGGCGGCGGTCAGGTGGTAGCTCCTTTAGTAGCGTCTAATTTAATTGATGAATACATCATCACGACAATTCCAATAGTCTTAGGAAAAGGGATACCTTTATTTCAACAGATTGATCAGTCAGTTAAACTGAAAAATGTACAGTCCTACAGTAAAAACGGCCTGGTCACCTCTGTATTTTTAAAAATATGAAAAGTGCTAACTACTAAAAACGTTCAATCTCCTATTTTTTAGAGAGAAAGAACGTTTTTTTATTTTAAGAGAAAAGCTTTGACAGTAGTAAAAAAATCAGTTAGAATAAAAAAGAATAAAACGACTACAAATGTAATCGATAATTAGAGGAGGGCGAAAAATGACGGATTCTAAGATTACTGATGCAGAATGGGAAGTTATGCGTGTTGTGTGGGCACAACAGGAAACGACCAGCAACGAAGTATATACGATACTTAATGAAAAAATGCAATGGAAGAAAAATACAGTAAAAACATTATTAAGCCGTTTATCCGAGAAGGGTCTGTTGGCGACAAAGCCTTTGGGAAATAAATTCATTTACTATGCACTAGTTGAGGAAAGAAGAAGTCTGGCTGATCTCTCTGATGAGCTTCTCGCAAAAATTTGCAGTAAAAAAGTAGGAGAAGTTGCCGGTCTGCTCCTGCAAAAGAGTACCTTAAGCTTTTCAGATATTGAGCAGCTGGAAAAATTACTTGTACAAAAAAAGAAAGAAGCAGTGACATCTGTTCCTTGTAATTGTATTCCAGGACAATGTCAGTGTCATCTGATTAAGGAAAAGGAGTGACGTGTGTGTCGACTAAAACATTTGATATAGAAGGAATGAGCTGTGCGTCTTGTGCACAGACCGTTGAAAAAGCAGCGGGAAAGCTGACAGGAGTTACCAAAGCTTCCGTTAATCTGGCAACAGAAAAACTAACAATGGATTACGATGAGGAAAAATTGAGTGATCAGGCGATTGCACAAGCCGTAGCAGACGCAGGCTTTCGGGCGATCAGTCCTGCAGTACAAAAAATCTATACAATAGAAGGCATGACTTGTGCGTCTTGTGCACAGACGGTGGAAAAAGCGGTTAAACGTCTGAATGGTGTGGAGCAGGCTACAGTAAATCTGGCAACAGAAAAACTGTCCGTTAGCTATAATCCGGAAATTCAGAATAGCAGTGAGATTGCTGCAGCGGTAAAGGACGCTGGGTATGAGGCTGTTGAGGAAATCTCAGAAAAGGATCAGGTGGAGCGAGACCAAGAAAAAAAGCAGCAGCATATTCATAATATGTGGCAGCGTTTCTGGCTTTCTGGAGTGTTCACCGTGCCGTTATTATATATTGCAATGGGACATATGCTAGGATTACCGCTGCCTGCTTTCATTGATCCAATGGCAGCGGGCACTACATTTGCAGTTTTACAGCTGATTTTGACTGTGCCGGTACTATACTTAGGCAGGAGCTTCTTTGTTGTCGGCTTCCGCTCTTTATTTAAAGGACACCCCAATATGGATTCGTTAGTTGCCTTAGGTACAAGTGCGGCATTTTTATATAGCTTGTACGGAACGGTAATGGTATTTAACGGTCATACACATTTCGCTATGGAGCTGTATTATGAATCAGCAGCGGTTATTTTAACCTTAATTACTCTAGGCAAGTACTTTGAAGCAGTTTCCAAAGGGAAAACCTCTGAAGCAATCAAAAAGCTAATGGGTCTTGCTCCTAAAACTGCTCGTGTAATTAGAGCTGAAGAGGAGCTTGAACTGCCGATTGATCAAGTGCAGCAAGGAGATATTATTGTTGTTCGTCCAGGGGAAAAAATTCCAGTTGATGGTGTGGTTTTGGAAGGTACGACAGCGATTGATGAATCGATGCTGACTGGAGAAAGCATCCCCGTTGAGAAAAAAGCTGGAGATGCTGTTATCGGAGCAAGTATCAATAAAAATGGAACGATTCAGTTCAAGGCAACAAAAGTCGGTAAGGATACAGCCTTAGCTCAAATTGTTAAATTGGTAGAGGATGCACAGGGTTCTAAAGCGCCAATTGCCAAGATGGCAGATAAGATTTCCGGTATTTTTGTTCCTATAGTAATTGGCTTGGCAATATTGTCTGGTTTAGCTTGGTATTTCATTGGTCAGGAATCATGGGTTTTCTCATTGACAATCACTATTTCTGTGCTAGTCATTGCTTGTCCCTGTGCACTGGGCTTGGCAACACCAACAGCAATTATGGTGGGGACTGGAAAAGGGGCAGAAAACGGTGTACTGATTAAAAGCGGAGATGCACTGGAAACAACGCATAAAATTCAGACAATTGTGTTTGATAAAACGGGAACCATCACTGAAGGAAAACCAGTTGTGACAGATATCCTTGTGAAGAATAATCTGTCAGAACAGGAGCTGCTTCAGTACGCCGCTTCAGCTGAAAAAGGATCTGAGCACCCGCTGGGCGAAGCCATCGTTAATGCAGCTCAAGAACAGGAGCTGCCGCTTTATTCAATGCAAAATTTTGCAGCAATTCCTGGGCATGGTATTCAGGGAGAAATTGAAGGCAATCAGCTTTTATTAGGGAATAAAAAGCTGATGATGGAGCAGGGAATTGATTTAGGTGATTTTCTGGAATCCTCTGATCAGCTGGCTGAAGCGGGTAAGACGCCAATGTTTATCGCTCAAAATCAGCAGCTTGCCGGAATCATTGCTGTAGCTGATACAATCAAGGAAAGTAGTAAAGCAGCCATCGAAAAGCTCCATCAGATGGGGATTGAAGTTGCCATGATTACTGGCGATAACCGGCGTACTGCTGAAGCCATAGCGAAGCAAGTAGGCATCGATAGGGTGCTTAGCGAGGTTCTGCCGGAGGATAAGGCGGCAGAGGTAAAAAAACTTCAGGCTGGAAGCCGCAAAATTGCCATGGTTGGCGACGGCATCAACGACGCACCAGCTTTGGCACAGGCGGATATCGGGATTGCTATTGGATCTGGGACAGATGTCGCTATAGAATCAGCCGATATTGTGCTGATGCGCAGTGACTTGATGGATGTACCAACCGCAGTGGAACTAAGCAAATCAACGATTAAAAATATCAAGGAAAACCTATTTTGGGCATTTGCGTATAATACGTTGGGAATTCCTGTGGCAATGGGTGTGTTGTATCTATTTGGCGGTCCGCTGCTGAATCCGATGATTGCCGGAGCTGCAATGAGCTTTAGTTCAGTTTCAGTTTTGTTGAATGCACTACGCTTGAAACGGTTTAAACCAACAGCCGTTCGAAAATAAATGAATCAATTATTGAAGGAGAGAGACGAATGAATCAAACAGTAAAAATCGAAGGAATGAAATGTGCCGGATGCGTAGGAATTGTAAAGGAAAAATTTGAAGCCTTATCGGGAGTGAGAGAAGCAGAGGTCAACCTTGCTGAAAAGAAAGCTGTACTCTCTGTAGAGCAGGAACTGTCTCAGACTGAGCTTGAGCAGGCACTTGCAGAGACGAAATTTACCATTATAAAATAAAAAAATAGAAACGACAGACCTGATGTTTGGGTCTGTCGCTTTTTATTAGTTCATTCTCTAATAATCAACGATTAAAGAAAATTAGAAACAAAACAAATCCGGTAGCCAGCATAAAGAGAAGTGTTCCTGCCGACAGCAGAAACTTGTCTAGTTTTTCTTCTGAAAACAACTTTTTTAGTAGGGCATAAATCAATAAACCTAGCAGACCGCCGAAAACATTAGTGATTAAGTCGGTGATGTCGGAAGTTCCTAAATCAAAAATATATTGGCAAATCTCCAGACTTAAGCTAAACAAGATAATTAAGCGGACCTTTCCCCACAAGGAAATATTTTTACCTGCAATACCCAGTAAACCGCCGAAAGGAATGAAAATTACCGCGTTGTAGATAATTTCTTTAAGGTCTAGCTTACCATTAATAACAACCGAGTCTCCAAAGGGAATCAAATTGATATTTCTTAAATGACCATCATTCAAAGCAGCAAGATCATCAAAACTAACAGAAAACTTTAAAAGGATAATCCAAATAACGATTAGCAAGTAGGCAACAAGCAGAAGCGTTCCCCAGACCGTCTTTTTCTTCATAACATTTCATCTCCAATCATCTGTCTTCCTTACTCTATAATACGTTACTATTGCGCGGGATTTCATCCGCCTACAGGCTGATATTCTTTGGCGGCAATTGGATGAATAAGTAATCACTTAGTTCAAATGTGAAATAGGCGCTAGCTGTTCATGTCTATGTAGCTATCAAATAGACCTACTTCCACGATTGCTTGAGCCAAAGCAGCGCTTGGAAGTTTAGATAGTTGTCGAGAATTCTCTTCTCTAAAAAAGACTTGAAACAAAGAGGTCGAGACAAAAGGGCACTGACCCCCAAAAGTGAGAGGGCAAAAGAGAGGCGATTAAACGGTCTGTTTTCGATAGGCTATCGGTGATAGATAACCCAACTTCCGTTGAATTCTATGGGTATTATAATTCTTAATGTAATT